>JAEYRZ010000067.1 GCA_023435265.1 Pseudomonadota bacterium
GTGGAAATGTTCGTCGGCGTGGGCGCCTCGCGCGTGCGCGATATGTTCAGCCGCGCCAAGCAGAGCCAGCCTTCGATCATTTTCATCGACGAACTCGATTCGGTCGGCCGCGTGCGGGGCACCGGCATCGGCGGCGGCCACGATGAACGCGAACAGACGCTCAACCAGATCCTGGCCGAGATGGACGGGTTTTCGCCGCGCGAATCGGTGATCATTCTGGCCGCCACCAACCGGCCCGACGTCCTCGACCCGGCCCTGGTCCGCCCGGGGCGTTTCGACCGCCAGATACTGCTCGATCTTCCACAGAAACGCGCCCGCCGCGAAATCCTCGAAACCCATGTGCGCAAGGTGCCCCTGGCCGAAGACGTCAACCTGCTCGATATCGCCGAACGCACCGTCGGTTTCTCGGGAGCCGATCTGCGCAACATCGTCAACGAGGCGGCGCTGATGGCCGCCCGCAAAAAAAAGGACAAGGTCGGCGCCGAAGATTTCGAGCAGGCGCGGGACAAGATCCTGATGGGGATCGAGCGCGAAGACGTCATCACTGGCAATGAAAAACGAATGGTGGCCTACCATGAGGCCGGGCATGCCCTGATGGCCAAACTGCAGTCCAACACCGATCCGCTGCAAAAGGTGAGCATTATCGCCCGCGGGCGGGCCCTGGGAATCACCGAACAGATGGCGGAAGAAGACCGCCACAACCTTCAGAAAAACTACCTGCTCAATCGCATCGCCATCATGATGGGCGGCCGGGTGGCGGAGAAGATCATTTTCGGGGAAATCAGCACCGGCGGCAGCGATGATCTGAAAAAAGCCACCCAGATCGCCCGACGCATGGTATGCGAATGGGGCATGAGCGACGCTCTGGGGCCGATGAATCTTTCCGGTTCGCAGGGCAGTCCCTTTCTCGGGCGCGAATTGACCACCGATTCGAGGGAGTACAGCGAGCACATGGCGCGCCTGATCGACGAGGAGGTGCGCCAGATCCTGCAGGAGAAAGAGAAGGACGCGCATACCATTTTGACCAAGCATCAGGAAAAATTGGAGCTGCTGGCCAACGCGCTGCTCGAAAATGAAACGCTGACCAATGACCAGATCGACCAGCTTTTCGAAGTCCGCAGTGCCAACTGAATCCGGTCCGGAGAGAATCATGCCGAATTGCCACTCCTTATCGGCGCGCCGTTTCGAGGCGGTTATCTGCGACCTGGACGGGGTGATCACCGATACTGCCGCCCTGCACGCCCGGGCCTGGAAAAAGGTGTTCGACGATTTTCTTCAACGCCTGGCCGGCCAGGGCGGCAAGGACCAGCCGGCGTTCCGCATCGAATCGGATTATCCCCGGCACGTGGATGGAAAACCCCGCTATGAAGGCGCCGCCTCTTTTCTCAAGGCCCGTGGATTCGACCTGCCTTTCGGGCAACCTTCCGACCCTCCCGACCGGATGACCGTCTGCGCGTTGGGCAATCGCAAGAACCAGGTGTATCAAGCGCTGCTCGAACATCAGGGGGTGCAGGTTTACGCCGGTGCGGTCAATTTCATCCACCGTTTGAAAGCAGCGCATATCAAAGTCGCCCTGGTCACATCCAGCCGCAACGGCCGGATGATTCTCGAAAAAGCGGGATTGACCGGGCTTTTCGATTGCATTCTGGATGGGGAAGATGCCGCGCGGCTCTCGCTTACCGGGAAACCGGCGCCGGATATTTTCCTGGAGGCCGCCCGGCGGTTGGATGTCGCGCCCGAACGCGCCGCCGTGGTGGAAGATGCGCAGTCGGGCGTGGAAGCCGGCCGACGGGGTCATTTCGGCTGCGTCATCGGAGTGGGCACCGACCGCCACGGCGCCCGGCTGCGTGCTCACGGTGCGGACTGCGTGGTAGGCGATCTGGGAGCGCTGAGCGTATCCGATCAGAAGACAGAGACGCCGCAGCCGGTCAGGGCATCCGCGCTCGAACACTTCGAGGAGATCGAAAAGCGTCTGGTCGGCCGGCGTCCATTTGTGTTCCTCGACTATGACGGAACGCTGACACCGATTGTGCGGCGCCCCGAAGAGGCCCACCTGGACGACGCTGTGCGCGAGACGATCCGGCGACTGGCAGGACAATGCAGCGTGGCCGTGGTCAGCGGGCGCGATTTGGCCGATGTGCGTGAACGCGTGGGGTTGCCGCAGCTCTATTACGCTGGCAGCCACGGCTTCGACATCGGCGGGCCGCAGGATGCCCCCGTGGCATTCACCAAGGGCGGCGAATTCATCCCCCGCATCGATGAGGCCGAGAAGATCCTGCGGCGGCGTCTCTCCGCCATACCGGGCGCCCATGTCGAGCGCAAGAAATTCAGCCTTGCCGTTCATTTCAGAGAAGTTGCCGCCGAACAGGCCGGGGAGGTGGCGGCCATCGTCGAGCAGGTGCACGCGCAGAGCACGGGACTACGGCGTAAAATGGGCAAGAAGATATTCGAAATGCAGCCGGATGTCGATTGGCACAAGGGTCGTGCCGTGCGCTGGCTGATCAACAGGAGCCAGGATTCGGGGGCCAAGGTGCTTGCGATCTATATCGGCGACGATACCACCGACGAAGATGCCTTCGCGGAGCTTCAGCCCGACGGCATCGGCATCCGGGTCGACGACGACAACCGGAGCGAGAGTCTTGCTTGTTACCGGCTGCCCGACAGCGCGGCGGTGGCCGCTTTCCTCGATAAGCTCGCCCGTTCGCTGCAGGCCGGCGCCAGTGAGGGCGCCTGGCGGCTGAGCTACACCGATTACAGCCCGCAAGCGGAAGGCGTTCGCGAAGCCCTCACCACTCTGGGCAACGGTTATTTCTGCACCCGCGGCGCGTCGGCCCAGGCGGTCGCCGATGGCATCCATTATCCGGGAACCTACCTCGCTGGAGGCTACAATCGCTTAACTTCGGAAGTGCAGGGCCATCTCCTGGAGAATGAAGACCTGGTCAACCTGCCCAACTGGCTGCCGTTGACGTTCCGCATCGAAGCGGGGCAATGGTTCGAACCGCAGGCCTTCGAATTGCTGGATTACCTGCATGAACTGGATATGCGCAAGGGGGTGATGCATCGGCGCTGGCGTGTAAAAGACGACCAGGAGCGTGTGACCACCGTGCACGAGCAGCGCCTGGTGCATATGGAAAATGCCCATCTGGCGGCGATTCAACTCACGCTGCGTCCAGAGAACTGGAGCGGACGCGTCGAAGTACGTACAGCCATCGACGGCCGCGTGCGTAATACGGGTGTGGCGCGCTACCGTCATCTGGAAAACGCGCATTGGCTCCCGCGCGAAACCAGGCAGACCGACGCCGAAACCATATTTCTGTGCAGCGAAACCAACCAGTCGGGCCTGGTCGTCGCACTGGCTGCGCGAACGCGCTTCTTCCGCGATCAAAACCCCACGCCGCCCGAAGACCGGCGCTGCCTGCGGCAACCGGCGTACATCGGACAGCTCTGCACGCTCAAGGCGGCCGCCGGCGAGAATCTGACCATCGAAAAGGTGGTTGGGCTTTTCAGTTCCCGCGACCCGGCGATCGGCTCCTGCCGTCGCGCGGCGCTCAAGACGGTCGGCGAGGCGCCCGGTTTTGCAACCCTGCTGCAGCGCCAGCAGTTGGCCTGGGACCATTTATGGCAGAGCTTCGACCTGCAGTTGCGCCCCAATCCACAAGCGCATTACGGCAACGCGCAACAGATCGGCATGGGGGTGCACCTGAATATCTTCCACCTGCTGCAGACCACTTCGTTGAACGACATGCGCCTGGCCCTCGATGCGGGCGTTCCCTGCCGCGGATGGACCGGGGAGGCATACCGCGGGCATGTATTGTGGGACGAGCTTTTCATTTTCCCGATGATCAACCTGCGCCTGCCCGAAATCACCAAGAACCTGTTGATGTATCGGTACCGCCGGCTCGATGCGGCCCGCGCCAATGCGCGCAAGGCCGGTTTCCGAGGGGCGATGTATCCGTGGCAGAGCGGCAGCACCGGGCGCGAGGAGAGTCAGCGCATCCACCTCAATCCGCTGTCCGGCCGCTGGATCCCCGACCACAGCCAATTGCAGCGGCATGTCAATATCGCGCTGGCGTATACGCTGTATCATTACTACCAGGTGACCCGCGACCGTGAATTTCTCTCCTTTTACGGTGCCGAGATGATCATGGAAGTGGCGCGCTTCCTGGCCAGCCTGGCGCGCTTCAACCCGGGCATCGATCGCTGGGAAATCTGCCGGGTGATGGGGCCGGATGAATATCACGATGGCTATCCGGATGCCGCGGCGCCCGGAGTCGACAACAACGCCTACACCAATGTGATGACCGTCTGGGTTCTGCAGGCGGCCGAAGCCCTGTTAAGAGAACTGCCCGAAGCGGTCCGGCAGCAGCTGTGCGAAAAGGTCGATCTGCGCCCGGCCGAGTTCGAACTGTGGCGGGATATCGGAAGGAAGATGCGCATCGTCTTTCATGACGGCGATATCGTGAGCCAGTTCGAAGGCTATGCGGACCTGTTGGAATTCGATTGGGAAGGTTATCGGCGCAAGTACGGGGATATTCATCGCCTGGACCGGATACTGGAGGCCGAGCAGGACTCGCCCAACCGCTACAAGGTATCCAAGCAGGCGGACGTCCTCATGCTTTTCTATTTGCTGCCCGCGGAAGAACTGGCCCAGATCATCGAGAACCTGGGGTACCGCTATACCCCGGACTTGATCCCCCGCAACGTCGATTATTACCTGGCGCGCACCAGTCATGGATCGACACTCAGCCGGATCGTGCACGCCTGGGTGCTGGCGCGCAAGGATCGGCCGCATGCCTGGCACCTCTTCCGGGAGGCCCTGCTGGGCGATCTCGAGGACATCCAGGGCGGCACGACTGCCGAAGGCATCCATCTGGGCGCCATGGCCGGGGCCGTCGACCAATTGCAGCGCGGCTACACCGGCATCGTCACGCGGGGGAATGTTCTCTGGTTCAATCCCTGTCTGCCCGAGGAACTCGAATGCCTGCGCATGCGGCTGCGCTACCGCAACCATTTTATCGAAGTCGAACTGACCGCCGAGAAGCTCACCCTCACATCGTTGCCGACAGCCGGGGAACCGATCCGGATCGGCTTCCGGGATCAGGTGCTGGAATTGCCTCCGAACGCTTCGCGCGTGTTCGAGCTTTGAGGGGGACGCGGGCTGGGTCAAAGCGCCGTGAACACTCTGTCTGCAAGAGAAGGAGTAAAATGCTTATGGACACATTCACCCTTGGCGACTTCAACGAACTGCTCTCCGTGGATGAAAGCCCTTGCGTAAGCCTGCTGATGCCGGCCTTTGCAAAAGGGCCCGAGACGCGCCAGAATCCGATCCGCTTCAAGAACCTGCTCCAGCAGGCGCAACAGCAGATCGACGAGCTGTTGACGGCCAAAAAGGCCGATGTATTGCTGGCCAAGGCAAGGCCGCTCCTGGACGATTCTTTCTTCTGGCGGAATCAAGGCCGGGGTCTGGCCGTCTTTCTGGCCGCCAACAGCGAAACGGCGCGCGTATACCGCCTGCCGATCGTGCTGCCCGAACAGGTGGTCGTCAGCGAGCGCTTCCACCTCAAACCCCTGCTGCCGCTGATCACGGACGATGCGCAGGGCTACCTGTTGACCCTCAGTCAGGAGGCGGCCAGGCTCTACCGCTGCACACGCTTCAGCATCGATGAAATCGAGGTGCCCGATATGCCCAAGGGACTGGATGACGCGCTGCGTTTCGATGACCCCGAACGGCAGCTTCACTTTCATACCAAAGTGGAAGCGATCAAAGGCGCGCACGTCCGGGGGGCCATCCATTTCGGAACCGGCGGTGTTTCCGATCAGGAAAAAGAGCGCATTCAGCGCTACTTCCGTGTCGTGGACGGCGCCGTGCAGCCGATCCTGAACGACCGTCAGGAGCCCCTGATCACGATGGGCGTCGATTTCCTGCTGCCCATCTATGCGGCGGTGAACCGCTATCCCCACCTGCTCGATAAAGGGATTGCCTACAATCCTCAGGAGGCCGACACGGAAACGCTTCGCGATCGATGCTGGGAGATCATTTCGGAGTTGCTCCGCCGTGAGATGCAGCAGGCGGTCGCAAAGTACAACGACTTAAAGGGTACCGGCCGGACCGCCGGCAGGATCGAAACCATCGTACCGGCAGCCGCTCAGGGGCGCGTCGACCGGTTGATCATGGTCCTGGACAAGACGGTGTGGGGCCGCTACGATGCTGAAACGGCCAAGGTGACAGTGAATGAGCAGTACGCACCAGGCGATCGGGATCTGATCGATTTCGCGGCCTGTGAAACCTTGAATAACGGCGGCCGCGTCTTTACTGCCGACGGCAACGAACTTCCGGATGCACTGTCGGTCGCGGCGGTGCTCAGGTACTGACGGTGTTCGCTTCGACCGGCGCCGGCGGAATTTCTATTCCGACGGCGCCGAAACAAATTCGAGCGAGTTCAAGAAGATGAAGTTCGAGTAGCACTCCCGGGAAGAAGGAGTACACTACTCGACGATCTCCAGGACTGAAGGATTTTTCATCTTGGCCGAAAGGGCGCTCAACAGAGTACGCATTGCGCTTGCCGTACGGCCTTTCTTGCCGATGACCTTTCCCAGATCTTCTTTCGCGACCCTCAGTTCATAGACCGATACCTGACTTCCTCTAATCGTGCTTACGGATACGGCTTCGGGTTTGTCGACCAGACTCTTGGCGATGTCAGCGATGAACTTTTCCATGTTTACCTCCGGTTGGTAGCTATTGGTGGTTGGTTTCCATTGTGCTTCAGGTGCTGATTTCACTTGGCGGCCGGGAACGGCCGTGAAGGTCAGCGGCCCGTCAGCGGCCAGCGAACGGTCCATGCGGCCGGGCCGACGCTTCAAAATCGTAATCATAGGCTTTACTCGACTATTTCAAGGACTGAAGGATTCTTGAGTTTGGCCGACAATGCGCTCAGCAAGGTACGCATTGCACCAGCCGTGCGGCCCTTTTTGCCGATGATCTTCCCAAGGTCTTCCTTGGCGACCTTGAGCTCCAGCACCGACACCTGGTGGCCCCTGATGGTGTTGATGGAAACGGCATCGGGATTGTCCACGAGACTCTTGGCGATGTTGGCGATGAACTGTTCCATAAGACCTCCGTTCTACCTGCTAATGTTGTCGATGACGACAGATTCACCTTATATCCATCTCCGCTGATCGCAGCGGGGTTAACACGATCGGGGCTCATTCGCCTTTTTCTGTGATCTGGACCGAACTGGCTTGAGGTCCTTCTTCGCCTTCGCGCTCCACAAAACGGACGCCGGTCCCGGTTGTGAGCTTTTCGAAGTCGAAGTTCAGCAAACTGTTTTTATGAAAGTAGATGCTGCGCCCTTCCACGGTACGCAGAAATCCGTACCCTTCTTCAGTGTAAATCTTTTCTACGAGCGCCATCGTCTCATGCTGAGGATGTTGCTTCACATCGCCGCGTTGTTGAGCGGTAAGTTTTTCAAGCTGGCGGCGTGAAGCCTCGAACGCCTGCCGGACAATGGTGGGCAGTTCGGTATGGATGTCGCCGCCGGAAGAATCCTTGCTTGCGACCAGTCGATGGCCGGGCGGAACATTGAGTTCAACGCGCACGCGGTAGGGCTGTCCGCTCTGCTGACTCTCATGGCGTTTTTCGACGGCCACCCGGCAGCTGCTGATATAATCGCAATATCGCTCCAGTTTGGCCGCTTTTTCCCGAATCAGGAGCTCCAGTTCGGGCATTTCAGGGATATTGCGGTACGTGATCTCCAATGGAACCTGCATCGCTGCGTATCCTTACAAAGTGTCAATGAATGGTTCTGCGCGGCCAGAGCGCTTCGATGTCCGGCGGCAGGACCCTTTTGATGTCATCGCTTTCACCGCTGCCGACGCGGTGATAGAGAAGTTTGAAAACGGCGCGGGCGACCTGTTCGGGGTCGGCGTCGCCGATTTGAGTTCCCAGGGCGTTACGGATGTTGGCCAGCAGCATCTCCCGGTCGATCTGCCGGTCCGGCGTGCGGGAAGGATTCCAGCCTTCATAATAGAAACCCCGCACCAACATTGGCAGTCGGGCTCCCAGATGGACGGCTTCGTCCACCATCAATCGATCGCGCAGGTCTTGCAGCACCACGCGGATCGCCTGATAGGCCTGGCGTTGGTCATCCCAATTCAGTTCGTACATCAGATCTTTGAACCACTCGTTTGTTTTCTGAATGGTTTTATCGAAAGCCTCGACACCTGTGGTCATGGCGTACACCTCCTGTCGGATGAAAATGCGCTTGGCAATTGCATCTCGCAGATGGAGCGGCAGCGCCCGGATCGCACCGGAGCCCGCCGTGCGCCTGCCGCAACCGACGGTGAAAGCCGGGCGGGGTGGTCGTTGGTTGTTTTATGCTGCTTCGCGGGAGGGGGATAGGTTTTGTGTACCGGGCCGAGCCCCAAACCCTTTTCTGCCCTTGATACCGTTGCCATGAACTGCCTCACTGCCGCTTCCGTGCGTTCGATTCATGCGTGCGCGAATTCAATTGCCGTCTGACGTGTCGCCTCTACCCTGGGGCACCTGCCGGAAAGAATAACTTTTGGAAACCGGTACGTTCAGGGTACCCCATCCTAACGATTGCGGCTGCAAGTAGAATAGGTGCTATTCTGTATTCAGGCCTACATAATACTGGTATGTTTCGGCGAACACGACTAGAACACACGCTCCTGTATCTGTTGTGTCACATTAAGCGTAGCCCCCGTGGTCTGAAATAGGGTAGGGGCCCTATTTGGCGGGGAGGCGGGAATTTATCCTCGGACGCGGAGCGTAGGGGGGGAGTAGAAGGACGTTAACGATCGCTGGCCGGGGTCATGATTTCCAGCGGGATTTGAGGCTTGTCATCGGCATACCGATTTGTTATGCAGACTCGCCAGCGCGTCTTGACGGCAGCCCTGACCACACCTGCCCTCGACCTATCCACGACCCCCTTCCACAGCGGGCGCCGATCAACTCTACAATGGTAGCAGGGTACCGCGCACCTGAGAAAATGCGATCTTGAAAGCGAGGGTTTAACATGCTTGCGAAGACATCATTGCCGAAGCGGCCCAGGATTTATGTTCCACTCCTGATACAGCACCGGCTGCGCAGGATCAAGCAGACGGTAGTGCACAAGTCCGGACCGCCTGCGCTCGATTTGAAACTGGCGGTGCGGCGGTTGCAGCAGGAAATCGGTGAACGCAAGAAGGTCGAGCGCGCACTGCGGCGCTCGGAACGGCGTCAGCGCAAGCTGGTGAGGCAATACATGGCCTGGCAGGAGAATGAACGCAAGCTGCTGGCCCAGGAGATCCATGACAGCATCGGCGGCAATCTGGCGACCATCAAATACGCGCTCGAGGAAAAGCTGGAAGGCATGTCCGGGACCTCACCCGGCGAGACGGTGTCCATCGAAAAAATCATCGAACTCGTGCAGAGCACGGTGGCGGATACCCGACGCCTGGCGGCCAAGCTGAGGCCGTCGGTCCTCGACGACCTGGGCCTGACGTGTGCCATCGAGAGCTATTGCCGCGAGTATGAGGCGTTTCACAATATGAAAGTATTGCGCCAGATCGATCTGGGCGACAGTCAGATATCAAGCGGTGCCCAGATCGTTATTTACAGAATTTTGCAGGAGGCCATGGCCAATGCGGCCAAACACAGCGGTGCGGCGTGCCTGACCGTCCGATTGAAGCAGAGCAGGGGGATCGAGTTAAGCATCGCAGACGATGGTTGCGGATTCGATCCCGCTGCCGTAACGCCGCAGGCCGGATCGCTCAGCGGATATGGTCTGCGCGGCATGAGGGACAGGGCGTTGATATCGGGCGGTGCACTGGAAATCGACTCCAAACCCGGTAATGGCACCCGGATCCGGTTGCGGATTCCTTCGCGGATCGAATGGGACTGCGCCTGTTCGGGGCGGGATTGAACGATGCGCACCGCCGGCGGCGTTTTCAGGGGGGTGCGGCCACCAATCCGTGCTGGATGGCGAATGCCGTGAGGGCCGAGGCATTGTGCAGGTCCAGTTTGCGCATGATATTCGAACGGTGTTTTTCGACCGTCTTGACGCTGATGCACAGCAGGTCGGCAATCGCTTTGTTCGGATATCCCTCGCCCACCAGTTTGAGCACTTCGCGTTCACGCTGGGTCAGCGTATCCCATGAGGACTTGGTCTTGAGATTGCGTCGATCGGCCAGAAAGCCCTTCATGATGGTATCCGAGATGGTCGGGCTGATATAGCGTTTGCCGTTGAGCACGCTTTGGATCGCCAGGCGCAGCTCGCGTCGGCCGGCATCCTTTAAACAATAGCCGTCTACGCCCGACTTGAAGGCTTCCATGATGAACTGCTCGTCCTGGTGGATGGTCAGCGCCAGAATCTTCATGGATGGGTATTGGCTCTTGAGCTCCCGGATCACCGAGATGCCGTTCATCCGCGGCATCGAAAGGTCGAGCAGCAGCAGTTCCGGTTCGAACTTGCGCGCGAAGCGGATGGCTTCCAGGCCGTTTTCCGCCTCTCCCAGGACATCGAAATCATCTATCTGGCCGAGCAGAGAGATCAAACCTTCCCGGAACAGTTTGTGATCCTCCGCGATGATGACGCGTGTTTTTTGCGACATGAAATGCTTCCCCGTTTAAAATGAAAGCGCCGCCCTGTCCCCGCAATTCGATTCAGGATCATCGTCGGCAATGGCTTCGTAAAGGATTGGGGAAAATCTGCAGCAAGGGTTCAAGGCGAAAGACGAATAATCAACCTGTAACCGATTCGCCCGTCAAAGTAAAGGGTTCTTCTTCCATATTCTTATTATTTTACATCCCGAAGAAGGCGTCAGAATTATTGTAAGCAGGCTAAAATACAGTCTGAACCCCATAGCCACGATACTCTTTTTCTTATACACAAACTAGACTTTTTCTTTCCTCGGTGTTCCGCAAGCCTCGTTCAAGTCGAACTTCTCCGAAAAGGCTCGATGCCCCCTCGCCTCGACTTTCGGGAGCGCTGGTGCGTGCGCAGTCCAAGAACCGATTTTTCGTGAAGAAATAATGACGCGGATCCCGGCGGCAATGACGTCCTGCGGCCGGTTGGATCCGGACGTGCCGCTGGTTCTGCTATGATTGCCCGGGCGGCATTTTGACTGCCGCGGAACACGTTTTCGCTTCCGTGCCCCCCCGATATGAGCGTCAGCGCGAAACACCCGTCCGGTATCGAAACAAGCGCCGGGGAGCTTTTGGGGACGTTCGCAAGACGCGTATAAGGGATATCGTATCGACAAGCTAAAGTGAGTACCCCATTTCGGGTTCACCCCCGATCGCATACTTAGTTTTTGCGTACATGCGGCTCCGGTATCCACCGGCAGCTGGTGGGCGCGCCAGCTTGCTTTAATAATGGTTATCCAACGTAAGAAAAGTGTCGCAGCAGCCCATCCGGCGCGCTGAGGTTAAGCATCGATCCATGTTCAGGAGGTTCAAAAATGCCGAGTAAGCATCAAGGCTTTTCCGGAATAGAAAGATTGATCGCCAAGTACAAAAGCGAGTTTCGCATCGGCGAAAACCTGAACCATTACTCCAGCGAGGATTACATCACCGCCGAAAGGGAATACGTGCGCTTTTGCCTCAGGCACGGACCGGTGTCCGGCCGGCCGGCCGATTAACGGATGGGAGCCGGAACGTTTCAGGCTCAGCGAATCAGCAAAAGAAAGGAATGCGGATGATTACCCAGCACGGCATCGGGTCCGAAGCGGTGCAATTCCATCAGAAGGATCTATCCCGCCGTCGAAGAAAGGTCCTGGTCGTAGACGACAATGACGATGTGCGGCAGTTGGTCGCCAAGGCTCTTGAATTGATCGGGTGCGATGTCATCGAGGCCCAACACGGACTGGCGGCCTATGAACGGTTTTGCCTGCATGGCGCCGATTTGGTTGTCAGCGATATTGAAATGCCGGTACTCGATGGCTATGGCCTGGTCGAGATGCTGAACCGCATCTCGCCGCAGACCCCGATCGTGATGATCACCGGCCATTCGAGCCACGCATTGGAGGAGGATCCGGTGCTTTCCTGCGCCAGCGTCCGGGCGGTCCTGTACAAACCCTTTCCACTCAAAAAATTGCAGCAGGTCGCGCAGGCTGCCATGGAATGCGGTGTTTCTCATGGCATGACAGCCTGACCGGCCGGCGGGACGCCCCCCGATTCCGGCAGCGCCGGGAAGCAGCCTGAAGGAGGGGTCGTGATCGACCGGTCTCGGGGTCGGAATCGGTATCGATATCCAATCGATTCCGATTCCGACCCCGAAATGATATTTTGCGATGCTTATGAATATGTTTACTTAGCGGCACTTCAAACCGCTGTGGCGTGCCCTTGCGCCCGGATATCCCGGCAGGCATCAGACTCCGCATTTACTTCCCTGTGTTCTCTATGTTGAAAACACACATGCACTGGATCTGTGACATACCTACCAAGATGTGTCATGCGCGGCGCGATCATTCCCCCCAAACCTCCGCTTGCTCGACAGCCCCCGATGTAACGGCCATTTCCGCCCAAAGGGGCAGGTGGTCGGAGGCTCTGCGGGTATGGGCGTTGATCGGGACCCGCACGGACAGGGGTGTGAGGTGGGGCGAGACGAAGATATGGTCCAGGCGCAGGATTGGAAAATAGGAAAAGAAGGTCGCCCGGGGATAACCGGTCTGCGGAACGGCATGCTGGACATCGCGCAGATGCGCGACGATCTGGCGGTAGATGGGAGACCGCACGCCGGCATTGAAATCGCCGCAGAAGACGAGCGGCTGAACAGGGCCGAGCGCACCGATCCACTCTTCTCCGAACAGCGCCTCGATCTGATGCCATCGGTCTTGAAGATAAAGGCTCAAATGCGTGTTGATCAGGTGAACTGAACCCTGCGGCGTATGCAGGCGGACCCAGATCGCCCCACGCCCTTCCCGACGCTTGGCGGCATCGGCAGGCGGCAGACGGCCGCTTTTGATCACCTGCAATGGATATCGTGAGATGACCGCCAAGCCGAATTCACCCCACCGTCCCTTGCGCAGCGGTAGAAAACGGTGGTGCATTCCCAATTGCGCGGCGATATAGCGTGCCTGATTCATTCCGGCGCCGGTGCCGGGTTGGAACGATTCGACCTCCTGGAGCGCAATGGCATCCGCATTCGAAGCGGCGATCACGGCGATGATGGACTCGGCGTCGACGCGGCCGTAGACATTGACGCAGCTGTGGATGTTGTAGGTCATCACCTTGAGCGTGAGGCCGGACGGCGGAATGGATCGCAGCAGATCCTGCGGGAAGGGTTCGAGACGCCGCTCCTTCATGGGATCCTTCCTCGTGACCGGCATCGCTTTTACTGGAAGACGCAAACGCATGCCTGTACCGTAAACATCTATGCCGGCCCGGGCAATATTGGGGTCTTGAAAGTATGTTCCGGCAGTCTTCCGCTGGTCTATTGTGCTCTGACAGCGCTTTTGGCGCGTTAGCAGGCTGTTGAACGACTTCGCCTCAAGGCCGTGATGCGGTATTGAGCTGCTTTCACAAATGCACACATACAGGCCTGTATGGAGCAGACTTTTTGAAAGCCGCGCGCCCTTGCCTGACGGCTCGAGTTCGTTTTCAACAGCCTGTCGGGGAGGGATTTGATGCGGTACAGCGATGAAGATATCAAGAAGAATGTGGTCGACCAGCTTTACTGGGACGACCGCGTTGATGCATCCAATATTACGGTCACCGTGCAGGAGGGAAGTGTATGCCTGCGCGGGACGGTTCCAACCTATTTTGCCTTTGAATGCGCACAGGAAGACGCCCTGGCGGTCGCAGGGGGGGCCCAAATCGAAAACCGGATCGAGATTCGATATCCGGAAACCATCCCCATGCCGACCGATGAGGAACTGCGCAACCGCCTGACCGCCATACTTGCGCTCAATCCCGACATTCAGTCCATAGCGGTTCGAATAGTGGTCGAAAACGGCGTGGTGACCCTTGAAGGCGCCGTACCGGCGATCTGGCAGAAGCACCACGCGCAGGAAGTCATCTCCCGTGAACGCGGCGTAATCCGTATCCTCAACCGTCTGAAGGCCATCCCCGCAAGGAGGTTTGCGGACCGCGATATCGCGGACGATATCGGCCGCGCTCTGCTGCGCGGAGGTGTTGTGGATGCTGAAAACCTCAACGTGAAAGTGCAGGCCGGTGTGGTCATTCTGCGCGGGACGGTCCGTGGTGCGGAGGTCCGCAACCAGGTTTACAAGGCGGCCCTGTACACGCCGGGCGTCGTCGAGGTGATCGATCAATTGGAAGTGGCGTGATGAGCCGTCGCCTGAACGAATCGTCCGCCCACTTCGCGAAACGGCCGGATCGGCCGCCCCGGGTACTATTTGTCGCCGCCGAAGCCGTCTTCGTGCCCTGCCGGAAGCGCAGGCTCCGCTTCGTGGGCAACACCTCGGACATCGCCAACGCTTATCTGGCCTATCTGATCAGCGACCTGTTTCATTCGGGCGCAGATGTCCATGTTCTCCAACCGGGCTATCGGCGCGTTTTCGCCGAGGTGCAGCAGACCGACATCCAGGGGGCGTGCAGTCACCTGCCCGCCGATCGCGTACATTTGGCTCAGGATCGTTTTTTCAACTATATCGGCCAGCCCCATGAGAACGGCATCGCAGACAACCTTCGCCTGTCGGTCACCTTCCAACGCGAGGTGATCAACCGCTGGATCGCCGAGATCGAACCGGACCTGATCCACTGCCATGACTGGATGAGCGGCCTGGTCCCGGCCGCCTGCCGCTTGCTGGGCATTCCGACGCTGTTCAGCATCGGGGATCTGCGCAGCGTTCCGGCACCCCTTTCGTTGATCGAAGAAATCGGCATCGATGCCGCCGCCTTTTGGGAACGGCTTTATTACTGCCGCATGCCGGCGACCTATGAAGAAACGCGCAGTTCCAACAGCATCGATCCTCTGCTCAGCGGCATCTGGTCGGCTTCTTTCGTGAACACCGTATGCGCTTCGGCGATCCGCGAACTGACAGCCGGCAGCGGGCAGCCCGCGCTGACACCGCTGCGCCGCATGCTCCGGATCAAGCACCACCTGGCGCGGCTCGTCTGCAATTCCGAGCCGGACGCAATCCATACCCAGCATCAGATCGAGCTCTTCGAACATGTATTGAAACGGCCGCTGCTTCAGTGACGCGCCGCGGGTTCAGCGCACAAGCAGCACCGGGTTGACGATCGTATCGACCAGCGCGCACAGCTGCTCGCCTTCGAGCCAGTCCGCACTGCACGGGAGCACGACCGGTCCGGCGGTCGCCTGGACGATCCGGCGGGCCAGGTCCTCCGGCGAGGGCCTGACCAGCATCCGCATGTCGGCTTCCAGTCCGAGTCCCTCGAGCCGTTCCATCACCGCCTGCTGGAACTCATGCGCCCGTCGTTCCGTTTCGGCGAGTACGAAGACAAGCAGGCGCCCCTTTTTCGATCTGACCAGAAAGGCCGCGATTTCGAGCGCCTTGCGGGCCACCGGCGAACCATCGTAGACGGTGGCTACCGGCAGGGTAAATTGGACGCGCGATTGCAGCACCATGGTCATCCCCTTGCGCTGCAGCAACATCATGCGCACGGTGGAGCCCATGCGCTGCAATCCGGGTAGCGAGCGGCCGATTTTGCCCATGATCAAAAGATCGGCCTGCGCCCCTGCGCTGAGGATTTCGGCCGCCACCGAGCCCCGGGCGATGCGGAACATCCAGGCGACACCGCGCTGCTCCGCGCTTTGCGCCAGCAGGCGGCGCATGCGCTCTGCCTGGGCACGCAACTGCATTTCAATCTCAAGGCTCTTCAAGGGCCGGGGCAGGGGCGAAAAAAAACTTACTTCACGCGCAAAGGGCAACTGCGCCAGGCGCAGCAGATTGATATCCTCGACGAACAATCCGATCAAATCCGCATCGAAACGCTCGGCCAGGTCGACCGCGGCCTGCAGGGCGTTGATGCTGGAAGTGGAGGCATCCATGGCGACCAGGATCTGGCGGACGGGGGAATCGCCTTCCTTCATGATGCCTCCTTCTCCCGGGCTTCGCCGGCGTGCTGCATAAAACGCCGCCCTGTCTCGGCCATTTGAACCAGTCTGCGGTGCACCTTGCCGTTGATGCTCTCCTGCGGGTACTGACCCTCATGCGCTTCTCCGGCGGGCACGCCGGTGAGGATCTCGATGCCTTGATCGATCGTCTCGACCGCATAAATATGGAAGCGCCCATCCTGAACGGCTTCGATCACATCGCGGCGCAGCATGAGGTGCTGAACATTGGAAGCAGGAATCAATACGCCCTGATCGCCGTTCAGGCCTTTGGCGCGGCAGACGTCGAAAAAACCTTCGATTTTTTCGTTGGCGCCGCCGATCGGCTGCACACGCCCATACTGATCCACCGATCCGGTCACCGCCAGGGATTGTCGGATGGGTACCCCGGAGATGGCCGAGAGCAGGGCATACAGCTCGGCCGAGGAGGCGCTGTCGCCTTCGACGCCTCCATAGGATTGTTCGAAAACCAGGCTGGCTGAAAGGGAGAGCGGCGTATCGGCGGCATAGCGGCCGCCCAGAAATCCGGACAGGATCAGCACCCCTTTGGAGTGGATGGGGCCGCCCATCGCCACCTCGCGCTCTATATCGATGACTTCCCCTTTGCCCAGGCGGACGCGCGCGGTGATGCGGCTGGGGCGTCCGAAGTAGAAGTCTCCCAGGCTGATGACCGAAAGGCCGTTGATCTGGCCGACGCGGACCCCCTGCGTGTCGATGAGCACGATATCGCGCTCGATCTGCTCCTGCATTCGTTCCCGCAGGCGGTCCGAGCGATAGACCCAGGCCTCGACGGCCTGGTCCACATCCGCAGCGCCGACCACCGCGTGTGCATTGCGGTCGGCCCAGTAATCGGCTTCGCGCAAGAGGTCCTTCATCTGCTCCAGCTGCAGCGAAAGCTTGCGGGTGTCCCCGGCGGTGCGGCTGGCGCGCTCGATCACCCGCGCGACGGCATCGCGGCCGAAGGGCCGCAGCCCGGCATCGCGCACGGCCGCGGCGATCAAGCGCGCATATTCGTGCTGGTTGCGCTGACTGCGGTCCATCTGATGATCGAAATCGGCCGGCACCTTGAACAGCTCGGCGAATTCCGGATCGTGCTGCCGCAACAAGTAGTAAATCATCGGACTGCCGATCAGCACCACCTTGACATCCAGCGGAAGCGGCTGCGGGTCGAGGGAAACGGTGCTGATCAGGCTGTAGGCCTGGCCCAGGGATTCGATTTTGACCTGCCCGGAGCGCAAGGTGCGCTTCAATCCTTCCCAGGCGAACGGATCGCGCACCACCTTGAGGGCGTCCAGGAGCAGGTACCCGCCGTTGGCGCGGTGCACGGCGCCGGCGCGGATCATGTTGAAGTCGGTGATCAAGGCCCCCATCTGGGCCAGATGCTCCACCCGCCCGAACAGGTTCTGGTAGGTGGGGTTTTCTTCATGGACGACCGGGGCGCCGCTCTGCTTTGCATGATCCACCAGGACGTTCACCTGGTATTGACGAAGGACGGCGCCCTCCGCATCCCCGGCTTCGGGCTGGCCGGCGCCGCCCGCCATGGCCAGCAGTTGCTGAACCTGGGGATTGACGTTTTCACGGGCGAACAGGGCGCGGACATTCTCGACGATATGGTCGCGGACCTCCTGGATGAAAGCGGACACGGCCGCATGGTCCGCATACTTGCGCTTGATTTCGTCGACCAGCGGATCGACCGTGTATTCGGTCACCTCGCGGTTGAAGTTTTTCTGTTTCTCCCCTGCCTCCCGCTGCCACTGCGGAACCCTCTGGGCGATGCGCTGGGCCTCTTTCTGCATTTCCTCGGCGTTCGCCTCAATGCGCCGGCGTTCGGCTTCCGGCAGCGCATTGTAGTCCTCCGGTGAAATGGCTTCTTCACCGCGGGCCGGCGCAAATGCCAGCCCGCCCGGCGTGCGCAGGGCCATCAGACCGTACTCGCGTGCCCGTTCGCGCAGGCGGTCGAACGCTTCCTTTTGTTTTTCCTGGAACTCGTGGGCGATGGACTGACTGCGGTTTTGGTATTCTTCATTCTCCAGGGCGGCGCGCATGGCGCTACGGATATTTTCGACCAGACGGTTCATATCCTGGGACAGCATCTTGCCATGCCCGGCTTTCAGCGTCAGCAGGCGTGGTTTGTGGCGTTCCTCGAAATTGTTGACGTAGCAGATGTCAGGGGGAACCTCGGCCCGCGCAGCCTGATCCTTTAAGAAACTGCGGATGAAGGTGAACTTGCCGGTGCCGTTTTCGCCCAGGGCGAAAATA
This sequence comes from Pseudomonadota bacterium, assembly GCA_023435265.1. GTDB lineage: Bacteria > Desulfobacterota > Desulfobacteria > Desulfobacterales > Desulfosarcinaceae > UBA2230. The sequence continues at coordinate 18,300 of JAEYRZ010000067.1, forward strand.
TTGTACCCGTCGCGCCGGATTCCGATCCCCAGTGTCAATGCTTCCTGCGCCCGAGGCTGGCCGATCAGGCGCGGCAGGGGAACCCGTTCATCGAAATCGTCCGTGGTGGCGAAGGGCAGTTCCTCCAGACGGCAATGTTGATAAAGTTGGTCTGATTTTAATTCCGAAGGATGCATACACTCTTCCTTTTGCTTGACGGTTAGCGGTTCGGAGGGTTCCTCCCACCGGCGGACACGCTAACGGAAGGGCGGCCGCGCGTCCATGCACCCTTTCGCGTATATTGACGGCCCGCGCGGTGTAGAATGCGCGCCCGATTCAGGTTGTGGTCAAGCCGGTGCGCCGAATACCGACAGCCGGAAGCATCAATACAGTCTTGACATTATACCCGGATTGCGGTGCCGGTGTACAATTCGGGTGAATTCATGGAGTGAGGCATGAAAAAAACCCTCCGCGATGTCGCGGTCGATGGACGGCGCGTGCTGATGCGCGCCGATTTCAATGCCCCCGTAAAAGAAGGCCGTGTGTTGGACGACCATCGGTTGCGGGCGGCCTTGCCGACGATGTACCACCTGCTCGAGAAAGGGGCCCGGGTGGTCATCTGCTCCCACCGGGGGAGGCCCAACGGCGCGGTGATCGAGTCCTTGCGGATGGACCCGGTTGCGGAGCGGCTGGCCGAAATGTTGGACCGCGAAGTACTCAAGACCGATGACTGCGTCGGCCCTGATGCGGTTTCGGCGGTTTCCGGAATGAAGCCCGGCGATATCGTCCTTCTCGAGAACACGCGTTTTCATCCCGGTGAAGGTGCGAACGATCCTGGTTTCGCGGCCCGGCTGGCAGGATTGGCCGATCTCTTCGTCAACGACGACTTCGCCAGCGCGCACCGCGCCCATGCCTCAACCGTGGGCGTCGCCCGGCGCCTGCCGGCCGTTGCCGGCTGTCTGATGGAAAAAGAAATTTCCAACCTGCAGCGGACGGTCGCCCGGCCGCTGCACCCTTTTGTGGCCGTGCTGGGCGGGGCGGGGGTTTCAGAGAAGATCGACATCCTCGAACGGCTGCTGCCCAAACTGGACGGCGTCCTTTTGGGCGGTGCGCTGGCCACGACTTTCATGAAGGCGCGCGGTGTACCCGTGGGGCATTCCGTATTCGGGCGTGAGAGCCTGGATCAGGCCGCCCGAATCCTCCGGCTGGCGGGAGAAAAAATCATGCTGCCCAGCGATGTGGTCGTTCAGGAAACGCATCAGGAGGACGGCCGCCACCGCACCGTGCCGATCCAGGAAATCCCTGCCGAAGGGCGGATCATGGATATCGGCGCGCATACCGCGGCCGCCATGATCCGAGAATTGTCGGCGGCGGGCATGGTGATCTGGAACGGGCCGCTGGGCGTCTTCGAAAAAGCGCCTTTTGCCAACGGTACGGAGACCATCGCCCGGGCGCTGGCCGAATCGCGCGCGGTGAGCGTGGTCGGCGGTGGCGACTCGCTCAAGATCCTCAGCAACATGGGGCTGAACGAGGGCTTCAGCCATATCTCGACCGGCGGCGGCGCGTTCCTCGAATTTCTGGCGGGACGCACCTTGCCGGGCGTGGCGGCGCTGCAGGACCAATAGCCGGAGAATGGAGCACCATGACTGACCATCGTCCGTCATCCCACCTGCCGCCCATCGACCACCTAGGGGCGGAGCACGCGGTCACCGGGTCGTGTCACCTGGTCCGCACGCACGGCCTCAACATCCTGTTCGACTGTGGTCTCGCGCAGGGCGAGGACGCCATGCGCCCCCTGAACCAGTGGCCCGTGCCGCCCGCGCATATCGATTACGTCTTTCTCACCCATGCGCATGTCGATCATTGCGGGCGCCTGCCGATGCTCGTCAAACAAGGATTCCGGGGAGAGATCCTGACTACCCACCCCACGCGCCTGCTGGTCGTGCCCATGATCCGCGACGCCATGGGGTTCCCGGAAATGGATATCGACGATCAGGAAGCATTGCTCGAGCGGCTGGAAGAACTGATCTGGGGTTTCGAATTCGGGCGGACCTTCGACCTGCGCAACAATCTGCGCTTCACTTTCAAGCGCGCCGGGCACATCCTGGGATCCGCCTTCGTGCATCTGCAAAGCCGCGAACCGCGCTGGTCGATCATCTTTTCGGGCGACCTGGGTTCGCCCGACCAGCCGATCCTGGTTCCTCCCGAGCCGCCCCCGCCCTGTGATCTTCTGATTCTCGAATCCACTTACGGTGACACGCTGCACGGGCACAGAGAAGACCGTGCCAAGTGGTTGGGGGCGGTGTTGGAGCACGCCCTTGCGGACAGAGGCAAGGTGCTGATTCCGGCGTTCGCGCTCGGCCGCACACAACAGCTGCTGCATGATCTCGGCCGGCTGGCATCCGACCCTGCGCTGCTGCGCAGGTTTCCCCACCTGGGTCTGGACGCAGGCATCCCGGTTTTCCTGGACACGCCGCTGGGCATCGAGTTGACCAAAATTTACAACCAGCTGGCCGATTTCTGGGATACTGAAGCCAGGCAGGCGCTTTCGGAAGGCGAAGGCCCGCTCGATCTCGCCAACCTGTATTCGGCCGCCACTACCCGCGAACACGATGAACTGCTCGCACTGCCCGGACCGCACATCGTCATTGCCGGAAGCGGCATGTGCACCGGAGGCCGCATCATCGACCACCTCAAACGGGGGATAGAAGATCCGCGCAACGATATCGTCTTCGTCGGCTACCAGGCCGAAGGCACGCCGGGCCGGTATATTCTGGAGCACGCCAACCAGCCCGGAGCACGCATCGCCCTGGAAGACCAGGCGTATGCCATCCGGGCCAAGGTGCACCGTCTCAGCGGTTACTCCGCGCATGCCGATCAGCGTGAATTGGCGCAGTGGGTGAATGCGATGCCGGGAAGGCCGGGCGCCATCAAGCTGGTGCATGGCGAAAAACCGGCGCGCGAAGCCCTTGCCGACCTTCTGCGCACCCAGGGGCATCACGTCCTGAACGATGACTGGCAAACGGCGGAGCAGTAAGATGCAATGCTTTGCGTTGAGTGATTGCAGCGAACTTGGGAATATCGTGGACACCCTCAAGTCCCACGCCAACGATTGGGCCGGGCAATTCCTGCGTCTTTTATTCCATTGACCGCTCGGGAGCAGCCCGCGCCGGCATCGTAAGCCGTCCGAGGGTCCGGCGGAGGCCTGTGGGCGGAACGCGTGCGCCCCCCCTGTGCGGGGTGTCCAACGAGGAAGCATACTGCAACCCACGACGCCCAGGTGCGTAAAGGAGGGTTTGATGAAGATCATCGACACCCATTGCCATGTGGTCGCCCATACGACCGGGCAGAACCCCAAGTTCACGTTTGGATCCCCCGGATCCCGTCAGGAGGCCTGGGCATGACCGAGCCGGACGACATGGCGAATGCCGTGGCGGCGTCTTCAACGCCCGTAGCGGCGCCCGGATATCCGGGCCTGAGCGCCTCCCCGGACGCCGGGCGTTCGTACCGGCAGGCGTATTTACAGCTGGTCCGGTTTCCCAATCTCTTCACGGCCATGGCCGACATTCTGGCCGGTTACCTGATCGTCACCGAACATATCGCCTGGATGCGTCTTTCATGCCTGCTTGCGGCCGGCACGGCCATTTACGCCGCCGGCTGTGTACTGAACGATTTCGTGGACCGTTTCGTCGACCTGCATAAACGGCCGCAGCGTCCGATTCCTTCGGGGCGCATTCCATCGGCCCAGGCCCGGCATCTGGCCATCGGCCTGTTCATCCTTGGGTTTTGCGCGGCGCTGGCCGCGGGGCCGGCCTCGGGCGGCGCGGCCGCGGTGCTGATCGGCCTGGCGGTCGGCTACAATTACCGCTTTAAAACACACGACATCTTCGGCCCGTTGACCATTGGGGCCTGCCGCGCCATGAATTTACTGCTTGGAATGAGCACCGGAGCGCTCCACCTGATGAGCGCGTTCGCATGCGCGAGCCTGACCTTCCTGTATGTCGCCGCGCTTACAGGAATCAGCGGTGGGGAAGTGGATGATCCGCGGCTGGACAAAGCGGTCAAATGGATGATCCTGGGCATCGTGCTGCTCGATGCCGCTTATGTCGCCGTGCTGCGCGGACTGCCCTGGGCGCTGCCGGTAGCCGCATGTCTTCTGCCGGCCGTTTATTTCGGCAAACGAATTTCGATGACCTGATCGAGGAGTCTGCCATGGCCGGGTGGCGAACATGAAGCGGCGCCGTTGCTCCTGCCGGCCCCTGCGGGATTGCAGCAGATCCGCCGGAGCGCCCCGCAACGCCGGATCCCCTTCGCTTGATTGGATCTTTGCTCAGGAGCTGAAGGATTGCGGCGGGGAGGCTTCGGGGCTCAAGTAGGTTTTGCCGTCGAGAACGGCATCGATGGCCGCCACGATTTCCCCGAAATGCGCGTCTTTCGTACAGTAGCCGTTGGCGCCTTTTGCAAGGGCTTGCCGGGAGTATATCAGGCCGCTGTACATCGTCAGCATCAGGATCTTGATCGCGGGGCGTCTGTGGCGGACCTCTTCAAGGACCGAGAAACCGTCCATGTCCGGCAGGTTCACATCCAGCAGGAGCAGGTCGGGGTTCAGCGTTTCGACCATTTCGACGGCCGAGGCGCCGTCACCCGCTTCCCCGACCACCTCCATTGAATGCGCGGTCCGGGACAGAATGCGGTGCAGAATCGCGCGGTACAATTTACTGTCTTCGGCGATAACGACCTTGACGGCCATTGACTCCCTCCGGGATCGATTGGTTTTGGAGGTGAAGCAAGAACATGCCGACTGATTGGTTTAGACGCACAGCGGTTGAAATCGCTTACGGCGACCTCGCAAAAGTGAAGTCGGCACCGAAGCCGACTCCGAACAGTGGTTCGATCGATAAAGGCATTTAATTTATTAGCTCAATCTGCTACTTATGCGTTGAACGCCCCGCCGGTAGAAAGGAATCCCATGCGAGACAAGAGCGCTTCGGTCTTTCACGCCATCGGCAGCCTGACCAAATCTCCTACCGGCATCGATGGTTTCGACGAGATCACTTTCGGCGGGCTGCCTCAGGGCCGGCCCACGCTCGTGTGTGGCGGCGCGGGCAGTGGCAAGACACTGTTCGCAATGGAGTTTCTGGTGCGCGGCGCAGTGGCCTTCGGTGAGCCCGGGGTCTTCATGAGCTTCGAGGAATCCGAGGCCGACCTGATCAGCAACGTCGCCCCGCTGGGATTCGACCTGGCGGCCCTGCAGACGCAGAAGAAAATAAATCTCGATTACGTGCACATCGAACGCTCAGAAATCGAGGAAACCGGCGAATTCGATCTCGAGGGGCTTTTCGTGCGTCTGGCCTTCGCAGTGGATGCGATCGGCGCCAGGCGGGTGGTGCTCGACACCCTGGAGAGCCTGTTTTCGGGCTTCCCCAACATGTCGATCCTGCGCGCCGAGATCCGACGGCTGTTCCGCTGGCTCAAAGAGCGGGGGTTGACCGCGGTGATCACCGCAGAGCGCGGCGACCGCGCGGGCGCCTTTACACGGCACGGACTGGAAGAGTATGTCTCCGATTGCGTCATTCTGCTCGACCATCGCGTCAACGAACAGCTCTCCACCCGCCGGATGCGCGTGGTCAAGTACCGTGGCTCATTGCACGGCACCAACGAATATCCCTTCCTGATCGACGAAGGCGGTATCTCCGTATTGCCGATCACCTCTGTCGGGCTGGACTACGCGGTCTCCTCCGACCGCATATCCACCGGCATCCCCCATCTGGACGGGATGTTCGGCGGGTCCGGCTTTTACCGCGGCAGCAGCGTGCTGGTTTCGGGAACCGCCGGTACGGGCAAGAGCAGTTTTAGCGCCCATTTTGCAAGCGCAACCTGCAGCCGCGGAGAACGCTGTTTGTACTGCGCCTTCGAGGAGTCGAGCGAACAGATCACCCGCAATATGAAGTCGATCGGCGTCGACCTTGTATCCCACGTGGAGAGCGGTCTGCTGCGCTTCCGCGCGCTCCGGCCCACCCTCTACGGCCTGGAGATGCACCTGGCCACCCTGTTCAAGGAGGTGGCGGCGTTCAACCCCTCGGTGTTGGTCCTGGACCCCATTTCCAACCTGGTCAGCATCGCCGACCCCCAAGAAGTCAAGACGACCCTCATGCGCCTTGTCGACTTGCTCAAGGCACGGCGCATCACCTCGATC
>JAEYRZ010000069.1 GCA_023435265.1 Pseudomonadota bacterium
CGGTACACCCGTCCGAAGGTCTCCATCTGGGGCGTCCAGGAACGATAGTCGCTCAGGGAACCGTGGACCAGCACCAGCGGAACCCCGCCGCCCTGTTCGACATACGCCATCGGATAGCCGTTGACCACGAGCCTCTTGGCATCAGGCTGCACTTCAGACTCCCTCCGTGTTGGCCGTGATCTGCCGATCCACGACCCGCCAACCCATTAACCCTCAAACCGCCTTGAACGCCGACTGCGGGAAAAAGCAGTAGGGGCATTCGTCCGGCGGCTGGTCGCCGTAATGCACGTGGCCGCAGACGCGGCAGCGCCAGGCCTGTTTGCCGGCGTTGGGATCCTGGGGGTCGAGCGGGTTGTATTCGCGGTGCAGGGGCAGATCTTCGAGCGCCGGCAGGCCGGGGCGGTATTTGTTGAGCAGGTATTCGGCCACGATGATGCGCTGGATTTCACTCGTGCCTTCGTAGATGCGCAGCAGGCGCACGTCGCGGAAGATCTTCTCCACCGGGAACATGCGCGTGTAGCCGTAGCCGCCCAGAATCTGCAGGGCCTCGTCGACCACCTCCTGGGCCGCCTCGGTGGCATAGAACTTGGCGATCGAGGCGCTGATCGATGCATCCTGCCCCTGGTCCGATTCCCAGGCCGCCTTCCAGGTGAGCAGGCGGGCGGTTTCGACTTTCTGGTACATCTCGGCCAGCTTGAACTGGATGGCCTGATAGGCGCTAAGGGCCATGCCGAAGGCCTTGCGCTTCTTGGCGTATTCAAGGGCGAACTCCATGGCGGCCCGCGCTGCGCCCACGCCGAACGAACCGATGATCGGCCGGGTGCGGGCGAAGGTCTTCATGGCCAGCACAAACCCCTTGCCCGGCGGTGCCAGGACGTTTTCCATGGGTACACGCACATCTTTGAAGTTGATGCCCACCGTGTCCGAGGCGCGCTGGCCCATTTTGGGGATGCGGCGGCCGATGGTCACGCCCTCCCATCCGGTCTCCACCAGGAACGCGCAGATGCCGGCGTGTCGGCTCTTGGGGTCTACGGTGGCGAAAACCGAAATGTAGTCGGCGATGCCGCCGTTGGTGATCCAGTACTTGGTGCCGTTGAGTAGGTAGTGGTCGCCCTTGTCCTCGGCGCGGCAGCGCATTCCGGCCACGTCCGATCCCATGGTGGGTTCGGAGGTGGCGAAGCTGGTCAGCTTGTATTCCTTTGCGATGCGGGGCAGGTATTTTCGGCGCGCCGCTTCGTTGTCGCTGAGCAGGATCGGCTCCATGCCCAGGGCGCTGTCGAAGATCGTGGTGGCCAGGCCCGAGCAGGCGGCCGAGAACTCTTCGGTGATCAGGGCCGATTCGATAAGGCCCAGGCCGGCGCCGCCGTATTCCCCGGGGATGTCGCTGTTCATGAAGCCGGCATCGAACGCTTTTTTAAGCACCGGCATGGGGGTCTGGTCGTGGGCGTCGCAGTACCAGACCACCGGAAGAATTTCGCGGACGGCGAATTCGCGGGCCGCCTGCCGCAGCTGGATCTGTTGGGGGGTCAAGCTGAAATCGAGCATCTCCGCGCTCCTTGGGTTAAAGGGTATGGAAAGGTGGCGGCGGGCTGCCACAGTGCCGGCGCCGCACCAGAGTTACCAGAAATCGCAGATCTTTCTCAATCCCCGTGCCCCGGCCGTCTTTCTCGGTGTCACAGTCTCGCGTTCGCTGAGGAGATGCTGAGGATGGCGTACAAAGATCGCCTGGAGGCGCACCCTGGCGGTGGCGGAAGCGCCGGCGGTGCCCCGAAGAAGCAGTGTGGCGCTCCATGTGCCCTCGCTGGATGTTGGGCCAACATAGCAATGCCCGCCCTCCGGCGCAAGTATTCGAGACCGAACATCACGGCCGCTGAAACCGACTGAACGGCACCGGAATGCAAATCCCCCTGTGCCCTTTGCGCCCGCTGTGATACTAAAAAAGCGGGTGGTGCACTCCAGTCTTGAACCGCCAGGCTTTTGGGGCGGCGGATTTGAAGGGTGAAAGGGAAGCTGAGAGGTGAAAGCGATTATGTAGACAGCATACATCCCTTTCAGCGTTCAACTTTCTGCTCCATTTTCAGGTTTTGAACGGCTTCATCGGCATTGATGCATCTCAATTGAAGGGCTGAAATGACTCCGCAGCGCGTCTCGATTCACGGCGGCCACAGCGGCCAGTTTTGCAGCCACGCCCAAGATACGCTGGAAGAAATGGTCAGGGCGTACATCGATCAGGGATTTGCCTGGGTCGGGCTCACCGAACACATGCCGCCCCTGTCGGAGGCCTACCTCTATCCCGAGGAGCGGGAGGACGGACTCGATCCAGCGGCCATGGCGCGCCGCTTCGCCGCTTATATGGCCGAGGCGCGGCGGCTGCAGGCGCATTACCGGGATCGAATCGAGATCCTGGTCGGGTTCGAGGCCGAAGGCTATGCCGGCTGCCGGACACATGTGCAGCGGCTCGCCGAGACCTCCCGGCCCGACTACATCGTCTTCGGGATGCACCATGTAGACGAAATTCCGTTTGACTATAGCGCGGCCGAGTACGCGCGCGCGGCAACCCGGGCGGGCGGCATCGAAGCATTGTACCGGCGCTACTTCGATCGCCAGTACGAACTCATCCAAGCCTTGCGGCCCGAGGTGGTGGCCCACTTCGACCTGATCCGCCTCTACGATGCGGATTACGCCGCACGGCTCGATCTGCCGGCGGTGAAGGCCCGCGTGCGGCGCAACCTGGACCTGATCCGGGATGTCGGCTGCATCCTCGATTTCAATGTGGCGGCGCTGCGCAAGGGGGCTTGCGAGCCCTACGTGGCGCCCGCCATTCTGGAGCAGGCCTGTGCGCTGGGTATTCCCCTGGTGCCCGGGGACGACAGCCACAGCGTCGAAACAGTCGGCAAGAACATCGACAAGGGGATTGCCATATTGACGGCGGCCGGTGCCGACACGCGCTGGCCCAAGCCGCTGCGCCGGCGGTCCTGACCGGAAGGCAGCCCTGGTCGTTTCATTCGGGACGGCGCGCCTCGGCCGAAAGGTCGCAGGCGGCGAAGCGCCGGGCCAGCTCATCGAAATCGGCGTCACCCAGCAGCGCTCCCAGCCGCTCGCCGCGGCGGCTGCGCGCCTTGTAAAGGGCCAGGCAGGCATCGACGATTTCCAGAACGGTGTCGGCGGCGTAGATGCCGGGCAGCTCGCGTGCCAGTTGCGGGTGCCGGCCCAGCTTGCCGCCCAGCTGGACGCGGTAGCCCTTGGCGCCTTCGGCCAGTGTTCCGGCAGGACATACCTGCACGCACCGGCCGCAGGCACAGCAGCGCGCAAGATCGAGCACCGGGTGCGGGACGTCCGTTTCGACCCGCACCGCCGCTTCATGGCAGGCTTCGGCGCAGGCCTCGCAGCCGGTGCATTCCCCGGCCGCAAGGCGCGGCCGGCAGGCGGCGATGATGCCGATATCCTTGATTTGCGGCTGGGAGCAGGCATTGGGGCAATCGGCCAGGGTCACCTGCAGTTCGTGGTGAAATTTCAGGTCAGGACCGACCCGTTCGCGCAACAAGCTCAGAAGGTCTGCTTGCTGCAGGCGGTTCTCGATGCGCTCGGCCAGCGCGCCTCCGGCGTCGATGCGGTTGGGGCAGCCCGACGGCCCGAAGCAGGCTTCGAGCCGATACCCCTTGACTTCTTCGGCCATCCGGCTGAGGTAGCGTTGCTGAGTTGCCTTTACCTCCGCCAGGGTGACCGTCGAGAGTCCGGCCTTGCGGGCCTCCTCCTCCACGCGGGCCTTGACCCGCTTGCGCACGAAAAAGGGCACTTTTTTAACCGCAGCTTGCGCTTCGGCAGTCCATTCCATTTTCTTATCCTTTGAGCGGTTCGATAAAATCCGGAGGGCAATATAACAATCCCGGAGTAAGGCACAACACGGTGCCGGTTACAAGTTCTGATCAGGTCGATCACGCTGGTTCAACCATTCAGCGCGGCATTATAAAATCAAAAGAAAATCGATCGAGTCAAACGATCCGGCGTGCCGCTTTTGTCATCGGGGATTCGGCTGTTGACAGCCCCTGGTATTCAATCTAACTATCTATTCTTTTAACAAACGGAGCGGCGGCGCGAACGGAAAACACCCGTTTTCGGCACCGTCGCAGCGGCAGGGTACAGGGGTCTTCTTATGGAGCAGTGCAAGGTCACCTTCTTACCTTACCAGGTGTCGATCGAGGTTCCTGCGGGCGAAACCATCATCCGCGCGGCCATGGCGGCGGGGGTGCACATCAATGCATCCTGCGGCGGGGAAGGCGTGTGCGGCAAATGCCGCGTGATCGTGGAAGCCGGAAGCGTGGACGGCGGCGTCAGCGAGCATCTCAGTGCCGCCGACCGCACCAAGGGCTATGTGCTGGCCTGCAAGGCACAGTTACGCGGCGATGTCGTATTGCGCGTACCGGTCGAATCGACCATCGACATCTCGGCGCTCAAGCGCCTCGCGCCGCGCCGCACGGCACAGGTTCGGCAGATGGATCTGGACGACATCAAAGATCAGGGGCTCTTCATTCCTCCCATTCAGAAGTATTGCCTGGAGCTGCCGCCGCCCAGCGCTCAGGACAATCTTCCGGACGTGACGCGGCTCGTAAACACGCTCAGCCTCAAGCACCATGAACACGGCCTGCATGTGCCGCTCTCGGTGATCCGCAAGATACCGGCCGCTTTTCGGGAGCAGGACTTCAAGATCACCGTGACGCTCGAGCGCCCGGTGCGCCCGAGCGGCAAAACCCGGATCATCAACGTACAGCCTGGCGACACCACCGCCGAGAATTTCGCCGTGGCCATGGACATCGGCACCACGACGGTATACGGCCAAATGCTGGACCTGGCCACCGGCCGGGTGCTGGCCGAGGAAGGCGCCTTCAACAGCCAGATCAGCTACGGCGAGGACGTGATCACGCGCATCATGTACTCAGAAAAGCCCGGCGGCCTGGACAAGCTCCAGGAGGTGGTGATCGGCACCATCAACCAGATCCTGGGAAAGATCATCAAGCAGTCGGGGGTTCCGCGCGGGAGTGTTTCGGTGATCACGCTGGCCGGTAACACCACTATGACCCAACTGCTGCTCAAGGTCGATCTGCGCAATATCCGGCGGTCGCCCTACGTGCCCACCACACGCATCTACCCTCCGATCCGGGCGCGGGACCTGGGGATCGATCTGGATGATCATGTGACCGCGCTGGTCTATCCCCCGGTATCGAGCTACGTGGGCGGCGATATCGTGGCCGGCGTGATGGGCGCCGGCGTGTATCGCACCGAAAAGATCACGCTCTTTCTGGACATCGGCACCAACGCCGAGGTGGTGGTGGGCAACAAGGACTGGATGGCCTGCGCCGCCTGCAGCGCCGGCCCGGCCTTCGAAGGGGGCGGCGTCAAGTTCGGCATGCGCGCGGCCAAGGGGGCCATCGAGGATTTCTCGATCGACCCGCGAACCTTCGAACCCATGCTGGCGACCATCGGCAACGTGCGCCCCAAGGGGATTTGCGGCTCGGGATTGATCACCATGGTGGCGGTGCTGTTCGAAACCGGCGTAATCGACAACCGGGGCAAATTCAACCGCGACCTCGGCACGCCGCGCATCCGCGAAAACAGCGATGTCTGGGAGTATGTGCTCGCCTATCAACCCGAAACCCAGATCGACCGCGACATCGCGATCAACGAAATCGATATCGAGAACCTGATCCGCGCCAAGGGGGCCATTTACAGCGGCTGCGTCACGCTGCTGCAGGAAGTGGGCATGGGGATCGACGACGTGGAGCAGATCATTCTGGCCGGCGGATTCGGCAGTTTCGTCGATCTCGATAGAGCGATGACGATCGGCCTGCTGCCCGAAACCGACCCCCAAAAGGTGATTTATGTCGGCAACGCCTCCCTCCTCGGCGCGCGGATGAGCGCATTGACCAATAAAATCCGCGAGGAGGTGGTGGACGTCACCAACATGATGACCAATTTCGAACTTTCCGAAACCCCTTCCTACATGGACAACTATGTGGCGGCGCTTTTTCTGCCGCACACCGACATGGCCCATTTCCCGAAACTCACCCGGCGCCTGGAAGAACGGCGGGCGATGCTGGCGCGCCTGCGTGCTTAAGAGGCTGTTGAAAAACGAGCGTCGAGGCCGTCAGGCAAGGCGCGCGGCTTTCAAAAAGCGCAGCATGCACGCAGCATGTGGGCATCTTTGAAAGCTGCGCAACGCAGCATCACGGCTTGAGGCGAAGTTTTCAACAGCCCGTAAAAGGCGGAGCGCTTCATATTCTGGGACCAGCGGCGTTTCCCGATGCGCCGGCGTGCGTAAGGGCCGTATTCCGGGCGGCCGGTACCCTGATTGCCGGCCGCCGGGCTTAAATCCGCCTGCGGGCCGGATAAAAATTCAAGCCGGCGCACCGCCCGGGCGATAATAGGTCAGAACCGCCGTTCATCGGCGTGGAATGTTGGCATCCTCACGGGCGTCTATCGAAATCGGGCGTTAAATGGATTACCGAAGGATCGGCACATGGAACAAAACAACGGCATCAACCTGGACCCCGAAGCCCAGCAGCTCTTCGAACAGTTCGCGGGTGTGGAATCATGGAGAGAGACCGGCCCCGGTGCGGCCGGTCCCGATCATCTGGCCCAGAGCCTGCTCCAGGAACAGAAGCGTTTCGATGCCATTCGGATTGCCCTGATCGAGCTGACCCTCCTGATCAGCCGCTACCTGGTGGATGACCGCTTTGCGCGCCAGGATGGTGAAGAGGATAAGGTTTTAAAGCACCTGACCGGCGTGATCAGTCGTCTGGGTCAGGCTTCCGGCCACCTGGGGGCGATCTTCGTACGCTTCCGGGGTACACCGCCGCATGCCGAGATTCCCGATAAATGCGATTACGAAGTGGTGATCGGCAATACGGCGGTCGACATGCTCATGGCGCCCCGCGTGGCCAGGCGCTGCGGGACGGAGTACGCCCAATTACCCGATCGGCTGCTGGAGGCGTTCACTGTTTTCGCCGATTACGGGGTCAACAATATCTTCATCCGGCTGCCCGAACATCTTCCGAGCGAGATACCGGCCATGCAGCTTTGCCTCAAGATTTTGTCCGGTTTCCGCACGGCCCGCAAGACCGGCGCTTCGATCTGGGTCGAAATCGACGAGAAACAGCAGACGGTGCCGCTGATCAACGATGAAAACCTTTACCCGGACCCCAACCTGACCCTCATGGCCGGGCTGAACCGCTTCAGCGCCAAGACCATGGAAAGCATGGTGCAGAAGGTCGATGTCTGGTTGCGCCGGCAGCAAAGCGACTCGGCGGTCAAAAAATATGCGGGCGTTTACAATGCGGCGCTGGAACTTCCCAAGTTGAGCGCGCAAATCAAGAAGCCGCCGGTTGAAATGAACAATATCAAATGGTTGCTCAGCGAAACCGATGAGGAGGCGGTAACGCTCGAGAAATCGTACATTGCGCAGCTGGCCATGGCCACGGCCGGTGCATCGCCGCAGAAGGTGGCCAAGATGATCAAGAGCGTCTACGGAGAGGATTACGCCAAAATCAGCACCCCGGTCCTCGGCGAACGGCTGCACCTTTCCTCCGATTTGCTCTATGAAGCCGAAAAGCGACCTCAGAAAGAGGTGTTGCGCAAAGAACTGCTGGGCAATCTTCAGGTGCGTCTCGATCAGGTCAAGGACCAGATCATCGATACCCTCGAGGTGCAGGAGGACAAAGGCGAGGCGCGATCCGGCGAGCGGCCCTCAGGGCTGGTGCACAGCCAGATTTACAACCTGGTCAATTTCTTCAAGGGGCGTTCGGTGGCGCGCAAGAAAATGGTCGGGCTGGTACATCGCGCCATTACCTTCACGCCCCATGATTATGACATCCTGGCCAAAGACTTCAGGATTTCGCTGGAGGATGCCGAGGCGCTGGTCCGCAAGCTCAAGTCGTGTTTCGACCAGGACGGCCGCTTCAGGAAAAACGCGTTCCTCGAATCCATCGATCATTTCCAGAAATACGAACAGAAGATATTCGCTTTTCTGTGGCATCACATGAAGGATGCCATTGTGGCCGAAGATCGTGTATCCTTTCTGAACGCCCTGCAGACCTTGACGGCCCGCATGGATCAACCCAAGCGCGCTTTTAAAATCCTGCTCGAAGATATCTGCAACGACCCGGAGAACATCCAGTACTCCGACAACAAGGCGGTCATGCTGGCCAACCTGATCGTGCACCGGCCGGACCGCGCCCTGGCCGACTACGAAATTACGCCCGAAGATATTATTCTGAACCGTCACAATCTTGACGATATGGTGGTGGAATACGCCGGCTGGCGCATCGACAAAGAACGCGAACAGCTCTTTACCAAGGTGCAGATAATTCACAAGCGTATTGCCGAAGGCCTGCGCACCGGCAAAACCGAGAATCATCTGCCGCTGCCGCTGTTGCTGAATCTGGAGCGCGAATTTTACATTTTTCTGGCCCTGGTGGCATGCGAGACCGGCAAATCGATCCTGCGCTCTGCGGTGAGCGAATACGGCGATCCGGGTGCGGAGATTTATCGCCTGCAGGAGAGCAGTACTTTCATGGGTGGCCTACTGCAGAATTTCCGGGTGGCGCTGCACGGCTTGGGCAGTTGCGGCTCCATGGAGGATGTCGGCATGCTGGAAGCGATTCGCACGCGCGAGGAAGACTTTCAGCGGCTCAAGAAAGACCGCCAGCATCGTGCACAGGCCCGCCTGATCGGGGAGTGGGTCGATGAAGCGGTAAAGCTGATCAAATTCCGCGCCTGAGCGCATTACCGGATCCCACCGGCGAAGGTTACGGGAAAGTTCGGCCCCATCCCGCTTCTTCCGCCGTCTCAATCCCAAATCGATCGAAGTCCGGCTTCACGCTTCATGGCGGCGGCGTCGCTCGCCTCGCCGGGTCTGATCAGCGGTCATTGCCCAAGTAGATAAGTTTTCTCTGCAAACGATCCAGCCTGGCCTTTTTTTTGCATCAAGTGCCGGCGTTGTCGTCTGTCCGGCGGCTTCAATGGCAGGTAATCCGCAACCGTCGGCTATTGTCCTGACGAAAAATGGACGCCGTGCCGAAAAAGGACAAGCTCCGTGGACCGTTCGGCCTGACGGATGCTTCAGCGGTTCATCAGAGGATTCAATAGCGCCGCAATTCATTACAAGGGAGTCGATTATGGCAAAGAAGAGAAAACATTGGTTCGGCATATTTCCCAAGTTGTTGTTGGCAATGGCCTTCATCACGATCTTCCCTTTGTCGGTAACGTGGTACATCTCGCTCAATTCGACCACCGAACGGATTCACGAAAGTGTGAACAAACAGCTGGAACAAGTCGCCGAAGGTCTGACCGCCTACGTGGATACGTGGACCGAAATGAATGACCGCATGCTGCGTCAGAATGCTTCGCTTATGCCGATGCGTTCGATGGAGGCCGCCGGGCAGGTGCCGCTGCTCAGATCGATGGTGAAGGAATACAACTGGAATTACCTGGCGTTCACCGTAGATCCCACAGGGAAGAATATTTCCCGCAGCGATGGGGGCGCGCCAACGTATTACGGCGATCGGGGATACTTCAAGCAGGCCCTGGGCGGGGCAGCCCTGGGAAAGGAAGTCGTGATCGGCAAGACATCCGGCAAACCCGCCTTGATCCTGTCGGTGCCCATCGCCCACCCCGTGAACAACACGACCCACGGCGTGCTGGCGATCGCCATGACCGTCGGTGATATCTCCGAACGAATCACCCAGGCGAAAATCGGAAAAACCGGCTACGTGTTCCTGGTCGACGAAATGGGCAAGGTCATCGCCCATCAATCGCCTGAATTCACTACCAGCCGAAAGGACCTCAGCGATCATCCGGCCGTGTATGCCTCCCAGTTCGGTAAAACGAATACGATGTATGCCACCGAGGAAGGAAAGAAGATGGTCTCTGCCATGAAGACCACGCGCTATGGATGGAAACTGGTGGCCGAGCAAACTTACGACGAGGCCTTTGCGGAACTCGAGCGGGTCAACCGGCAGGCGCTGCTGCTGATCAGTGCGACGCTTGTCTTCGTCATCCTGGTGGCATTGCTGCTGTCCCGCGGTATTTCCGTCCCCATCCTGCGCATTGCCGGAGTCGCCGAAGAAATCAGCAGCGGGAAGCTCGATTCCGAAGTCACCTATACCAACCGCCGCGACGAGATCGGCGTACTGGCCAATGCCATTGCGCGCCTCACGACAAGCACGCGCATCGCCATGATGCAGCTGGCCCGCAAGCAAGCGGCGGCCAGGCAGGCGGAAACGGTTGAATAGGCCGGGGGCGCCTGACATAGTCCCGCGGCACCTGACATAGTCCCGCGGCGCTCGATTTGGAAGGCATCCGGCAGGGCCCCGTCAGAGTCTATTTAACCTTTACTGGGGGTCAGATCGGCGTCGGGGCCGGAATCGGGGTCGCCATCGCGATCGGAATGCGCTGCCATTTTCAATATTTTGGAGCCTGATCTTACCGGCGGGCATTCGATTCCGATACCGACACCGACCCCGAAAGGAACCGATCCGTACATCCCTGATTTTGACGAGACCCCGGGCATCACAATGAAGGACCTGTACAGGTCCTTCATTTTTTTGGTACGATGGTCCTGATCCGGGAGGGATGCGATGCAAATGAGCATTGAGGGCGGCGGGTTCCAGGCCATGCCGTGCAGCGCCGTGATTCTGGTTCCTGAAAAGGCCCTGCAGGAGGCCGGATTCATACGCATGCTGGCGGCCGAGCAGACCGCGCAGAGCAAACACGAATTCCAGGCCCTCGCGCAGACCGCGCTGATGCGGTTCGAAGACCGCGAACTTGCGCCGGACCCAGCGGCAGGGACATTGCGGGTGACGCTTGGCACGCAGATCTTCGATCTCGATGCGGGGCTTTTGATCGTACGCCTGCCATCCGGCGACATCATGCTGCTCTCCAATTCCAATCGGCCGACGCGTAAATTTCTGGAGACCGCACACCGCTACTGCACGCGCTGGATCCGGCTCGACCTGTGAGCGGCCACCTGTGAAGCAGGCGGATTGACAACCAAAAGGCAGTGGATACGGTGCGTTGAGGTGTTTTCCAAGCGGAGGTTTCGATGAAATCGACAAAAGGCTATCGATGGATCCTGATCGCCGGGCTCCTCATATCGGCGTGTGCGTGGGGCGGCGCCGGACGCTATGTCGGACAGGCGCTTGAGCCTGAGGACCGGCATCCCATAGACGCGGCTTCGGGGTCGCACGTCATCACGACCAACACCTTTACCCTGCAGGAGTCGTATCGCCTCGATCGCGCGGCAAACCAGATTACGCTGACGGGTCGAATTCAATACACCTTCGATGAAGACACCCATCGGGTGGGCGCGATCGTAAACCGGTTGTGGACCGAATCAATTTACATCCAGGCGCTCTTCGCCGATGCGGCGGGCGAGGTGATCGCTGTTGAGTCCATCCGGCGATACCCCGAAACTCCGCTCTTTTACCCGGTTTCATTCGAGCAGACATTGCCCCTGCCGCCCGGAAGCGCGTTCCTGACCTTTCGTTTGACCAGTTACCTGCGTGACGGCGGCACACGGATGATATCGCGCCAGGTCAGCGCCACCGAAACCGAAGAGACCGGCGGCGTGGACCACGGGGGCGGCGGATTGGGCTGGATGAGCCGTCAGGGCGCGGCAGAATTTTCCATCGACGCGGCAGAATGAGAATGCAAGCGCCCGAGCGCCGCTACCGCCTGACGCGCCTGCGAACCGAAGCCGCCACCGGATACTTCGACGCGCTTCCCGAACCTGCGCCGGACTTCAATGACGGCCTCGCCCGCGCCCGGCTCAATCCGTACGATGAGTTTCTGCGCAAGCACCTGCTGCGCTTGATTTTCAGCTGGGAGCCGACCACGCTGCGGCGAAGAGTCGTTGAAGCGCCCGCCGACGATTTTTTCCTGCGGGGCTTGTTCTTCGAGGCGTGCCGCCTGCAGCCTGATTTCTCTATGCTGCTCAAGCTTTTTCCGGACAGGCGCCAGCGGCGGCTGGCGGCGTTTTCGCCTCTGGTTTCGGTCAGGGCATTGCAGCGCAAGGATCAGCGGCTGCACAGCCGCTGGATCGAACTGTTCCGACGCAACATCCGTCAGCATCATCATTTGCCGCCGCCGGAGCAGACCGGGCTTGCACCGCCGGTGGCCGATGCCGACATCGCGCGGGCCATGGCGGCGCCCCTGCCGCTTGAGCATTGCTTCGAACAATTCGCGGGGGGCGACCTCCCCACGCGCAGCTGCCAGGTACCTGCCGACCTCGAGGCGCTGGCGGGTGACGCCTTGCTGCGGCTCAAGGAGGCCGGCGTGCAGGTCGGTGAAGAAATGCGCCATGAGGCCTCGTTGAGCCCGATCGCACTGCTGCGCAGCTGGCAGGTGGAGCTTGCGGTGGATTGCGGCCGCCATCGGTATCGCTTGAGCGGCGAACAGACCTCGTACGGCCGGGGGCTTGAACTCGCCGCCGCGAGGGCGGCGTGCGTCATGGAGATCGTCGAACGGGCGAGCAGTTATGCTTCGATTGCCGACGACCAGGTGACGGGGTATGCCCGCGAATACCGGCTGACCCGTGCCCGCGCATCCGAACTCGCCGGCCGCGGGGTGCCCTACCTCGATCCCAACCGCCTGGGACTGGAGGCGCCTTACCTTGACGCGGCGCTTTACTGGCTGGAGGGGCAGACCCCCACGCCGGCGGGGATGCAGCCGATCCTGGTGCCGGCCCAGAGCATCTTTCTTTTCTGCAATCTGGACGAAACCAAGCTTTTTTCAGCCCTCGGCTCCAACGGTCTGGGTGCGGGCACCAATCTGGCCCAGGCCAAATGCAAGGCACTGCTGGAGCTTATCGAACGCGACAGCGAGGCCACCATACCCTTCAGCCCCGGGCGCCTGTTCGAGATCGAAAGCGAGGATCCCAGAATCATGCGTCTTTTGCAGCAGTACCATCAGGTCGGCATTCAGGTGGGATTCATGGATATCACCGGCCCGCTGGGGATCCCCTGCTGCAAGTGCTTCGTGAACCACGCGGACGGAACCGTCTCCTCCGGCACCGCCGCCCACCTCACCGCCTCGCAGGCGCTGATTTCGGCGCTTACCGAAACCCCTTATCCCTTCCCCTACGGCCCGCCGTCCGGCCCGGTGCCGCCTCCGGCGGTGCGGGTGCCCATCGAGCGCTTGCCGGACTACGATCTGGGCGTGCCCGAACGCAACCTGGCGCTGCTGGAATTTCTGCTGAGCGCCAACGGCTTTCAGCCGATCTATGTGGAGTTGACCCGGCGCGATCTAACCTTCCCGGTTGTGCGGGCGATTGTGCCGGGCTTGGAGCTGACAGGCGATTTCGACCGCTTCTCACGGGTTCATCCACGCCTTTACGGGAATTACCTCAAGGACTGCGCCGCCAGCTGAGTACGTACCCGCCTAATTACGAAAACGTGTTGTTTCACCACAGAGGACACAGAGAACACAGAGAAAAAGATAAAAATCATCCTCTGTGACCTCTGTGCTCTCTGTGGTTATAAAATGAACCGACCGCTAATACGTCACCGAATTTGTGCCACAGAGTACTACTTTTCTTCGAAGCGAGAACGATAAACCCGACCCCGCTTCCCCTCTGCCTGCGCAGCGCCGCCAGATCCCGGAGCACACCGGCACCCTGAGCCGGTATGGAGCTACCGGGCGCCGTTATGCCTTTCGGGTTCTCCTGGGCTTCGGTTGAAAAAGGGTTCGGCCCCGGCGCTTTCGGCGGGAACAAAGTAAAGCAGCACGGCGCCGGCGATGAAGAGCAGCAACACCGAAATAATGCTGGTGCGGGTGGCCAGCAGCCCGATGGCGTGCACCTGTTCGGGAGAAGGCGCCGGCGGCAGCAGGGTGCGTTTGACCATCAGGCCGGTGATGCCCATCAAGGCCGGTCCGACGATGGCCGCGAACTTGCCCAGCATATTGTAGAAGCCGAAGAACTCGGCGCTCTGCCCGGCGGGGATCAGACGGGCGAAGTAGGAGCGGCTCAGGGCCTGGATGCCGCCCTGGACCAGACCGATGGCCGCGGCCAGGATGAAAAATTCGACGGTCCGCTCCAGCATGGCGCCGTAAATGGTGACTGCCATGTAAATCGCAAGCGCAAGATAGATGCCGGGGCGTGCCCCCCAGCGCCGGCCCAGCAACCCGAACGCAAGAGCCGCGGGGAAGCCGATGAATTGAGTGATCAAAAGAGCGACGATCAGGTCGTTGAATTGCAGGCCGAGCGAAATGCCGTAATCCATCGCCATTTTGATGATGGTATCGACACCGTCGATGTAGCACCAATAGGCGAGCAGAAAGATGAAGGCCGGTCTGTAATGACGGATCCGGCCGAAGGTGGCCCGCAGTTGGGCGAAGCCCTGTCTTGCGTGCGTCCACAAGGAAGCCGGTACTCCGGCCGGCTCGGACGGCATCCAGATGAAGCTCCACGCGCCGAAGCCCCCCCACCACACTGCCACGCTGACGAAAGAAAGGCGTACGGCCTGGGAGCCGTCGGCAAGGCCGAACAGGTGCGGCTTGAGCGTCATGAGCACATTGAAAACAAAAAGCAGTCCGCCCCCCAGGTATCCCAGGGCGTAGCCGAGGCTGGAAACCTGATCGAACCGGCTGGGCGGCGCTACCAGAGGCAAGAAGGCATCGTATAGGGCGATGGCGCCCGAAAAGCCGATCGCGGCCGCGGCGTAGGTCACAAGGGCGGCCGGCCACGCGCCTTGCGGAACGAGCGCCAGCGCCGCCGTCGACACCACCCCCAGCCCGGTCAGGGCGATGAGAAAACGTTTGCGCCGTGCGCCCCGGTCGGCCACGGCGCCGATCACCGGGGCCATTACGGCCAGCGTCAGACTGGCCAGCGCGTAGCCCACGCCGAGCCTGGCGGTGGTCAGGTTGACATCGATGCCGCGGCTCCAGAATTCCTTGAAGAAGGCGGGAAAAAACGCGGCCATGACGGTGGTGGCGAAGGCCGAGTTGGCCCAGTCATAAAGCGCCCAGCCCCAGATCGCCTTGCGTTGATCGGCCCGGCTGCCCTGCGGATGCGGCGGCATGGCTTTCTCCTTGAAAAAGAGCCCTTGCGCCGATAAGTTGGAGCGCGATGGCAACAAGGAGCACGCGGTAACTGATCATGATCGAGAGCACCCGGATCAATCCGAAGCTGAGTTACATGGCCGGCGAGTTCGATACGCACTTTAAGGTCTACCACGAACTCATGTCAAATAAAGTCCTGGAGATTCTGCTGGTTGCCAGTGCTTACGATGCCTACATCCTTGAAGAGGATGGATCGCCGGCCGCAAGGATCGTCAATGAATATCGCGGGCTCAATCTGAGCCGCCCGCCGCGGCTGACGCGTGTCGAAAACGCCCGTGATGCTCTGGAAGCGCTGCGGACCCAGCACTACGACCTGGTGATCACCATGCCCCACCTGGGGGACATGGACCCCTTCGACCTCGGACTGGCCGTCAAAAGTCTCCATCCGCAGTTGCCCGTAATCCTGCTGACCCACAGCATGGAGGGCCTGTATCCTCCGCCGGCAAAGAAAAACACTTCGGGAATCGATCAGGTTTTCATCTGGTCCGGCGATGCCGACCTGCTGCTGGCCATCGTCAAAAACGTAGAAGACCGGCTGAATGTACATCATGATACCCAACGCGCCCAGGTGCGGGTGATCATCCTGGTCGAAGATTCGCCGCTGTACCGCTCTTATTTTCTACCCTTGATCTACAAGGAGGTGGTCAACCAGACCCAGGCGGTGCTGGAGGAGAGTCTCAATGAGGAGCACCGTCTGCTCAAGATGCGCGCCCGCCCCAAGATTCTGGTCGCCGATACCTACGAGGCGGCCCTGGAATTGTACGAGCGTTTTCACCCCTATTTGTTCGGGGTGATCTCCGACACCCGTTTTCCGCGCGACGGCACGCTCTGTGCCGATGCCGGCTACCATCTGCTGCGTAAAATCAGGGCCGAGATTCCCGACCTGCCGTTGCTGCTGCTCAGCTCCGAATCTGAAAACAAGACCAAGGCCGAACTCATTCCGGCCGCCTTTCTGGATAAAAATTCGCCTCAACTCTTCACCCGACTGCATGATTTTTTCCTCAACGCACTGGGTTTCGGGGACTTTGTTTTCCGCACCGCCGACGGCACGGAGGTGGCCCGCGCGTCGACTTTGCGGCAGCTCGAAGCCATCCTGCCGGAGATTCCCGAGGAACCGCTCTGCTACCACGCCTCGCGCAACCGGTTCTCCAACTGGATCATGGCCCGTTCGGAGATCGGACTGGCCTCGCGCTTGCGGGAATTGCGGGTTTCCGATTTCCGCGATGCCGAGGCCATGCGTCGGTTCCTGATCGCCAGCATTCACGGATTGCGCAAGTGGCGCCAGAAAGGTGTCGTGGCCCAGTTCGACGCCAAGGCGTTCGACCCCCGGATCATCGATTTCGTCAAGATCGGACATGGCTCGCTCGGCGGCAAGGCGCGCGGCCTGGCGTTTGCCGCCAACCTGCTGCGTCGGACCCCCCGGCTTTTTGAAAAGTACCCTTCGATCGACATCCGCATCCCCCAGACGCTGGTGATCACGACTTCGCATTTCGACCGCTTTGTTGCGGACAATCGGCTGCAGGGCCTGTCGGTTGGTGATCCGGAGGACCGTATCGTCAAAGAGGCCTTTCTCCGGGCAGACATGCCCGCCGAGGTGGTGCGCGAGATCGCCGCTTATCTGGCGGTGATCCGTTATCCTCTGGCCGTGCGTTCTTCCAGCCTCCTGGAGGACGCCTACCACCAGCCGCTGGCCGGGCTCTATAAGCCTTTGATACTGGCCAACAACCATCCGGACGACGCGGTGCGGCTCGATCAATTGATCCGGGCCGTAAAGCTGGTCTATGCCTCGACCTGGTTCGAACTGCCGCGCCGCTTTATCCGCGGTTCGGCTTTTCGCCACCGCAAGGAATTGATGGGCGTGATGATCCAGCAGGTCGCCGGACGCACCTGCGGAAGCTATTTCTACCCGGCGATCTCGGGGGTCGCCCGTTCCCAGAACTATTATCCGATCGGAGGCATCCGCCCGCAGGACGGAATGGCCAAAATCGCGCTCGGTTTCGGCCGCATCCTGAACACGCATGAGGGGGGGCTGCGCTTTTGTCCCAAATGCCCGCAGCTGCTTCCCGATTTTTCAAAAACCGAGGATATCCTGGCCAAGGCCCAGAGAAGCTTCTACGCGCTGTTCATGGGCGGCGGCAGCCCGATCGGCGCGGAGGAGTCGATCGGCCTCCAAATGCGCCAGGTCGCCGACGCCTGGCGCGAACCGCAGATCAAACCCCTGGTCAGTACATTCCTGCCCGATGAAGTGCGCATCCGCGACACGGCCGAGGGGGAGGGAATCAAACTTGTGACGTTCGCATCGATTCTCAAGCATAATGCCCTTCCGCTGCCGGAGCTTTTATGCGATCTGCTGGCCGTCACCCGTCAGGGTATGGGTTGCGATGTGGAGTTCGAGTTCGCCCTGGATATTTCCGACGTGTCGAACCAGCCCCATCAATTCCATATTCTGCAGCTGCGGCCAATGCCATCGGCCGATCCGCTGGAAGTCGAGCTGACGCCGGAAGAGATCGCCCGGGCGCTGTGTTACTCGACCCAGGCGCTGGGACACGGCAAGAACGATACAGTCGCCGATCTGATCTATGTCAAACCTGGTGACTTCGATCCATCCCGTACACGCGAGATGGCCGCCCAGATCGGCGCGCTCAATGCGTTACTGAGACTGCGCCAGCGGCCCTACCTGCTGATCGGCCCCGGCCGCTGGGGCTCGTTCGATCCCTGGCTGGGCATACCGGTACGTTGGGAAGAGATCAACGGAGCCGGCGCCATTGTCGAATTGCGCAACAGCGCCATCAAGGCCGATCCTTCGCAGGGATCCCATTTTTTTCAGCAGATCACCGATCACGGCCTGCCTTACTTGACCATCACTGAAGACGGCGCCGATGTGTTGCGCTGGGAACTCATTCAAGGCCGGCCCGCCGAACACGACACGCCGTTCATTCGGCATATCCGGTTACCCGCGCCCTTGCAGATCAAATGCGACGGGCGCACGTCGCGCTGCCTGATCGTCCTGCCCGAGGGCGCAGCGGCCGACCCCCTTCCCGATATTTAGGCTAAAGCCTCCTCTGCGTCCGGGCGATATTGAGGGTAAGCATCGATCAACGGCTTCGGCAGAGCTTGAATGCATACCGTGACCAGGGCACGGGCAGGAGGGGAGGGGAGATCATGCATCAAAAAGAGATCATTTTTTTTGACGAGCTGGGCTTCGGCTGGGTGGTGGATAAATCCATCATCAACCTGATCCATGCCCGCAATAAAAGTTCCGACATCATCATCGAAAAAACACTGGCCGATCTCCTGCGGCGCGTTTAGCCCACCTGCGTGCCGCAGGCCGCAAGCTGCTTTTGCGGCATTCCCCCGCGTTTTATCGCACCGCCTGCGGTTCCGCATCTTTTCCCTTGCCAAAAATCCTGCGTTTTGTGAGTAATAGGGCCATGCCACGCAGACACCTATATTGCGTCGCTTGCTGCCTTCTGCTCTGGGCGGCGGGCATCGCGGGCGCCTTCGCCCAGGAGCCGGCCGCTCCCGCTAAAAATGCCGAAACGTTTCAATTGACACGGGCGGTGATGTGCGAGACCATCGAAAATTTCGAACCCCTGGGTGCCGCAGCGGCCTTTTCGGTCGAGGCGGGAAGAGTGTCGTGCTACACGGCATTTCGAGGCATCCCGGACATCACCCATGTGGTGCATAAGTGGTACCGCCGGGATGAATTGGTCACCACCAAGCGCCTGACCCTGAAAACCCCGGCTTGGGCCACCTACAGCAGCATCCAACTGCGCGAAGCGGATAAAGGCCCCTGGCGCGTGGAGGTGCTGCATTCGGAAGGTCAAATTTTACGGACGCTGCGCTTCAGCGTCGTGGATTAGATG
>JAEYRZ010000074.1 GCA_023435265.1 Pseudomonadota bacterium
CCGCCCGGGGTAAACGACGCGCGCCCGCCCGGACGCATGCTCGCCCCCCCCGCCGCCGGCGGGGGGGGGCGGCCCGCAATGTTTCGGTTTCGATATGATTATGTTACCGGATTGTCAACCAAGACTCGGAAAGAACGTTCCTGGGTGTGGGTGAGTTAACAAACGGGCTGTACGCTTGTAAATCAGGTCCAGACCGTATCCAGCCGACAGCGGCGCCGGAGCGGACTCCAGGTGAACGGCCTGCAATGCGAACACCGGGTTCATGTTGCGGAGCGGTTTTCACCGGGGTGCGGGCGATAGAGACGGTTGACGTCCGATGCCAAAAGGTGCAGTATCGCCCCGGCAGCGTGTCCGCTCCAGCGGGCCGGCGTCCAATTGCTCTCCATCCGGTTCGGGTAAGCGCATGTTCGATTCGCATATTCTCATGGTCGGCGTGGTCATCTTCCTGGCCCGCATCTGCGATGTCTCAATCGGCACGATCCGCACCATCGTCACGGTCCAGGGGCGCACGGTAGTGGCTTTTTTTCTGGCCGTGATCGAAATCATCATCTGGATTTTCGTCGCCAGCGCGGTCATCCATCAGGTCAAGGACAATCCGATCCTGGTTCTTTTCTACGCCTTCGGCTTTGCGACCGGCAACGTTGTGGGTATTCTGGTGGAACGCAAGATCGCCTTCGGGCTGACCGTGCTCAAGGTGATTTCGCGCGCCAAAGCGCGGGCTCTGACCGAATGCATCCGCGCCATGGGCCAGGCCGTTACCCTGTTTGCCGGCGAGGGAATCACCGGACCGGTGCACGAGTTGTACATCGTCTGCCGGCGGCGCGATCTGCGCAAACTCATTTCCGTGGTCCTTCGGGAAGATCCGGAGGCCTTCTACATCGTCGAACAGGCGCGCGATGTCAGCAAAGTTCTGCGGCCGATCTATCAGCCGATCACCGGCTGGCGCGCGGCGACCAAACGCAAGTAGTGTATAGGCGGCTTACCCACCGAAATCCGCGGCCGGGGGGGCGAGGGTGTTGTTCAAAATCCGGTGATAGGTGCGGATGCGGTCCACGTACTGCACGGCTTCGTCGCCGCGGGCGTAGCCGCGCTCGAGGGTGGTGTAGAATTTCTTCTGCCGCAGCAGCGGCAGCACCCCTCGGATGCCGTACCAGGTGTCGGCCGGCTTGTTGAGGCGCATGGCCAGCCTGCGCGCGTCGCGCAGGTGCCCGAACCCGATGTTGTAAGCCGCCAGCGCCATAAAGGTGCGGTCCGGCTCGGCGATCTGGTCGTCCAGCATGCGGTGCAGCCGCGCCAGGTAGCGCGTGCCGCCGAAGATGGTTTCCTTGACCGCCAGGCGGTTCTGCACGCCGATGGTCTTGGCGGTGTCCTGGGTCAGCTGCATGATGCCGCGCACGCCGGTGAAGCTGACGGCGTTGGGGTCCCAGTGCGATTCCTGGTACGCCTGGGCCGCCACCAACTGCCAGTCCAGGGCGTACAGCGCGGCGGCCTCCTCGAAGTGTTGACGGTATTGGGGCAGCCGGTTGGCGATGCGTTCCCGGAAGCGGACCAGATCGACATAGTCGAAATCCTGCAGGTGGCTGTAATAATGCTCGTTCAACCCCTTGATCCGGTCCTGGGTGGCCGGCAGGGCGAACCAGGCGCGCACGGCGGCCATCAGGTGCCGGTTTTGGGGATGAACGGCCCAGGCCAGGTCCTGAGGTTCGCCGAGCTGCAGCCGAATCGTCAACTCGGGGTAGTAGCGCTGGTTCATGGACACGGTTGTCGATTCGACCAGGGCCAGGGGTACGGCCCGGTTCCAGACCATCTGCAGGAGCTCTTCCGAACTGAAATCGCTCATAATCTGCCAGTTCAACCCCGAATGTGCGCCTTTCAGGTCCCTGAGCAGGTCCAGGCGGGTGCTGCTGCCGGTCATCCAGATGGTGTGATCGCCCAACTCTTCGATTTTGCGGATCTCCGGACCGCCCCGCCGGCCGATAAGCAGCTGCCTAATTTTGTGATAGCCCGGACCCAGAGGGACGAGGCGCGCCGACTGCTTTCCGAAGGGCAGGCCCGCGGCAATCAGGTCGGCCTCCCCGCGGTGCAGCGCCGCCACCATTTCCGCCTCTTCCTCGATCACCAGCGGGCGTACCTTGACCCCCAGATGGTCGGCAAAGGCCTTGGCCAGATCATATTCGAATCCGGTGGGACCGTAGGGGCCTTCGTAGTAGCAGGCTGCATTGTTGCGGGTGATGAACACCAGCTCGCCGCGGGCCTTGAGGGCTTCCAGATCGTTGCGCACCAGCGGACCTTCGCAGCCCGCCATCAGGGCCAGCAGAACGATCAACACCCCCTTCAGGAGGCGGCCGGAACGCCATGACAGACTGTCCTGGGCGGTTCTTTTGCAATCGAAGGTGACGCTGCGTGCCGGGCGCTTCAAATCGTTTCCTTATCGGTCGTTTTCCGCTTGGGGTGCAAAGGGACTGCCACCCGAGGGTGTTTTCAAACTCCGACTTGCATAAACGGCTTCTCTCGCGATATCAATCGGAGAATTCGAAAGCGGCGGTCATCCGTGGGATACGACGGTATTGGGGCCCGACCTTTTTCGTCATTTCGATCAAAATCGTTCCGCCCGCTTTGCGCGGGCGTCTATTCCTTCTTCAGGCCGCGCCAGCGGTCCAGCAGGCGCAGCGCGTTTTCGATATCCTGACGCGCTTTGGGGTGCTCGGGGTTCAGCGCCAGGGTCTGTTCCCAGCACGCCACCGCCGACTCCAGTTCCTCTACCAGGAAGTGCTTGACGCCTTTGCGGTAGAGTGTTTCCGCGCGAGCGGTCAGCCGGGCGCGCGCCAGCGCCGCCCACTGGGCCGTGTCCTGGTAATCCGGGTCGAGGGCGCTGAAAACCTTGAGGGCTTCCGGTTCGCGCTGGGCGTCGAGCAGGCTCCTCCCCAACGCATAGCGGGCGGACTGGAGCATGACCCCGGCCTCGGCATGGCCGGGTTCGCGGGCCAGGATCTCCTCGAGGGCGTTGACGGCGCGCGCGTGCGCCTTTTGTTTCATGAACGCGTCCGCGGCCGCCAATCGGGCGGCGGTGTCTTCGCGCTGCAGCTGCTTGCGCGCCATGGCAATGGCTTCGCTGCGCCCCTCGTATCCCTCGCCGAGCTGCTTGAACTGCTCCAGCGCTGCCAGATACTGGCTTTGCGCACACAGTTCCGATCCCCAGCGGTAGTGGGCGTCGTCCGCCATCCGCACGGCCTGACCATGATAATCCGTGCCCGGCTCGATGCGCGCCGCGATGTCGATGACGTCCCGGTAGCGGCGTTGCGTCAGCGCCTGCGCGGCCTCCTCCAGCAGCGTGCGCTGGTCGTTGCGCGGCGGGGTGCCGGTCCGTTCGAGTGCGGGCAGCTGCAGGGTTTTACCGATATGAAGCGGTTTGCGGGGATCCAGATCATTATAATAGGCGATCAGGTTGCCCAGGTTCGCGTCGCCATAAGCACTCAGGGCGATGCGGCTGAAGGAGTCGCCCGGCCGCACCGTATAGTCACCGGGCGCACGGCGCTGCACGCTTCGCAAATAGTAGGCCGCGCGGTGATGATCGGGAGCCAGGCGCAGGGTGATCAGAAATTCCCGGGCCGCCGCTTCGTGGCGCCCGGCGCGGTAATGCGCCTGGGCACGCTCGAAATGGACCTGGGCGGCCTTTTTGATTCCCCGTTCGAGCGTCGCGATGACGCGCGGCGCCATCGTATTGCCGGGATCGAGCAGCGCCGCCACGCGCCAGGCGAGAAGCGCCTCGGGAAGCGCTCCTTGTTTCTCGTGGTCCAATGCTTTCTGACGATAGGTCTCGAACAGGGCCGGGTCCGGACCTGCGGTCGAGGCCGGAGCGGCCGGCGGCGCGAGCTGCCGCCCGCAGGCGCTCGGCAGCACCAGCAGGAAAACCAGCAGAAAACCGAGCACCAGGGCTTTCATCGCAGTTCCGCCTGATGAAAGGTGATCAACAGCCGGTCGAAGCGCTTCAAGTCCACGTCGGCCCCCACCGCCTGGCGCTTGAGCAGGAACGGATCGCTGAAAAATGGGTTGGCTCCGTTTTCACGGGTGAAGGCGGCCCGAAACCCCTGCTTGCGGGCATGCGCCGCGAAAATATCGTCGGCCCGGCCGGCGGGATAAGCGAAAAAGTTGCACGGCCGTTGAAGTCCGGACTGCAGAGCCTCCCGGCCGGCGCCGATCTCCCGGGCCAGGCGCTGCCAGCTGAGCGCATGGTTTCCGGACGCCGGTTGTGCGGCCGAAGGCTCGTTCTCCCCGCCCAGCAGGCCGATTTCAACACCGTCGGCCGCCATGATCCGCAAGTGTTCCCAGGTCAGGTGCCCCTGCCGGCCGATCATCGCCGGAATGGTGAAGAGCGCCGCCGGTGAACCGCGGCGCTTGAGGATCGGATAGGCGACATCGAATATCCAGCGTTCACTGCCCTCCAGCGTAACCACCACCGCCTTGGGCGGCACCTGATCTTCAAGATCTAGAAAGGCCATGAACGCCGAAAGGGTCGATGGACGGAACCCATTTCCCGCCAGGTACTCCAAGTGGGCCTCGAAATCCGCGGCGGCGACAGCGCCGGGGGTTTTTGCAGCTGCTATCCGGTCGTACAGCAGAACCGGCACGGTTTGATAGCCGTCCACCCGCAGGCCTCCCAGGCCGACGGGCCGGCGCGGGATGACCACCCGGCGCCCGGGTGCAAGCGGTCCGGCGCCGTTGTAGGCTTCGATCCACCAGGCTTTGGCGGCGTCGCCCAGATGGACTTCGGCCAGACCCGCCCAGGTATCGCCTTTGGCTGCGGTCACAATGAGGGCGTACTCGTTGGACAACGGCGCCGCAGCCGGCGGCTGCAGTATATGGCCGGTGCAGGCCGAAGCCCAGAGGACCGCCCACAACACGCTCAGTGCCAGGCCAGGCCTTCGCCCGCAGCAAGCACGAATCTGCATCCTACCCATTCTGGACATGCCTGAAGTCGTTCATGCGAATGACCCGGAAGACATCGACCGGATCGGCCTTGCCCTTGATGTTCTGGCGGCCCAGGCTCTCGGCTTCGATCAATCCGTCGAGTTGGGTTTTGACCGCCTGGCTCACGATCACGTCCCCCGCTCCGGCCAGGGCATTGAGCCGCGAAGTAAGATTGACGCTGTCGCCGATCACGGTATACTCCATCTTGGACTGCGAGCCCACATTGCCGGCCACCACAACTCCGGTGTGGATGCTGATCCCCACCGCGGAGAGCAGCCGGTTGCCTGCCGCGCTCTTGACGCGCAATTCCTCCTGAAGCTGCATGGCCGCACGAACGGCGCGTTCCACGTGGTCGCGCCGGAAAACCGGCACGCCGAAGACGCCCAGCACGGCGTCGCCGATGAACTTGTCGATATAACCGCCGTTGCGGATGATGACCGCAGTGGCGGTCTCCAGGAATTGATTGAGGGCTTCGACCACCTGTTCGGGGGCTTTCTCCGCGGCGAAGGCCGTGAATCCGCGCACATCCCCGAAGAGGATGGTGGCTTCGTTGCGGGTGCCCTTGAGCCATTCGGTTTCGGGATTGGCCAGGATCAGGTCCAGCACCTCGGTGCCCACATATTTGCCGAACGATTTCTGGGTCATGGCATTTTTCCACAACTCGTGCCCCATCCGGTTGAAGGCCATGCCCAGGTTGCCGAGTTCATCGTTGCGGCGCAGCGGAACGCGGTATTGGTAGTTGCCGCGCGCGATCTCCTCCGTGGCCCGCACCAGCTGGGAGATCGGGCGCGAGAAGCGGAAGCCGTACAACACCGCCACCCCCAGACCCACCAGAATGACAAGAAAGGCCACGATGATCACCGAACCGCGCTCGCGCTGGATCAACTCCTCGATGAAATCGAGCGAGATCCCCACATGCACCTGCCCGAGCGTTTTATCCTTGAAGGTGATCGGCCGGTAAAGATTCAGCAGGTGTTCGCCCCCCGGGCGGCGGTAACTGTAATAGGTGACGTCATCGGCGCGGGTGAGCTCGGGGTTCTGCTGAAAATGGCGGAAGGGCAGTCCGATCAGGTTGATGTCGGTGTGCGCCTTGATCAGATCATTGGCGCCCACGATCAGCGCATAGCGCAGGCCTTCGACATGCGCGGCCTCCTTGATCAGGGTGTTCAGGCGCAGGATGTCGTCCTCGAGCAGCGGGATGGGTGCGTTGTTGGCGAAATAATTGAGACTGACCCTTCCGAGCCGCACCGATTGCTCGTAGAGCCGCTCTTTCTGGGTGCTGAGCAGCAGCATGCTGAGCGCGACGATGGTGATCACGATGATGAAGGTGGTGGCCACCGCCATCTGGATCCACATGGGGATGCGCGTGCGGGGCAGCCGTTCGAAGCAGGAACCGTACTTGTTGGCCAGATGTTCGCGGATGTCGTCGGAAAGCGTGGTGATATCGATCTGGTATTCCGCCTTGATCGTGCGGATTACATCGGCTTCCGAAGCATAGCCCAGGCCGACGATGATCTGGCCCAGCCGCACCGCCCGGCCCTGCTGCAGCAGCGTGGCGCGCTGGGTTTCGAGCGCCGTTTTGAGCTGGTATTCCGTAATCAGGTGGTTGCGTTTGAGCACCTCGCCGATGAAGAGGTCGTCTCGCGTCAACTGGCTCCTGCCGAACCGCCCGCCCAGTCGGCCCAGGATCCGGAGCATGCCTTGGATACGCACCTTGATGTCCATGCTGTGTGCTGCCTCGATCATATGCGCCATTCAGCCCCGCACCTGCGCCCGTCCGACCCGCGGCATCCTTCCGGGCAACGCCGTCCCGGCGGACCTGTGCGGCAACGCCGACGCGGCCGGGACCGGCCGCATGGGAAAGCGCGGCGGGGCCATCCCGCCCCGGGCGTTCCGGGCCGTGAATTTGCCGCATCTGGAACCATGCTTATAGTGGAGCAACATCAACAACCAACAACGTACCGGGTACTTCAACCGACCCACTTCCAACCTCCGGCAAGGAGGACGCCATGATCGACAAAAACATCCTGTGTGAAAAAATCAGAGAGATCTATCCTGATATCGGCACCTGCGGCATCGATATTGAGGTCGCATATGATAAAACCCAAGAGCGCTGGGTCGTCGATTTGAAAAAAGACCAACAGCATTTGAAAACGTACCTGGAGCAGGGCGATGCCGAATTCTGTCTGGCCGGCCGGCAGTGTGTCGGCCTGGGCATCGAGATCGCCCAGCTGCGCGCCAACCTGGAACGAAGACCCCCCGGGTGAACCCATACATCCGGTTTCAAGAACTCCGGCGGCTGTCCGGAGTTCTGAAACCGCTGAAAGCAAGGAGCGTCCCATGGGCCGATCCAACCCAACCACGCACGGCCGCATCGAACACGACAGCATGGGTGCGGTGGTGGTGCCTGCCGGGGCGCATTACGGGTCACAAACCCAGCGCGCCCGGGAAAATTTTTTCGACAGCGGTGTGAAGCCGCCGCTCGAAATGATTCACGCTTTGGCCCTGATCAAAACCTGCGCCGCGCAGGTCAACGCCGGATTGGGACTGCTCGACGAACGCCTGGCCGAGGCCATCGGCGCAGCGGCCGAGGAAGTGCTGGACGGCCGGTGGGACGATCAATTCGTGGTCGATCTTTTTCAGACCGGCTCCGGCACATCCACCAACATGAACATGAACGAGGTCGTCGCCTCGCGGGCCAATGAAATCATGACCGGTCAACGCGGCGGCCGGTCTCCGGTCCACCCCAACGACCATGTCAACCTGGGGCAGTCCAGCAACGATGCCATCCCGACCGCCCTGCATATCGCGGCGGTCACGGGAATCGTACGCGATGCCGAACCGTCGCTCGAGCATCTCCAGCAGATCCTGGCCGCCAAGGCGTCACAGTTCGCGGATGTCCACAAGATCGCCCGCACGCACCTTCAGGATGCGGTTCCGATTACCCTGGGACAAAGTTTTTCGGGCTACGTGCGCCAGATCGAACTGGGCCGCCAGCGATTGGCGGCCGTCATTCCCCGCCTGAGCGAACTGGCCCTGGGCGGCACGGCCGTGGGCACCGGGCTGAACACCCATCCGCAATTCGCGCCGCGCACCATCGCCCTGATCGCCGAACGGACCGGCCTGCCGTTTCAGGAGGCACTGAACCATTTCGAAGCCCAGGCCGCGCGGGATGCGGCGGTGGAGGCGGCCGGCGCTTTGAAAACGGTCGCGGTCGGCCTGGTGAAGATCGCGAACGATATCCGCTGGCTCGGCTCCGGTCCGCGCTGCGGCCTGGGCGAGCTGATGCTGCCCGAACTGCAGCCCGGTTCATCGATCATGCCCGGCAAAGTCAATCCGGTGATACCCGAAGCCGTCATTCAGATGGGCTACCAGATCATGGCCGACGAACTGGCCGTCACCCTGGCCGGCCAGGCCGGCAACCTCGAACTGAACGTCACCCTGCCCCTGATCGCCCACAACCTGCTGCAGGCCATTCGCCTGCTGGCCGGCGCGGCGCGTCTGCTGGCCGATAAATGCCTGCGCGATCTCGAGGCGGACCGCGCGCGCTGCGGCGACTACATCGAAAAGAGCCTGGCGCTGGTCACCGCATTGGTACCGGAAATCGGTTATGACCGGGCTGCCGAGCTGGCCAAGCGCGCCTACCAGAGCGACCGGACCGTCCGCGAGGTCGCCCTGGAAGAGAAGATTCTGCCGGCCGCGAAAATCGAGGCACTGCTCGGCCCGCGGCGAAAAGACTAGAAATCGTTGTATAATCCGATGACTCTTGATACGGGGAGGAAAACATGGCCAGAAAACGCTTCACGATTAAAACGGCGTGTCCTCAGTGCGGCTGCAGTGCGGTGACGCACTTGTCGGCTGAAGAGATCGAATCCCGCTACGGCGATGTGGCCAATGTACAGACCGACTGCCGACAGTGCATGCTTCAATACCAGACACCTATGCAGGAGGCCTGCCCGGAGTGGGACACGGAATGTCAGCTGAAACGGCAATCATAGGTGGGAATAGAAAGGAGCGGGTCAATGATGTACGATTTCAACGCCGACGAGGCCCTCGAAATGGCCGAGCAGATGGAGCGCAACGGCGGCAAATTCTACCGCACCGCGGCCAGGGCTATGAGCGATGCGAAATCCAGGGCGCTGCTGGAGAAACTCGCCGCCATGGAAGATGATCACGAGCGGACCTTTGCGCGCATGCGCGCCGGACTGAAGGATCGGGAAAAAGCATCCACGGTGTTCGATCCGGAAGGCGAGGCCGCGCAATATCTGCGTGCGCTGGCCGACACGCGGGTCTTCTTTCAAAAAGAGATCGACACCGCTTCACTGGAGGCTATTCTGAAGGACGCGATCGGGGCGGAAAAGGACTCGATCGTTTTCTATCTGGGCATCCGCGACGCCGTACCCCTGGAATTGGGCCGCGAACGGCTGGACGACATCATCAAGGAAGAAATGAGCCATATCCGACTGCTGAGCAAGGAACTGATGGCGCTCAAGAAATAAGACAGACAGGACGCATATAATTAAGATAGAAATAGGGGACGCCCTTTCATTTTTATATTGGAAAGCCACAAATATAAAAATGTAAAGGGCGTCTCCGACTTTTACAGCTTTTATCCCGCCAGGCGCCCGGTGAGGGCCAATTCTTGGAGGGCCTCCGGATTGCGCAGGAGGATCTCCGACCCCTGCACGGCGATCAGTTCCTGGGACGTCATCCGGTTGAAAATACGCGACAGGGTCTCTGGAATCGTACCCAGCAGACTGGCCAGTTGCCCTTTGGAAACCGGCAGGAGCACCTTTTCCGGCGACTGCTGTTCGCCGGCCAGATAGATCAGGTAGGCGGCGAGCCGGCCGGGCACTTCCTTGAGCGAGAGATTCTCCACCTGGATCGTGAACTGCCGCAGACGCATGCTCAATACGGCCAGCATATTCATGGCCAGCGAAGGGTTCGAAGTGATCAGGTCGATAAAATCCCGGCGCGGGAAAAACAGCAGGCGGCTTTTCTCGACCGCCTGCGCATTGGCCGGGAAATGCTGGCCGGCGAAAACCGGCACTTCGCCGAAGGGATTGCCGGGCCCGTAAATGTGCAGGATCTGCTCCTTGCCTTCCGGGGAGAGTTTGAAGACTTTGATCAGTCCCTCGGCCACGATATAGAACCCCACCCCCTCCTCGCCTTCCCAGAAAACGGTTTCGCCCCTGCCGACCGACTTTTCCTGGGCGATTGCGCGCAGTTGTTCCAGTTGCCCGGAGTTCAGGCCGCTGAACAGGGGCGTTTCAGCCAGAATATGATGCATGGGATTCAATGATCCTTCTCCAGAAAATGGAAACCCGGTTATCTAAGTATCGTAACATCATTTCGGGGTCGGGGTCGGGATCGCGATCGAATTGGACTATCGATATCCGATTCCGATACCGATTCCGACCTTAAGACCGGCCGATCATCAACCCGAACCGATCCCGCAGGCAGTGCGTTATGGTGGCATACGCATCACCCTCTCACAGTTGAAAATTGCCGAACGGGTATAACCTTATAAAACCTATCGCCGGAACATCTCCGGTATCCTTCCGCCGCAGCGGGACCGGTTTGACTCAGATCAATGCGCCCGGTGGACCGCTGATGCAGATTGGACCCGGCGGAAGAAAGCGGTTCTCAAGCCAGAGAAAAAAAATCCGCGCTCTTGATCTAAGTCAATGCGGAAACGTTCACATTCGGCGAAGATCCATCCAGAAAATGAGCGCTCCGGGCACTTTTTATAAACAACCCATCCAATTCACACAAGGAGGAAACACATGTTTTGCTTTCAGTGCGAACAGACGGCCAAAGGCGAAGGTTGCACCAAAATCGGCGTATGCGGCAAACAGCCCGATGTGGCGGCCCTGCAGGACGTGTTGATTTACACGGTCAAGGGCTTGTCCCAGACGGCTTTGGCCGCCCGCGACGCCGGCCTGAACGATCCCGCGGTGAACAAATTCACGGCCGAAGCAGTCTTTTCCACGCTGACCAACGTCGATTTCGATGCCGAACGATTTGTGCGCCTGATTCATGAAGGCGCCCGCCTGCGCGACGGGCTCAAGGCGCGCTTGAAAGAAAAAGGAAAGACCGTCTCCGGACCCGCGGTCGAATTCGCACCCGCCGATAGCCGCGAGCAACTCGTGGCGCAGGGTGCCGGGGTCGGAGTGATGGCCGATCCGGAGCTCAATCCGGACATCCGCAGCCTCCGCGAACTGCTGACCTACGGGATCAAGGGCGTGGCCGCGTACGCCGATCATGCGCGCATCCTGGGCCAGGAGGACGACGCCGTCGACCGCTTCATTCACGAGGGACTGGCGGCCACCCTGGACGACCGCCTGGGCGCGAACGAACTGGTGAGCCTGGCGCTCAAGTGCGGCGAGGTCAACCTGCGCGCCATGGAGCTTTTGGACGCCGGCAATACCGGCACCTACGGACACCCGGTGCCGACAAAGGTTCCCCTGGGGCACAAGAAAGGCAAGGCCATCCTGGTTTCCGGCCACGACCTCAAGGACCTGGAAACGATCCTGCAGCAAACCGAGGGCAAGGGCATCTATATTTATACGCATGGCGAGATGCTGCCCACCCACGGCTACCCGGGACTGAAAAAATACGGACATTTTTACGGTCATTACGGCACGGCCTGGCAGAATCAGGGCAAAGAATTCGCTCAATTCCCGGGCGCCATCGTGATGACCACAAACTGCATCCAGAGGCCCCAGGACGCCTACAGAGACAACATCTTCACCACCGGGCTGGTGGGTTGGCCCGGTGTGCAGCACATCGCCGACAAGAATTTCGCACCGGCCATCGAGAAGGCACTCGCCCTGCCCGGCTTCGCCGAGGATGATCCGGGCAAGACGGTCATGGTCGGATTCGGCCGCAACGCGGTGCTGGGCGTGGCCGGCCAGGTGATCGAGGCGGTCAAGAACAAGGCCATACGCCACTTTTTCCTGGTGGGCGGCTGCGACGGCGCCAAACCGGGGCGCGACTACTATACCCGCTTCGTGGAGCAGGTGCCGAGGGACTGCGTGGTGCTGACGCTGGCCTGCGGCAAGTTCCGCTTCTTCGACAAGGACCTGGGCGACATCGGCGGCATTCCGCGCCTGCTCGACATCGGACAGTGCAACGATGCCTATTCGGCCGTCAAGATCGCTTCGGCGCTGGCCGAGGCCTTCAACTGCGGCGTCAACGACCTGCCGCTGTCGATGATTCTCTCCTGGTACGAGCAGAAGGCCTGCGCCATCCTGCTCTCACTGCTGCACCTGGGGATCAAGAACATCCGGCTGGGCCCCTCGCTGCCGGCCTTCATCACTCCCAACGTGCTGGACGTGCTGGTCAAAAACTTCAACATCATGCCGGTGAGCACCCCCGAGCAGGATCTCGCGGCGATCCTGGGCTGATGCGGC
The DNA here is from genome assembly GCA_023435265.1 of Pseudomonadota bacterium. Classification (GTDB taxonomy): domain Bacteria; phylum Desulfobacterota; class Desulfobacteria; order Desulfobacterales; family Desulfosarcinaceae; genus UBA2230. The sequence continues at coordinate 12,384 of JAEYRZ010000074.1, forward strand.
AGATGAACGGAGCGGGGCGCCCGGCCCCGCTCCAGGGAGAAATTCCATGAAATGTCCCGGACAAGATACCCAGTATTGGACGGCCGGCGCGATCTTCGAAGCCGCATGTCCGCAATGCGGCGCCGTAGTCGAATTCTTCAAAGATGACACCACCCGCAAGTGCGGCCGCTGTGGACATCGGTTCGTCAACCCGCGCATGGACTTCGGTTGCGCCGCCTACTGCGCGTATGCCGAACAATGCCTGGGCGACCTGCCGCCCGAGTTGGCCGCCCAGAAGGAAGCGCTGCTCAAGGACCGCGTGGCCGTGGCGGTCAAGTCCGCACTTCAGAAGGACTTCAAACGCATCGGCCGCGCTTCGCGCAGGGCTGGCCACGCCGAAGCGCTCGGCCGCGAGCGGCCTGCCAATCTGGCCGTGGTGCTGATCGCGGCCTACCTGTGGGATCTTGCGCCGCAGGGCGGCGAAACTTCGCCGCGCGCCATCCTGGAACGGCTCAAGGCGCCGCAAAAATTGATCCACCAGGTCGAGGCCATTCTTGCCGCCGCATCCGGACCCCGGACCGCAGATCTTCCGGACGAGGCGCGCATCGCCGCCGAGTCGGCGGCGATCGCCCTGTTGGAAGAGCACGTCAAATCCGGAACGCTCGCCGCGGCCGATCTGGCCGCTCGTATCGATACCGCCTGCAGCACTCCGGCCGGGCGGGATTATGCACACTCCATCTTTGCGGATGCCCTGCGCTGAGGCGCCGCATCCGAAACCGAAACGGTAGGTCGACAATGAAAATCAAACGCAAAATCATCCAGATCGACGAAGAAAAATGCAACGGCTGCGGCAACTGCATCATCAACTGCGCCGAGGGCGCACTGGCCATCGTGGACGGCAAGGCCAAAGTCATTTCAGACAACCTGTGCGACGGGCTGGGCGCCTGTCTGGGCGAGTGCCCCACGGATGCCCTGCGCATCGTGGAGCGGGAAGCCGAGGCGTTCGACGAGGCGGCAGTCGAAGCCCACCTGGCGGACCGGAGTGAAGGTGAAGCCCCCGCCCCGCAGCCTTCGCTGGCCTGCGGCTGCCCGTCGGCGCAACTGCAGACCTTTGCCCCGCGTGCTGCGGCCCGGCGTACGACCGGTGCAGGTGCCGACGCAGCACCGTCGGCGCTCGCGCACTGGCCGGTCCAGATCCGCCTCATTCCTCCGGATGCGCCTTTTCTCAAAGGCGCCGACCTGCTGGTGGTCGCCGACTGCGTCCCTGTGGCCTTCCCCAGCCTGCACCGCGATTACCTGCAGGGCCGGGCCGTCATGCTGGGCTGCCCCAAATTCGACGACGGCCAGGCGTACATCGACAAATTCGCCGCCATTTTCAAAACGGCCGGAATTCGCAGCATCACCGCGGTGGTCATGGAAGTGCCCTGCTGCTCCGGGCTGCCCCACATGGTCCGCAAAGGATTGGAAAAAGCCCGGGCCGCCATTCCGTTCACTCAAGTCACGGTCGGCACGCGCGGCGAAATTCTGGAAGAACGCCGTATCTCCTAATGGTCTGTTAAGACAAAACATTGATCTTGACGATGGGCGGGCCCTTCCCTATCTATAGACAACTTCAACCAGGGAAACCCGCCCATGGATACCATCGCCCTCGGATTGCTGGCCAGCACCGCCGCAGGCCTGGCCACCGGCATCGGCGCATTGCCGGCGCTGTTCCTGCGCAATGTCCCCGACCGCCTGGTCAACGTCCTTCTGGGAGGCGCGGCCGGCGTCATGCTGGCGGCCACCTCGTTTTCGCTGATCGTGCCGGGCATCGAATACGGCGATGCCATGTGGCCGGGCGCCGGCGTCTACGTGGTGATCCTGGGCGTGTTGATCGGCGCCGTCTTCCTCGACCGCATGGACCATCTCCTGCCGCATGAACATTTCGTCCTGCTCGGCGCCGGCACGGCCAGTGCGGGCAAAGAGGGTCCGGCCACCAAACTCAAACGCGTCTGGCTCTTCATCATCGCCATCACCATCCACAACTTCCCCGAGGGACTGGCGGTCGGCGTCGGGTTCGGAACCGGCGACATCGGCGGCGGCACCAGCCTGGCCATCGGCATCGGCATCCAGAACATGCCCGAGGGACTCGCCGTGGCGTTGCCCCTGATCGGCCTGGGCTACAGCCGCAGGAAAGCGTTGGGCTACGCCGCTCTGACCGGTTTGGTGGAGCCCGTCGGGGGCCTGCTGGGCGTCGCGGCGGTAACCATTTTTCAGCAGGTGCTGCCCTTCGGCCTTGCCTTTGCGGCCGGCGCCATGCTTTTCGTGATCAGCGACGAGATCATTCCCGAAACCCATTCCAAGGGCAAATCGCGGTTGGCCACATTCGGGGTGATGGTGGGCTTCGTGATCATGATGGCGCTGGATAATCTTCTTGGATAGCATGATAAATTGGCAAATCCGCTTTTCGGGCGGCGCCGTGAAAGTTCAAGATCAAGGCGCCGCCAATCCCGTGTGCCGAGGCGTACGTGCAGTACGCCGCAAGGACGGGATGAAGCGCAACACAGACTTTGACTTCACGGTGGCGTCAAAAATGTAGACAATTCGGAACGGCCCACCGTCTTAAGAAGCGGACCCGGCGGACGGCGCCACCGCGAACCGGAGGGCTGCGGCAACGGTCGAAACAAACGATGCGGCCGGGGCAGCGATCCGCAAACAAACGCACCCGATCCGATCTGCCCGGTTACCATGTTCCGGGACAGATCATCGATCTAACCCGGGCGGGCGGGCGGTATGAAAGCGATGGCGATACTCGAAAATCAAGCGGAGCTGCCCGCATCGGCAATCCTCCGATGGGTCGAACAGGCCAGGACGGGCGACCGGACCGCCTTTCACAAGCTCGTGGACCGCTTTCAACCGGAAATTTATCGTATGGTGTACTACCGTATACAATCTCAGATGGATGCCGAGGACCTGACCCAGGACATCTTCCTGCAGGCCTTCAAGAATATGGCCCATTTGAAAGCACCGCAGGTCTTTCGCGCATGGCTGTACCGCATCGCCGTCAACCGCGTGCGCGACCATTATCGCCGCAAAAAATTCAAGAGCCTTTTCGGGTTCATCTCCATCGAAGATGAAAAACTGCAGGCCGAACCGGAAATGGCGGTGGCGCCGCAAGCCCCCGGCGAACTCGATCGAACGGCGTTCTGGGGGCGCATCGAAGCGGCGATGAAGCACCTGTCGCGCCTGGAACGCGAAATTTTCATGCTGCGGTTTTTCGACCAGCTCAGCATCAAAGAAATTACCAGCACCTTGAACAAAAACGAAAGTACCGTAAAAACGCACCTGTACCGCGCCCTGCGCAAATTGAAAAACACGCTATCCGACCTGGATCCGATTAAGGAGGACTTATGAACGAACCGCGCCTCCAGCGACATCTGAGCCAGGATGAGCTGCTGATGGTCCTGGCGGAAACCGGCCCCTGCACTCCGGCGGCTCAGGACCATCTCCAGAGCTGTCCTGCCTGCCGCCAGGAGCTTGATCGATTGCAGCAGCGCCTGAACCGCCTGGCAGAGACGGCGCGGCGCTTCACCCCGGAAGCCGTGCGGCCCTTTCGCCTGCCGCATGCCGAATCCCCCCGGAGGCGGCGCGCCTGGCTGACCCCTGCCCTGGCGGCAGGCATTACGGCCGTGCTGGTGATGTCCGTTTCGGTGTGGTGGATGACGCCGCCGGACCGGCAAAGCGGTGCGCCACGGATGCTGACCGCCCAGCAGCTGGATGCGGACCAGGCCCTTATGGCGGATGTCGATCAGCTGGTTGAAAACGCCATGCCCGAACCGTACCGGGAACTGGCTTCGATCGCCGATCTGCAGGTCGAATGGGATGAAGACTTGATCGATTGGATCGTACCCCCTATAGAGGACGAGGATGAGCCGGTGAGCTGAGCGTGGTCGATTGCGGCGGCCCAACCTGGGGGGGCGGACCGCCGTATCATCAACGATCATGCAGGAAAAGGGGCAGTAGCATGTTAAAGCGCAGTGTCATCTACACGTTGGTCTTCCTCTCTGGATTGACGGCATCGGCCTTCGGCGGGGAGGGATCGAAAGGACGCTGGTGGCATTCGCCCGAAATGTCTTCGAAGCTGAATCTGAGCGGCGGTGATATCCAGCGGTTGGAATCGGCTTTCGACAAATCGCGCGAAAAAATGATTCGGCAGAAAGACCGCGTGGAGGCGGAGCAGGCCAAGCTGCAGTCCTTGCTGGAAAAACGCCAGCTGGACGAAAAAGCCGTCAAGGCCCAGAACCGCAGGCTGGAAGAAGCCCGCACCGCGCTGGCCAACGAGCGCACCGACTTTGTATTGGAAGTGCGCAAGATCATCGGCGCCGAGCGTTTTCAGAAACTGAAGGAACTGCACCCGCATTCCAGGGGGAAAAAGCGGAAATGATCGCTCTCGCGGCCGTGGTCCCGCCGTTCGGTGCTCAGCAGGTATGCAAACCGAGACGGCCGTCTACATAACGGAGCACCCAGCCGTACGCCGCGTCGAAATCGGGATGCGGCGCGAGCGATGCGTGAAGCCGCGCCAGGTACCCGCGTTCCATAACCCGCCTCAGGGATTGCACGCAGTTCAGATCGAACACCCAGCCCATGTGGAATAAAGCCTGATCGTGATGCGTACGCAGCGCCGCGGTGGGCACACAGGTCTGCGCCCTCAAGGCTTCGAGCACTGCGGGCGACACCCGCGGCGCATCCGAAAGCCGTCCGTCCGGCGCACTGCACGCCGGGGGCGGATTGCGAATGGTGCGGACCGTCACCACATCCCAGATGTCCAGCTTGTCGGCATCGCGCACCAGGCCGGCCCAGAAGCGGGATGCATCCGGCAGGTGATCGCCCAGCGCGGCCTTGTTGTGCTGGCGCACCGCGGTCAGCAGGACCTTGCGGTCGGCCGCATTTAAATCACCGAGCAATCCGTTGGCCGCGATCAGATCGGCCCCGTATGCCCCATGGTCCAGGGAAACCGGGTCCCGGAACGTGCGGTAACGGTCGTACTGGTCGAAGCGGCCGAGGTCATGGAGCAGCCCGATCGCCTGCGCCAGGATGATCTCTTCGTCGGCAAGATCCAGAGAACGCCCGAGCCGGCGCATGATCGCGCACACCCTCAGGCTGTGGCCGCGCTTCAGACGGATGTAGTAGTCGTGGACCGGATCTTTACCCAGGTAGGCGCCGGCGAGGCGGCAGAACCAGCGTTTCACTTCCTTGAGCCAGGCATCGGAAAGCGCCGCGCCCGCCGGAGGCCGCACGCGGTGCGCTCGCGCCACGGCATCAGTAGTGGCTGTCCGCATACTCCACCCAACCCCCGGACAGCACCAGCTTTCGATCGAATTCGCTGATCCCGAACGTCACGGTCTCCTGTTCTTCCCCGGCGCGGAAAATGAGGCGGTTGTGGGTCAGATCGGTTTCGAGGGTCGTCTCGCGGCCGGCAAAGCGGCTGATCAGGCGGTCGATCACAGCGCCCGGCAGTTCGATGGCCAACATGCCGCAGTTGAACATGTTCTGGCGGAAGATGCGCGCAAAACCCTCCGCAATCACCACATGGATGCCGTTGGCCTCCAGAGCCCACGGCGCGTGCTCGCGCGACGAGCCGCATCCGAAGTTGGCCCGCGTGAGCACCGCCCGCCTTCCGGTGATGTCTCTTGCCGGATCGAATTCTTCCAGGTTCAGATCTTCGAGCAGATGCGGCCCGAGGGCCGCCTTGCTGATCTCGGTCAAATAGCGCGCTGGAATGATTTCGTCCGTATTGATATCGCTGCGGTCCAGGAAAAGCACGGGGCCGTTGAAATCTTTCATCGTTTTCCTCGCTCGGATCGATCGATGGGCCGTCCAGTTCACCCGAACGCGCTGCCAAGGCGGGTCCGGGGCTGGATGATGCCCTTTTATCCGCTCAGGGCGGCGTGCCATCAATCCTTTTTAAATAGTTCGGAATCGGCGATCGCTCCGGCGACAGCACTGGCCGCCGCAGTCGCCGGGCTCATCAGGTGCACCATGCCGCCCTTGCCCATGCGTCCGTTGAAATTGCGGTTGGTGGTGGCGGCGCATACCTCGCCCTCGGCCAACACCCCGTTGCTCATGCCCAGGCAGGCGCCGCAGGTCGGATTGGTCACGCAAAATCCGGCCGCCATGAAGATCTGGATGATGCCTTCTGCCAGCGCCTGCATAAACACCTGCGGCGTGGCCGGCGAGACGATGCCGCGCACGCGCGGGCTGATCGTTTTCCCCTGCAGGATTTGCGCGGCCACCCGCAAATCTTCGATGCGGCCGTTGGTGCACGAGCCGATATAAACCTGGTCGATCGGCGTGCCGGCCATCGCCGCCACCGGTTTGACCTGATCGGGCTTGTAGCCGAAGGTCACCTGAGGCGCCAACTCGGAGACATCCATGCGGATCGTCTGTTCATAGGCCGCGTCCTCATCGGCGCGGAACCGGCTGTAGGCGGCGAGGGCCTCCTCAGGCGTGGCGAATTCCGCTTTGATGAACGGCCACAGATAGTCGACGGTGGTCCGGTCGGGGGCACAGATCCCGCATGTCGCGCCGGCTTCGACGGCCATGTTGCAGAGCGTCATGCGCTCCTCCATGCTCATGGCGTCCACCGCCGCGCCGCCGAACTCGATCACCCGGTCGGTTGCGCCGCTGACGCCGATGCGGCCGATCACCGCAAGGATCACATCCTTGGCATAGACGCCGGAGCGCAGCCGCCCGTCGATGTCGATGCGGATCGTGGACGGATGCCTGAAGGCGCACACGCCTTTGAGGATGCCCACCTCCAGATCGGTGGTGCCCACCCCGGCCGCGAAGGCGCCGAAGGCGCCGTGCGTGCAGGTATGCGAGTCGCCCATGATGATCGTGAACCCCGGCCGCACGAAACCCTGCTCCGGGAAAAGCGCATGGCACACCCCGTTGCGGCCGATGTCGAAGAAGTCGCGGATGTGGTGCCGGCGCGCCCAATCGCGCAGGATCTTGCCCTGCAGGGCGGTCTTGCCGTCCTTGGCCGGCGAGACATGGTCGATGACGGCCTTGATCCGGTCCGGGTCGAAGACGCGGTCCTTGCCGCGCGCCACGAGGTCGTTGATCGCCGTCGGGGTCGTGATTTCATGGCAAAACACCGCATCCAGGCCGAGTACGTAGGTCTCGGGCGTCGGTTTGTCTTTCAAGTGGGCCTCGAATATTTTTTCGGCAATGGTTCCGCCCATCCGCACCTCCGTCCAATAGTGAAAACCCGCAGCCGTCCATTCCGCCGCGGCCGAGCCTTTTTACTTACACCCCCGGAGGGGACGCGTCAACGATTCGCCCCGGCAGCCGGCGGCGGATCGCATGTAGATGCGACATACTCAAAACGGGGTCGGCGTCGGTATCGGGGTCGCAATCGCCATCGCAACGCGTCGCCAAAATACCTCTCTTCTGGAACCGGACCCTACCGGCGCCTTGTTCGATACCGATTCCGGACTCCGGCTATGAAGATAATTGCGACTGCCGGGACCGCATCCGGGAATACAAGCCTGGCTGTGGAAGCCATTGCAGACAAAAGACGTTTGACTTTAAGGCGCCAAAAAGGCACAAGTATTCAAGGTGTAACTGTTCCAAGAAGCTGTCCATCCGCGCTGCCGCCGATTTTTTTCGACTGATGACCACAGAAAGGACGCTTCTGTTGATCGACCGCGTTGAACACAATGCTGCCGTCTGCGGCTCGGAAACCCGGGATGCCGCGCCCACGGGCTCGATCGCCGGCAGTCAGACCGACGAACCCCTCCTTTACAACAGCCGTATTCTTCAATCCTACTTCGAATACCTGCGGTCGCATCGCCCCGACGTGGACATCGAGGCCATTTTCGAAAAAGCCGGGCTCACCCGGGAAGAAATCGCCGATACCGCGCACTGGTTCTCCCAAAAACAAGTCGACCGCTTTCATGAAGCGGTCGTGTCCGAGTCGGGAGACCCGAACATCTCAAGGCAGGCGGGCCGTTTCAGCGCGTCTTCCAAAGGACTGAACGCCGTCAAACGCTACGTACTCGGATTTATCAATATCGAAACCGCCTTCGCCTCCATGACGAAGGTCTTTCCGCTCGTGACGCGCGGTACGGGCATCGATGTGCGCGCCCTCGGGCCGGGCAGAATCGAGATCGTCTGCAGGCTGCACCGGGCGGTCAACGAGCGGCCGCACCAGTGCGAATATCGTTTGGGGGCCATCGAGGCGGTTCCCCGGCTCTTCACGGACGTATTCGCCGAGGTCGCGCACCCGGAATGCCTCCATGAAGGCCGCCCGCAGTGCCGCTACATCGTCACCTGGAGCAAACCCTCTTCGCTCACGCTGAGGATCGCACGCAACTATTCTCTCCTGCTGTCGCTCTTTTTGCTGCCGCCGCTGTTCTGGTGGGCGCCCCTGCCGACCGCGGCCGTGCTGACGTTGATGCTGTTGCTGGGCAACGGCCTGCTGGCCCTGGGGCACGCCGTGCGCAAGTGCCGCGAACTCGAAAAAATCATCGAATCCCAGCACGCAATGGCCGAAGAACAGATCGAATCCTCCACGATTCGCTACAACAACGCGCTGTTGGTGCAGGAAATCGGACAGGCGACCGCGTCGATCTTCAACATCGGCGACCTGATGACCAAACTGGCGGACCTGATGCGCAACCGGCTCGACTTCGAACGCGGCTTGATCATGCTTTCGAACAAGGAGGGCACCCGACTGGCTTTTTCGGCAGGCTACGGCTACACGGACGAAGAGCAGCAGTACATCCAGACCGCGCAATTCCATCTGGACCGCGCCGACGCGCAGGGCATTTTCGTGCGCTCCTTTTTCGATCAGAGCTGCATGGTGATCGACGATATGGCGAACCACGCCCGATCCTTCTCGCCGCGAAGCCAGGAACTGATCCGCAAACTCAAAGTGCGCTCGATCATCTGCGTCCCCATCGTCTTCGAACGCAAGTCGCTGGGTGTTCTGGCGGTGGACAACATCCGCTCCAAAACGCGCATGTTCAAAAGCGATCTCAATCTCCTGCAGGGAATCGCCTCGCAAATCGCCATCTGTCTCAACAACGTCCATTCCTTTCAGCAGCTTCAGGAGAGCGAAGAGAAATACCGGCAGACGCTGGAGAGCATCGAGGAAGGCTACTTCGAACTGGATGCCGGCCGTAGAATCCGCTATGTCAACCGGGCACTCTGCGAACTGCTCGGATTCACGATGGCCGAACTGGTCGCGGACGCGTTCACCGTTCACTTCAGCCCGCAAACGGTCGAACGGCTGGAAGCTGTTTTTTCGCATGTCGAACTCTACGGCAAACCGATCCGCTTCGTGCAGGTCGACGCCTGCCGCAAGGACGGCACCAGCGTTCCCGTCGATCTTTCGACATCGTCGATGATCCTCCCCAACGGCCAGGGCTCCGGCTTCCGCGGAATCATCCGCGACGCGCGAGACCGCCTGCAGTTCGAACAAGAACGCAAAAAATTGGAGACCGAACTCCAGCAGGCCCAGAAAATGGAGGCGCTGGGCACGCTCGCGGGCGGCATCGCGCATAATTTCAACAACTGGCTGAGCGGCATCCTGGGCAATGTGCAGTTGATCGGGTTCGACATTGTCGGTCAGCCGAAGATCACCGAACGCATCGCCAAGATCGAAGATATCGTCGAAAACGCCTCCAAGATGATCCGCCAACTGCTGGGATATGCCCGCGGGGGCAACTACGAAAGCAAACCACTCAAATTGAACGACATCGTACGCGAGTCGGCCGAGACGTTCGGAACGGTGCGCAAAGAAATCACCGTCGTTTTGAACCTCGATCCGAAGCTGCGCGCGGTCAAGGCGGATAAAAGCCAGATCGAACAGGTTTTGTGGAATCTTTACGTCAATGCCGCCGATGCGATGGATTCCGGTGGGATACTGACGCTCTGCACGCGGAACACGACAGCGGATGACTACCGGGAGGGGGTGCCCGATATCCTGCCCGGCGAATATGTCGCCATCCGCGTGGCGGACACGGGCAGCGGCATCGACCCGCAGTACTTCGACCGCATTTTCGATCCCTTCTTCACGACCAAGGCCAACGGCCGGGGCACAGGCCTGGGACTGGCTTCCGCGTTCGGCATCATCAAGGCGCACCGCGGGTACATCCATCTTCAATCCAAGAAGAACGTGGGCAGCACGTTCACCATCCTGCTGCCGGTCATGGATGCAGCCCCGCCGCTGAATACGCTCAACAGACCGCAGGTAAAAAAGGGAAACGAGACGATCCTGCTGGTGGATGACGAGCAGACGGTCCTGGAGAGCACCCGGGAGCTGCTCTCCCGCATCGGCTACGAAGTGATCACCGCCTCCAGCGGCGAAGAAGCCGTGCGACGCTACAAGGAATCCCCCCGCATCGATCTGGTGATCATCGACATGATCATGCCCAAGATCAACGGCCGCGAATTGAATGCCATGCTCAAAAAAATCGATCCTAAAGTCAAAACGCTTTTGTCCAGCGGGTACAGCATCCATGATACGGTCAAGAGCCTTCTCGATCTCGGCTTCCAGGGATTCATTCAAAAGCCGTATACGCTGAATCAGATTTCCGAGAAGATCCGCGACATCCTGAAACCCGCGCTGTGACGATCAACGCCGCTTTTTCTTGCGCACCGAATAGCCGAACGTGCCCAGCACGCGCCCCAGGGGAAAGTAGCGGCCGTGCGAATAGCAGATCGGCCCGGCATGGGAGAATTCGAACGCCCCGGTGCGCGGGTTGATCAGGCGCTCGTCGGCGTTGACGGCCACCACTTCGGAAACGAACATGTCGTGGCTGCCCAGCGGCACGATCTCGCGCACGCGGCATTCGATGCTCAGCGGCGATTCGGCGATCAGCGGCGCCGCGACCTTCTGCGCCTTTTCGGGCGTCAGCTTCATTTCCTTGAACTTGTCCACCGCACGCCCCGATTTGACCCCGCACCAGTCCACGGCGAAGGCCAGTGCCCGGGTCGTCAGGTTGATCACGTACTCGCCGCTCTCCTTGATCAATCCGTAGGAGTAGCGCTGGGGCCGCACCGAGATGTAGCACATGGGCGGTTCGCTGCACAGCGTACCGGTCCAGGCGATGGTGATGATGTTGTAGCCGCGCCGTTCATCGCCGCAGCTGACCAGCACGGCCGGTACCGGGTAGATCATCGTTCCGGGCTTCCATTGCTGTTTGGCCATAACGCATCTCCTTGCAAGGTGATCGGGCACCCGTTTCTGCCGGGGGCGGCCGTCGACGGGTTCGACGTGACGGACGATTTCAGCGAACGGCTTCTACCCTTCGGCGATGAGCGCCAGGGCGCCCAGAGCGGCCAGGAGGCCCGTCCACTGGCGCGCCGAAAGATATTCGCGCAGAATCAGCCAGGCCAGCAGCACGGTGGCGGCCGGATAAAGGGACGAGAGCACCGCGGCGACGTCCAGGCGCCCGAAGCGGGCCGCGAGGGCGAAAAAGGCATTGCCGCCCGCATCGAAAATACCCGCCGCGACGATCAGCGGCAGGTGCCGCAGGTCGGGCCGTATGCGGCCGGCCTGCATCAGCCCGGCAAGCGCCAGAAACGCCATGGCCGCCATGCGGGCCGCAATCAACGGCCAGATCAGGGCCTGGCCGCTGGCCTGCGCGATCAGAATGAAAAAAAGGCCGAATCCCAGCCCGGCGACCAAAGGCAGAACCAGCATGCGTCCGCGTAGGGGCGCACGGTCGTCGCCGACGGCCAGCAGCCACACCGCGGCCATGGCCAGTGCAAACCCGATCAACTGCATCAGGGGCGGCAGGCCCTGGGTGAAAGACGCCGCGAGGACGGGAAGTGCGGCCGAGATTACGGCCGTCAGCGGCGCGATCAGACCCATGCGGCCGCCGGCCAGGCCGCTGTAAAGCGCCGCCAGCCCGCAGGCGCCGCACAACCCGGCCAGGCCGCCGAAGATCAGGGGCCGCATCGAAGGCAGGGGGTCTTTCAATATCAAGGCTGCTGCGAGCAGCAGGAGCACACCGGTCAGCTGCGAGAGAATCAGGACGCCGCGCACCGGTGTGCGGCGCGTGGCCAGTCCGCCGCAAAAATCGCCGGTGCCCCAGCTCAAGGCCGAAGCCAGGCCGAAAAGCACGCCCAACAGTGAGGAGGCGGACGACATCAGGAGTCCATCCGACGGCTAATCGGTATCGGTTTTGAGCACGGCCAGGAAGGCGCTCTGCGGCAGCATGACCTGACCGACCATCTTCATGCGTTTCTTGCCCTTCTTCTGCTTTTCGAGGAGCTTGCGCTTGCGGGTGATATCGCCGCCGTAGCACTTGGCGGTGACGTCCTTGCGGAAGGCGTTCACGGTGGAACGCGATATGATCTTGCCTCCGACGGCGCCCTGGATGGCGATTTTGAACTGCTGGCGCGGAATTTCCTCCTGGAGCTTGTCGCAGGCGGTCCGCGCGCGGCCGTAGGCGCGGTCTTCGTGCACCAACTGGGAAAGGGCGTCGACCCGCTCGCCGTTGATCAGGATATCGAGTTTGACCAGTTTGCTTTCGCGGTATTCGATGATCTCGTAATCGAACGAGCCGTATCCCTGGGTCACCGACTTGAGCTTGTCGTAAAAATCGTAGATCACTTCCGAAAGCGGCATTTCGAAAATCATTTCGAGCCGGTTGCTGGTCAGGTACTGATAGTTTTTGTTGATGCCGCGGCGGTCCAGGCACAGTTTCATCACGGCGCCCATGTAGCGGTCGGGGATGATGATGCTGGCCTTGATGTACGGCTCGAGGGACCTGGCGATGGTGGTCGGGTCGGGATAGTGGGCCGGGTTGTCGATCTCCATCTCGCTGCCGTCGTTGAGCACCAGACGATACTGCACGGAGGGCACGGTCAGGATCACCGATTGATCGTATTCGCGCTCCAGCCGTTCCTGGACGACATCCAGGTGCAACAACCCGAGGAAACCGCAGCGGAACCCGAAGCCCAGGGCCGCCGAGGTATCCTTCTCGTAGACCAGGGAGGCGTCGTTGAGCTTGAGTTTTTCAATCGATTCGGCCAGTTCGTCGTAGTCGTCCGCCGCGATGGGATAGATCGAGGCGAAAACCACCGGTTTGGCGGCGCGGAATCCGGGCAGGGCGCCGCTGCAGGGCCGGTCGTTGAGGGTGATGGTATCGCCGCAGCTGGTGTCGCTGACGGTTTTGATGCCGGCGATCATGTAGCCCACCTGGCCGGCCGTCAATTCGGGCTGCGGCACGCGCACGATCTGAAACAACCCGACCTCTTCCACCTTATAGACCGCGCCGTTGGAGACGAAGCGGATGCGGTCGCCGGCCTTGAGGGTGCCGTCGAAAATGCGGAAATGAACGATCGTGCCCCGGAAGACATCGTAATGCGAATCGAAAATGAGGGCGCGCAACGGCGCCCCGGCATCGCCCTTGGGGGCCGGAATCCGGGTCACGACCGCTTCCATGATCTGATCGATGCCGATTCCCTCCTTGGCCGACGCCAGGATGGCGGTTTCGGGATCGAGCCCCAGGTCGTCGGCTATCTGCTGCCGCACCCGTTCGATGTCGGCCGAGGGCAGGTCGATCTTGTTGATTACCGGGATGACGTCCAGGTCGTGTTCCAGGGCCAGGTAGAGGTTGGCCAGGGTCTGGGCCTCCACGCCCTGACTGGCATCGATAAGCAGCAGGGCCCCTTCGCAGGAAGCCAGCGCACGGGATACTTCGTAGGAGAAATCGACGTGTCCGGGCGTGTCGATCAGATTGAGATCGTAGGTGCGGCCGTCCTTGGCCGCATACGGCAGGCACACGGTCTGGCTTTTGATGGTGATGCCGCGCTCGCGCTCGATATCCATGCTGTCGAGGATCTGATCCTTGAAATCCCGTTCCGAAATGATCTTGGCCGCCTGGATCAGGCGGTCCGAAAGGGTGGACTTGCCATGGTCGATGTGAGCGATAATGCTGAAATTGCGAATATTTTTCATTGATTCGTATGGATCATGAAGGGGTGATGCGTTCGGCCGGTCTGCGGACCGGTGCACGAGGTCGGCCCAACCCGCTGCTCCGTCCGGCGCACTGCTTGGCATGACGGACCGCCGGGCCAGCTATGTGTTGACTTCCATTTTTCGACTTGCTATTTTTGCCCCAATTTTTGAAAAGTCCCTTTACTATCAGATTGTTTCGAAAAGTGTCAACCGATATCCCGAAACCGCCCGACAAGAGCCCCAACCCGGCGGAGGCTCACATCCTGATCGTCGACGACGACGCCGCGATTCGTGATTCAATGCATGAATTCGTGGAGATGTCGGGATACCGGTCCTTCACCGCCCCCAGCGCCGAACAGGCGCTTGAGCGACTCAAGCTCCAGCACGTGGACGTGGTGATCACGGACATCATGCTGCCCGGGATGGACGGCCTCGAACTGACCGACCGCGTCAAGAAGAACTACGACAGCGACGTGATCGTGATGACCGGCTACAGCGGCGACTATTCATACGAAGAAGCGATCAGCAAGGGGGCGAGCGACTTCGTCTTCAAGCCGGTGCGCTTCGAAGAGCTCCTGCTGCGCCTGCGCCGGGTGCTGAAAGAAAGGCGCCTGACCCAGGAGCGGGTCCATATGCTCGAAAAGCTCAAACGGCTTTCGATTACCGACGGGCTGACCAAGCTATACAATTCGCGCTATTTCTACAACCAGATCAAAACCGAAATCGACCGCACGTCGCGCTACCAGCACCCGCTGAGTCTGCTGCTGCTGGATATCGACAAGTTCAAGGAGTACAACGATCAGTACGGGCACCTGGAAGGCGACAAGATTCTGGTGCGCCTGGGCCAGGTGATCAAGAGCTGCCTGCGCAAAATGGATTCGGCCTATCGCTACGGGGGCGAGGAGTTTACGGTCATCCTGCCCGAGACCGAGGGCGCCGAGGCCGCCACCGTCGCCGAACGTATTCGGGCGGTGGTGGAGAGCGAGCGCTTTTTGCCCGAAGGCCGGACTGAACCGGTGATCATCACCATCAGTATCGGCGTCACCGAGTATTTCGATCAGGAAGATGTGGCCATCTTCGTTCAGCGCGCGGACAAGGCCATGTATCTCTCCAAGCAAGCCGGCCGCAACCGGGTTTCCTGCCTTTTCGCCAGCAAAACGAACTGATCCCTCCGAACCGCCGACCGCTCCTGAGGGCGTTGAAGGTTGAAAACGAGCCTCAGGGGGGCGCGCGCGGCTTTCAAAAGCGCAGCATACACGCGGTATGTGAGCATTTTTGAAAGCTGTGCAACGCATCATCACGGCTTCAGACGAACTTTTTTAACAGCCTGAGATGGGATGCCGCCGCGTAGCGCGCAATTGGGGCTTCAAGGATCGGCCGGTTCATGTTAGCCTGGTCAGGAATCAATGGAACGTCGCCCTATGCAGCCTCCAATCCCGCCGACGCCCGCCGAGCGCCGCCTGAGCCTGCTGCTGCTGGTTCTTCTGGCCGGCATTGCCGCGGTGCTGCTGGCGCTTCAATCCCGGTACGATCCTTCCCAATGGCAGGAACGCGGGGTCACGGAAGGCGTACCGCCCGCTTCGGCACCGCCCGCCTCCGATGCGGCCCGATCCGCGGGCGTACACGAAAGCGATCTCGCCGACCTTGGATTGCGCGCCCTGACACCGCCCGAACACTACGCTGCCGACACCCTTTCGGATAAAATCAACGGCAAAGCCGAACTTTATCTCGCCGCCGGCTTCCGCTCCCTGCAGGCCCGGCGCCTTGCGCCGGAAGGCGCGACCGAGGGCGATTTCCTGGAGTGGTATGTCTATGACATGGGCCGGCGGCGCAACGCCTTTGCAGTGTTCAGCAACCAGCGCAGGCCGGGCCATGAACCGCTCGACCTGACCCCCGAGGCCTACATCGCGGCCAACGGACTGTTCATGGTACACGGTGCGTATTACGTGGAGATCATCGGCTCCGGCACCTCCGGCGCGCTGCGCAGGGCGATGGTCGAACTGGCCCGCCGGTTCGTGGTCCGCACGCCGGTGCAGGCCGAAGCGTTGATCGAGACCGGGCTCTTTCCGGATGCGGAACGTGTCCCCGAAAGCATCGTCCTGGTCGCCGCCAATGCCTTCGGCCTGGCGGGAATGGACTGGATTTACACGGCCCGCTACCGGCGGGAGAGCGGCGAGGCCCTGGCCTTCCTCGCGCGCCGTTCCTCCACCGCCGAGGCTCAGGCGGCGCGCGATGCCTTCGCCTCTTATTTCCTCGAATACGGCGGAGAACCGGTCGCTGCCCCCGCCGGACTGGACGACGCCCGGATCGTCAACATTCTCGATACCTATGAAATCGCCCTCTCCCACGGAACGTTCGTGCTGGGCGTGCACGAGGCCGCGGACCGCGGGCAGGCCTTGGAACTGGCCGCCCGCCTGCTGGCGCGTGTCCGGGAGGCGAACCCGTGAAACCGCCCGCAGCGCATTCTGAAAATATGAACGCCGGCATGCCGCGCCGCGCTTTCCTGCGCCGGATCATCCGCTCGGCCGCGCTTTCGCTGGGCGTGGGCGCGTTCGGGCTGGCGCTTCTCGACCGACGCGGCCCGCCGGGCGACGCTCCGCCGGCGCAACGCCCGGTGCTGCCGGATTACAGCCTCCCGGCGCAGGCCGGCAGGCTGGCCGTGGCCCACGGCACAGCGCGCGGCCGCGGCATCGAACGGGCGGTCAGGGCCTTGGGCGGCATGCAGGCCTTCGTGCGTCCGCGGGAGCGGGTGCTGATCAAGGTCAATGCCGCCTTCGCCACACCCCCGGCGCTCGGGGCCACCAGTCACCCCGAAGCCGTGGCGCAGGTGATCCGCATGTGCCGCGAGGCGGGTGCGGCCGAGGTGCGGGTCGCCGACAACCCGATCAACGATCCGGAAGCCTGTTTCGAACTGAGCGGCATCGGCCCGGGCGCGCGCGCGGCCGGCGGCCGACTCGTTCTGCCGAAGGCCGAGTACTTCCAATCCTATTCGCTGCCCGGCGGGCGCCTGATCCGCAACTGGCCCCTTTTTTATGAGCCGCTGCAATGGGCCGACCGGGTCATCGGCCTCGCGCCGGTCAAGGATCATCACCGCAGCGGCGCTTCGCTGACATTGAAAAACTGGTACGGCCTGCTGGGCGGCCGGCGCAATGTCTTTCACCAGGAAATCCACGCCATCATCCTGGAACTGGCCATGCTGATCAAGCCCACACTGGTGATTCTGGACGGCACCCGGAGCATGCTGCGCAACGGCCCCACCGGCGGTTCGCTGACCGACCTTGCGCCCACCAACACCGTGATCGCAGGCACCGATCCGGTGGCGGTGGATGCCTTGGGGGCCACCCTGCTGGGCCGCTCGGCGGAATCCCTCCCGCACCTCGCCATGGCCGCTGCAAAAGGTCTGGGCCGGGTGGCGTACCGCGACGTGAATCCGATTATCGCACCGGGGGATTGATCCATGCGCATCGTCACCATCCGCCGCATCAGCCAGCTCTTTTTCTTCTCCCTGCTGATCTGGTTCGGGGTTGCGGCCAGCATCGGCGACCGCTTCTGGCAACTGCGCGGCTGGCCGCTCAACTGGCTGATGCAGCTCGATCCGCTGTTCGCCCTGGGAACCGTCCTTTCCACGCACACGCTTTATGCCGGACTGGCCTGGGGCCTGTTGACCCTGGCGCTGACCTTCTTTCTGGGCCGCTTTTTTTGCGGCTGGGTCTGCCCTCTGGGCGCAGCGCAGCAGTTTGCGGGTTTTTTGGGCAAGCGCGGCCTCAACACGGCTGCACGGGCGCGGCGCAACCGTCCCCATTGGGCGCAGCGCATCAAGTATTTTGTGCTGCTTTTCATGCTGGCCGCGGCGGCGGCCGACCTGCTGCACTTTTTTCTCGACGGCCTGCTTTCCGGACACAAGACCGTCTGGGCTCTGGCCGCCGTGCTGGCGACCGCCCTCCTGCTGCTCGTCCGGTTCAAGGCCGTGGCCGTCCGCCAAAAAGCCCTGCGCCCCTTGGCGGCCGTGACTGCCGCCGCGCTCGGCCTCACCCTTCTCGCCGGTCCGGAACGGAACTGGCTCTCGGCTTCGCTGCAACTGGGCTGGCTCGATCCGCTGACGATCATTCAGCGGGCCGTGAACCTGGCGCTCCTGCCCTGGGCCGACCGGCCGCTGCACCTCATCTGGAGCGCCGACCGCCATACCCAGGGCGCATTCCTGATCGGCGGGCTGTTTGTGCTGATCCTTCTGCTCAGCCTGCGCACACCACGTTTTTTCTGCCGCTTCGTCTGCCCTACCGGCGCCCTGCTGGCGCTGTGCAGCCGTTTTGCGGTATGGCGCATCGGCCGTACGGCCGAAAAATGCGAGGCATGCGGTCAATGCTCGGCCGACTGCGAGGGCGCCTGCGACCCGGACGGCGTCATCCGGACGCACGAGTGCGTGCTGTGCCTTAACTGCAGGGCCCAATGCCGGCATTCGCGCATCGCCTATCAGCCCTTTTCCTCGGCGGCCGGAGAGACGCGCGCGCCCGATCTCACCCGGCGCGGTGTTCTGGCGGCCGGCCTCGGCGGTCTGGCCGCCGTGCCGCTGCTGCGGCTCGACGGCGCTCTGGCGGGCGGTTGGAATCCGCGCCTGATCCGGCCGCCCGGAAGCCTGGCCGAGGCCGATTTCCTGAGCCGCTGCATGAAGTGCGGCCAGTGCATGCGGGTTTGTCCGACCAATGTGCTGCATCCGGCAGGAATGGAGGCCGGACTGGAGGGGATCTGGACGCCGGTCGCCGATTTCCGCAGCGGAACCAGCGGCTGCCGGCACAACTGCGTGGCCTGCAGCCGGGTCTGCCCGACCGCCGCCATCCGGCCGCTGACGCCTGACGAGCGGATGGGCCGCGGGGCCTTCGCCGCCCGGGGACCGCTGCGCATCGGCACGGCGTTCGTGGACCGCGGCCGCTGCCTGCCCTGGGCCATGGACCGGCCCTGCATCGTGTGCCAGGAGAACTGCCCCCTGAGCCCCAAGGCGATCACCACCCGCACGGTGTTTCAGGCGCTGACCGACGGAGCCCTGACCGTCCGTTCGGCGGCCGCTGAAACGCTCCAGGTGGTCGAACGGCTGGCCCCGGACCGCTTTGCCGGCGGAGACCATGTGCTCCTTTCCAGGGGCCGGCCGCCGCGCCCGATCCTGGGCAATTCGGAACATGATATCACCCTCGCGGCCGGGTCCGTCTGGACGGCACCCGGACCCGATGAAACCATCGAGATCGCCGTGCGGCTTCAGCAGCCCTATGTCGATCCGACCCGCTGTATCGGATGCGGGGTTTGCGAACACGAGTGCCCGGTGCAGGGCCTGAGAGCCATCCGGGTGACGGCCGAAAACGAGTCGCGCCACCCTGGCCATCGGCTGACGCCCGCCTGAAACGTTCCGGCGGGCCGTAACAGCCCCGCTAAAGGAGAAAATTATGAGCGACCATCCCTGTTTTTCCCGCCGCCGCTTTCTGCAAATCGCCGGCGCCGCCGGGTTGAGCACGCTGGCAGCGCCCCATGGCGCATTGAGTCCCGCCCTGGCCCAGACCGATGCCGCGCCGGATTCGAAGACGATCCGGGTGCCCACGCGCCGGTTCGGCAAGAGCGGCATCGAGGTCTCGATCCTGGCCCTGGGCGGCATGTTCGATATCGCCGCCAACCAACTGCTGCTCAGACAGGCGCTGCAGTGGGGGGTGACCTACTGGGATACGGCCGACTGCTATCACAGCGGCAGCGAGGCCGGCATCGGCAAGTACTTCGCCCGATATCCCGCGGACCGCGGCAAAGTCTTCCTGGTCACCAAATCCTGTGCCCGCGATCCGCAGGGCATGGACACGCTGCTGGCGCGCTCTCTGGAGCGGCTGCAAACCAACACCATCGACCTCTACTTCGTTCACGGCATCCGCAGCATCGACGAGCTCAACGAGGCCACCCGCAAGTGGGCCGAGACGGCCAAGGCGCAGAAGAAAATCCGCTTCTTCGGCTTCAGCACCCACAGCAACATGGAAGCCTGCCTGCTGGGGGCCGCGCGCCTTTCCTGGATCGACGGCATCATGTTCAGCTACAACTACCGCATCATGGACAGCGCGGAGATGAAAGCGGCCGTGGCGGCCTGCGTCGATGCGGGGATCGGGCTGACGGCCATGAAGACCCAGAGCGGAGCGTCCTGGTTTTCTTCCTCCCGCGAGCCCGACCTGCAGAAGCATTTCATGGCGCAGGGCCTGACCGAGGAGCAGGCCAAGCTCAAGGCGGTCTGGCAAAACCCGCACATCGCCAGCATCTGCTCGCAGATGGACAGCCTCAAGCTGCTCAAGGCCAATGCGGCGGCCGCGGCCGACCCGCGCCCGCTTTCGGCATCGTCTGTCGATTTGCTGGCCCGGCATGCGGAATGTACGGCCGACCGTTACTGCCGCGGCTGCGGCGCGGTCTGCGAAGCGGCCCTGGCCCAAAAAGTGCCGGTCAGCGACATCATGCGCTGCCACATGTACTGTCACAGCTACGGGCGGCCGGAGTGGGCCCGGGCGCAGATGGCCGCTCTCGCGCCGGAGACGCGCGCCGCGATCGCGCGGCTCGATTATGGCGAAGCCGAACGGCGCTGCCCGCAGCATATGCCCATCGGAAGATTGATGCGCGAGGCCGCCGCGTTTTACAGCGTCTGATCGCGGTCCGGCGCGTTCAATGCGCATCGGTCAGGCGCTGGTAAGCCTCCTGGATCTCCTTGAAGCGCTTTTCGGCGAGTTCCTGGAATTCTCGGCCCAGATGGGCCACTTTGTCCGGGTGGTACTGGTTGGCAAGTTTCAGGTAGGTCGCGCGGATCTCCTGCGGGCTGGACGGCGGCTTCAGTCCAAGAACCCGGTAGGGATCAGGCGCTCCGGCGGATGCGGATCCGGCCGCGGAATCGCCGCGCCCCTCTTGTTCCGGCCGCTGCGCGCGGTCGAACCCACCGCCCGGATCGGCCCGGCCGGAGCGGGCCATGCGGGCGAGCCGGCGGTAAATCAGCATCAGTACGATGCCGTCGTCGATCCACCCCCAGGGAAACACGACATCCGGGATCAGATCGATGCGCGACAGCAGGTAGACGAGCCCCACGATAATCCACAGCCAGACCATCGAATGCCTTTATTCCCAGCGATTATTCCCTCTGGGGCGCAGATTGATGACATCCACCCGGCCGCTGTCGCCGATAAAGGTGCTGAGCAGCCAACTGACCAGGCTGATGACCAGCGATCCGAACACGGCCGACCAGAAGCCGGCCACCTCGAAGCCGCCGACAACTCCCGAGGCCATCTTGAGCATCACCGCGTTGATCACGAACGTAAACAGCCCCAGAGTCAGGATATTGATGGGCAGCGTCAGGATCAGGGCGATGGGACGAAAGAACGCGTTCAGGATGCCCAGCATGGCGGCCGCGGCCAGGGCCGCTCCGAAGCCGCTGATGCGGATGCCGTCCAGAAGATAGGCGGCCAGCAGGATGGCCAATGTCAAGGTCAGCCAGCGAATCGCGATACCCTTCATGTCCAAGCCCCCTTTCGCAGTCGAAAACAGGACTAAAATAGGCTGCCGCGCGTCGATTGGCAAGCGGAACAAATGGTTGGCGGCACATGGATGCTTCAGCGTTAAGCTGATGAAGCTGGAAACCAATGGCGCTGCCGCGCAGGGAGCTGAAAGATTATACGGAAAGTTCCGGTTTGGTTCCATGGCACGGTTCAGGTGCACCAAGGCAATAGGATGGATTTGAGCATTTCAGATATCCGCAAACTTGAACTATCGACAGATATCTTGAACGGAAGGGCGATCGGCGCTAAAGCAGGGTTCACGATGCGGAGGATCTCCATGCCGGACTCACTCAGCCCGCTGATTGCGGACTACATCATTCTGGAATCGCGCGTTCAGCGTTTGATGGCGGCACGCTGCAGGGACCATTGCGCACGATGCACCGCGGTGTGCTGCCGGATCGATTTCTGCCGCGAATCGCTGGAAAGTCCTTTTTTGCAGCGGGTCCGCCGCCAGGCACCGCGAAGGCCGGCTTGGGATCCCCGGCAGGGCTGGCTGGGTGCAAACGGATGCCGGCTGCCGGCCGGCCGGCCGCCGGTCTGCTATGCCTATTACTGCAAAACGATTTCCGCGGCCCAGGCCACCGCCGCGGACCGCCACGCCCTGGACGCCCTGGCCCGGCTGATGACCTTTGTGGGCCGGCGCGCCCGCGGCAGCTCTCACCTGGTCGAGTTAAGCGATCTCGGCATGCTGAACGTCCGCCGCCTCGCGCAGCAGATGAAAACCGCCGAAACCGCGCTCGGGCAGCTGCAGCGCTACTGGTCCGCCGGTGAAGCCCCTTCCATCGAAATCCTGCAACAAGTTCATCCCCATCGCGCGGGGCTTCCCCTGCGCTGACGATCGATTCAAAAACAACACAAAGCGATTCAGAACGAGGAACTCTTTAGTGCCCTGTGCATTTAAATCAGCGTTAACCGGAAGGTTCAGCACATCTGTTCATAAGTGTCGTAACATATAAATTCGGGGTCGGGGTCGGAATCGGGATCGCAATCGAAATGGATATCGATATCGTACTCGAGCATTCCAGATATCCGCAGGCCACCATGTTACTGCATTTGACGGCGATGCCTACTCGGGGTCCGGATTCTTCTGCCCTTCCCGGTAGCGCTGCCCGGCATACCAGTCGATCTGGCGGCAGATGCCGCGGATGATGCTCACTTCTCCGGCGCGCAGCTGCACGCGTGAAAAGAAGCGACGCAGCTTGTTCATCCAGTAATCGGGATTTTCGGGCTGAATGTAATTGATCCGCACCAGCACCTCTTTGAGCTGGGCGTACATGCCGTCGAGTTCATGGCGCGTGGCCAGCCGCGGCACGAGGGTGCGGGGCGCCGGACCGCCGGCGGTGAAGAGCTCGTAGCACAGCACCATGACCGCCTGGGCCAGGTTGAGGGAGGCGAAATCGGCCGTGGGGATCGTGACCAGCTGATGGCACATCCGCAGCTCTTCGTTGGTCAACCCGCGGTCCTCGGGGCCGAAGAGGAGGGCCACCTGGTTTTTCTGCGAAATGGCGATCAGGTCGTGCGCAGCCTGGGCCGGCGCCAGGACGATCTGGCGCTCGCCGCCGCGCCGCGCCGTGGTGCCCACCACGTAGGTGAACGATGAAAGCGCTGCGGCCAGGTCGTCATAAAACCGAATGCCGTCCACCACTTTGCGGGCCACGTGCGTGGCCATGGGAAGTACGCGCTCGCGGTCGTAATTTTCAGGCGCGACGACCACCAGGCGGCCGATGCCCATGTTGCAGGCCGCCCGGGCGGCCGAACCGATGTTGCCTGAAAAATGGGGACGGTGCAGAACAATCGCCACATTGTCGAGGCGGACGCGCTGGGTCACCCGCCCATCCGTTCGAAGGCATTGAAAAAGTAGGAGGTCTCGAAGGCCGCCGTTTCAGGCGCATCGGAACCGTGGACGATGTTTTTTTCGATATCCGTGGCGAATTGGCGGCGGATGGTGCCCTCGGCCGCATCCTTGAAATTGGTGGCCCCCATCATGTCGCGCCAGCGCTGGATTGCATTGTCGCCCTCGAGAATCATCACCACCACCGGGCCGGAGCACATGAATGCGGTCAGGCTGGAGAAAAACGGACGCGCCTTGTGCACGGCGTAAAACCCCTCGGCCTGGGTTCGGGTCATGTGAACCATCTTCATGGCGATGACTTTCAGCCCGTCGCCTTCGATGCGTTTGACGACCTCGCCGATCAAACCCCGCGCCACGCCGTCCGGTTTGACGATAGCCAGTGTATGCTGCATTGCTGTCTTCCTTTCTGGTCAAAACGTAATGGTGCCGGTGCCATAGCAGATGGTCCGGGCCAAGTCAATCGAACGGCGGCCGCCTGCCGGCATGCATTCGGACGAACGGCATTTTGATGGACGAAGTGGCAAGCGAGGGCGTGCATCGAAATCCGAAATGACCAGGGTGCCTGTCATTTCGACCGCAGGGAGAAATCTTTATCGAGGATTGCTGCAAACGAATTGAGATCTCTCCCTGCGGTCGAGATGACACTAGCTCTAACCCCGGTCGGGATGACAGACGTTATGACCATGGGGTTTCGCTGCACGGCCGACCCGCCGCCTCCGCCGGCGGTTGACAAGAAAAGGCTTGAAGCCTATTTATTTCGCCAGCTTGACCAGCACCGGAATCATCGTGCGCCGCCCGGGGCGGGGCACCTTTTCAAACCAAGAGGTGAGGCATGCCCATCTACGAATTTTTCTGCGACGACTGCAATACCATCTTCAACTTCTTTTCCAGGACGGTCGACACCTCCCGCCGGCCGCCCTGCCCCCGCTGCGCAAGGACGCTTGAACGTCGCATGTCGGCCTTTGCCGTTACCGGGCGGGCCAGGGAGAACGATCCGGCCGACGACCTGCCGGTGGATGAAAGCAAGATGGAGCAGGCCATGCAGATGCTGGCCGGAGAGGCGGAGCACATCGATGAAGATGACCCCAAACAGGCGGCCGGGCTGATGCGCAAGCTGACCCGCATGACCGGAATGGAGCTGGGACCCGGCATGCAGGAGGCCCTGCAGCGCATGGAACGCGGCGAAAACCCGGAACAGATCGAAGCCGAAATGGGCGACATCCTGGAAAAGGAAGAGCCTTTTCTGATGCCGGCCCGCAAAGGAGGGCGCGGCGCGGGCCGCAGCGCACCCCGCCACGATGACACGCTTTACGACCTTTAACAGGCTGTTGAAAAACTTCGCCTCAAGCCGTGATGCTGCGTTGCGCGGCGTTTAAAAATGCTCACATGCTGCGTGGATGCTGCGCTTTGTGAAAGCCGCGCGCCTTGCCTGACGGCTCGATGCTCGTTTTTCAACAAGCCTGTAATATACGGGCAAGGAGGCGTTTATGAAAAATCCCGTTCTGGACCGCATCGAGGTGCGTCAAGGCGACATCACCCGGATGGCGGTGGATGCCATCGTCAATGCCGCCAACCGCTCGCTGCTGGGCGGCGGCGGGGTGGACGGCGCCATTCATCGGGCGGCCGGGCCCGAACTGCTGGCCGAATGCCGCACCCTGGGCGGGTGCCCGACCGGCGAGGCGCGCATCACCCGGGGGTACCGCCTTCCGGCACGGCGCGTCATCCATACGGTGGGCCCGGTCTATCGCGGTCGTCCCGAGGACGAACGCCTGCTGCGGTCCTGCTATCGGAACAGTCTCGCCCTGGCGCGAGAAGAAAAGCTCTCTTCCGTCGCCTTTCCGGCCGTCAGCTGCGGTGTCTACGGTTATCCGATCGAAGACGCCTGCCGGATCGCGGTGGATGCCTGCCTCACGTTCCTGGCGGCAAACGAATTCCCAGCAAAGGTGATTTTCGTCCTCTTTTCCGAAGGCGACCGCGCGGTCTACGAACGCCATCTCTCCAGCCTGAAGTAAACCGGGGAGCGAATGCCGGGTAAAGATCGAAGCCGAAAAAGCCGATTCAGCCGCCATGATCGAAGGCGTCGCGGCGGTCCCGCGCCGAGCGTCGGCAATGATTGACTTTTTGCGGCAATATGGTTAGTTTTGCGGCGTCGTGAGCGGCCCGGCTCCCGTTGTGGCCAAAAGGTTTTCAACCGGGCTTCGCCGCCGATACGCCCGCCGGAGCGGGCTTTATACCATTCAAGGAGGACAGCATGCTCACAGTCACACCTGCGGCCACTGAACAGATCGCCCAGTATTTCAAAGGCAAAGAGGTCCGGCCGATCCGGATCTTCCTGAATGAAGGCGGATGAGGCGGTCCCGGCCTGGCCATGGCTCTGGATGAGCCGAACGATGCCGACACCCAGTTCGATATCGATGGTTTCAAGTACCTCGTCAACTCGGAATTTCTCGAACGCGCCAAACCCATTTCGGTCGATTTTCACATGTACGGCTTCAAACTGGATTCCGGGATGCAGTTCGGATCGGGGGCGGGCTGCGCCTGCAGCACCGATCAGAAGCGCTCCTGCGGTTGTTAGGATCCCGTCCGACGCGTATCGCGAGGGCGGCATCGACCGTATGCCGCCCTTTCTCAATCCCTCCCACACTAAACCGCTTCAATCACCGCCATCCGGCAATCCTCAGCCCCGCTCAAACCGATTCGAATTGTCGCCTGACGGCCTGAATTGACGATGGCGCGGGTGGTGTGATAGGGGCTTGTTCAGCTTCAACCACGACAAACGATCCCCGGACGCTTTACGAAAGAGGAGAACACCATGGCCTTGGTCGATTATACGATCCAGGAGCATGTCGCCCTGGTGACGCTCAACGACCGCGACAACCGCTTCAACCCACCCTTCCTGGATGCCCTGCTCGACGTGCTGGATCAAATCGAGAACCGCACCCCGGCGCGCACGCTGCTCGTCAAAAGCGCCCATGACAAGATCTTTTCCAACGGCATCGACCTCGAGTGGCTGCAGCCTGTCCTGCAGCGGAACGAACTGACCGTCGCCAAACAATTTTTCCATCAACTGAACCGTCTTTTCAAACGCCTCTTGACCTATCCGCTGGTGACCGTCGCCGCGCTTACGGGGCATGCCTTCGGCGGCGGCGCCATCCTGGCCTGCGCCTTCGATTTCCGTTTCATGCGCTCCGACCGTGGATTCTTCTGCCTGCCCGAAGTGGATGTGGGCGTGCCGTTCCTGCCCGGCATGATCGCGCTGCTGCGCAGCGCCGTTCCGGCGCACGTGCTGCGGGAAATGCAGCTCACCGGCGTCCGCCTGACCGGCGAGGCCTGCGAGCGGCACCACATCGTTCAGAAGGCGTGTCCTCTCGACGAGCTGCTTTCGGTCAGCCATGAATTCGCCCAAAAGGTGAACAAGCAGCGCGCCATCGTGGCCGAAATCAAGCGCCGCAACAACCATGAAATCATCCAAACCATGGATGGGGCCGACATCCCCTATATCGAGGGCGGCCGGTACATCGTGGTCTAAGGAGCCGGGCAATGTTTTACGGGGTTCTGAGTGTGCTCTTTGCAGCCGTCTTCATCTTCATCCTGTGGCGCGTCCTGCGCATGCAGGCGCCGCCGCCCGCCAAACGCGAATTCTACGTCTGCCCCCGTTGCGGCGAACGGCATTGCGAATGTCACAAGCGCGGCGAGCCGCCGCAATCCTGAAAGGAGATTCGATGAGCGCTTTATTGGATGCAATCAAGCAGCGGCGCAGCGTCCGCCACTTCGAAAACCGCCCCTTGACCGAGGCCGAACTGCAGACGCTTCTGGAAGCGGTGCGCTGGGCGCCTTCATGGGCCAACACACAGGCCTGGGAAGTGGTGGTGGTCCGCTCGGCCGAGGTGAAGGCGCAGCTGCAGGCCTGCCTGACGCGCAATCCGGCCTCGAACGCGCTGATTCAGGCGCCGGTGGTGCTGGTATTGTGCGCGAAAACGGGATCTTCGGGTTATTACAAAGAACAGGTCACGACCAAGTTCGGCGACTGGATGATGTACGATCTGGGACTGGCCAACCAGAACCTCTGCCTGGCCGCGCATGACCTGGGCCTGGGGACGGTGATCGTGGGTCTGTTCGACCACGACAAGGCGCGCGCAATCCTCGGCCTGCCGGCCGGCTACGAAGTGGTGACCATGGTGCCGGTGGGCGTCCCGGCCAAAATCGGCGGCGCCCCCAAACGCCGCGAGACAGCCGAGTTCACCCACTTCGACAAGTGGTGAAGTCTTCAGTACACATCGCCAACAAGTGATCATTTTTCGGCAGAGGCGCCGAGAATTCAGAGATTCTCATCATCCATACCGTACTGCCTGCTGGGTCGGTTTGGGTTGATGACCGGCGGAGCTCGGGGTCGGTATCGGTATCGGAATCGGTATCGATTCCAATTCGATCGCGATCCCGATTCCGACCCCGAAATGATCTGATACGTTACTTTACATGCCCTTAGCATGTACCGGACTAATTACGATGACGTATGTCTCACCACAGAGGACACAGAGAACACAGAGAAGGACAAAAATCATCCTCTGTGACCTCTGTGCTCTCTGGCGTTATAAAATGAACTGAGTAATACGTAACCGAATTGTGCCACAGAGCACTTAGCTTGAGCTCCCACAAGCGCACAGGTTCCGCTCTGCGCGTTGGACGCGGTTCCGCCCCTGCCCTGTGCCCGCCTGTGGTTTACCGATTTCCTGCCCGCGTTTGCATTTGAGGTCAAAGTGCACATCCTTTGCCCATGAATCCCGATCGTCCTCCCCGGGCGGATGATGCCCTGCAGCGCAGCCAATCTTACCTGAAAACGGTGCTGGACAATATCCTGGACGGCATCGTCAGCATCAATGAAGCCGGGATCGTAGAAACCTTCAATCCGGCGGCCGAACGCATCTTCGGCTACACCGCGGACGAGGTGATCGGCCGCAATGTCAACATATTGATGCCGGAGCCCTACCACAGCGAACACGACACCTACGTGAAGAACTATCTGCGCACCGGCCGGGCCAGAATCATCGGCTTCGGCCGCGAAGTCCGCGGCCTGCGCAAGAACGGCCAGGTTTTTCCTTTGGACCTGGCGGTCAGCGAGACCTTTTGGGGCGGTACGCGCAAATTCATCGGCATCCTGCGGGACATCACCGATCGCAAGAACACGGAAGAGGAGCTGCTGCGGTTGAACGAAGAACTGGAACTGCGCGTCAACCGCCGCACGGCCGAACTGCAGGAGTCGAACCGCGCTCTGCACGCCTCGCTGGCCGACCTGCGCCGGGCTCAGAAGCAGCTCGTGCAAAGCGAAAAAATGGCCGCCCTGG
>JAEYRZ010000209.1 GCA_023435265.1 Pseudomonadota bacterium
GGCTCATTCTAGTGTGAAAGAACGGGTGCACCTTCTCACCAAAGTCGAGTTGCGCATCGCCGATGCCCAGGCTCAGGTGGCGCGCTTGAATGCCCAGGCGGAGGATGCGGTACGCCAGGGGCAGAGTGCCGCGGCTTTGCGCGAAGAAGCCGGAAATGTGCAGACTTACACCAGCATCCTCTCCGCCATTCGCAGTTTGCTGCTGCAGTCGTAGTACGCCTCTATTGCGGATCATGTTGAGGGGGCATATTGTTTCCGCACGCCCTCACTTCGAATCGATATTGGCCTTTCGGTCTGCTCGGCCCTCGGTTTTCATAACTGGTTTACATGAAAATGAGGGATCGGTTACCGTGACAAACCTTGATTCACCCTATGACATGGGCGACTCGACAACATTAATTTCTAATAAATCTATCGTGTGGAGAGAACCTCATGTTCAAGAAAATAGCCTCTATCGCTTTGGCCTATTCGGCGGTGAAGAAGATTTTTAGGTATTGGAGAAGGAATCGATGAATTTGAGGAGGGAGCGGAATCAAGAACAGGGACGGAAGTTTTTGCAAATCAAGCCCTGACATTACAGGCGGGCAAGAGTCGGAATGACCTTGCCCTCTCTCAATAAGAGGGGCATACCCCAAGTACGCCCCTCTTCGAAACAACCCCGCCAAATGCGCCTAATGAACTCAGATTCATCCTGATTGGAGGAATAAAGAACATTAGAGCCAATGATAACGGTACATGAATTCGCGATAATCCGTTTCGCCCTCCTCCGGCGCCTCCTCACAGCATTCGGGGCAAGAAAAGTCGTTGTCGACGATGCTGCAATAATCCTCTGCTACTAATGCGTCATCGCACATGATGCACGTTCCTATGGCGTGATATCTGGACATGTAAAACCTCCTCGCACTGGGATTCGTGCCTAAATATAACCACATAGTCAAAGTGATCATCATGGCAGGCAGGCGGAAAGGACTCAGGGAGGCTGAACAGAAGCACAAAGATCATGAGCACCCCGGCTCACTCCGCAGCCGCCGGTGAGTTCCTGTCCAAGGCCGTTCAATTGATGCTGGTCCGGGACATCCAGCGCCTGTTCGTGCACCGCGATGCGGCTCGTCCGGAATCCGGCCCTTTCGATTCCGCCCGCTTGCGTTCAGGTTCATGCAGCGCCGGACGCATCCTGACTCGTTGATGTGAGGCCGCCTGGCGGTCCCGGATTGCTGGTTTTCATAACGTGCAGCAGGATGTTCTGCAGCGCAGGGCGACCGGGTTGGAGGCGTCCTGATGGTCGCGGCCCAGGTGGAAATTGATCCATGATGAGGAGTGGTTGAGTTCCCACATGCGGGGCGGTACGCAGCTATTGACGAACTCCGCCGTCCGTCCTGCGAAAGCGAGGCGCCGGTAAGCGCGGAACCAGACGCAGGGGCGGTCCGGAAAGACTTCGCAGCGCCCGGAACTGCTGCCGCCGCACGCCCCGTTGCGGGTGTGCTTGGGGCACTGCGACTCGGGGCACAGGAATGCAAGGTGCTGGATGCCGCAATCCCCGCACATGGCGCAGTGCAGAAGCATCGATTTCAGGGGATGCTCGATCAACTCGGTCAGCATGCGGCCGCCGATCCGACCGTCCAGGTTGCCTGCCAATTTGCGGAACAGGGGCGCCAGCAGGTTTTCACGATTGAAGAAGAGATCATGTGCGCCTTTCAGAACGGTGAACCGCCCGCGTTCCAGAAGCGATGGCCCGCCGGCCGGGCGTGTTCCGAATAGCGGCGCCGGCGAAGGATCGGCGCCGTCCGGTGCGAAGGCATAAAATCCGCCGGGCAGGGGGAAGTCGAAGTCCTGAACAAACTCGCGCCAGTGTCCCTCGATTTCCGAGAAGCGGTCGAGGATGCGCCCGGCGGTTTCAAAACTTTTGTGGATGCCGCCGATGTGGATTCCCTTGTAGCCGAGCCCCTTGAGCACCGCCGCCAGACGGGCGGTCCGTTCGACCGCCGCCCGCTGGGCCGATTGTTTGTCACGGCCTTCCTTCTTGATCCGGGCGAACAGCGCATCGGTCACCACCGCGCCCGGCACTTTGCCGCTGTGCATGATTTCCGCGGCCTTGGGCGAGAGCACATAAACCGAGCCCAGGGTGGGGATCTTCAGCCCCATGACCTGCTGGACCTGAATCAGCTCCTTGAATTTACGGGCGTCGAAGCCGAGTTGCGTGATGACGAACTGGGCGCCGGCGGCCGCCTTGCGGCACAGTTTGGCATATTGGGCGAAAGATTCGCCCTCGGTCTGCTTGAAAGGAGAAACCGCGCAGCCGGCAAAGAATCCGTCCGGATCTCCGGAGGCCTGCATGCGCTCGCTGAGATACCCCAGCAGGATCTGCAGGTGAACCGAGTCGAGATCGAAAACGGGAGCGCCCTGGCCCCCGAACCCTCTGCCTGCGTAGTCGCCGCTCAGGGCCAGAATGTTTTTCATGCCCATCATGGCCAGCTGCAGGGCGCGGCTTTCCATGCCCACCCGGTTCATGTCCCGGCAGGTGAAGTGGACGATCACGTCCATGCCCAACTGGAAAATGGAATGTCCGATCACATCCGGACTCAGCGAGGGATTGCCGCCCGGGTTGTCGGTGATCGAGACCGCCGAGATGCGGCCGTCGGCGAACGCATCCCGGGCGATGCCCATCACCGTGTCCACCGCCCTCCCTTTGGACTCGCGGCCGGGAACCAGCTCCAGGGTGATCGTGAAATGGCCGGGGTCGGCCAGATCGTTTTGAAAGACGCGCAGCACGTTGGATCTCCTTCAATGGATCACACTTAACACACCCGGTGCCGCATAGGAAAGCGATGTGAATGAACGGAAGATCCACGCCCATACTATATAGGGGGCGGCCTCGTCGCGGTTCTGAATTCCAAAGCGGTTTTTGCGGCGCAGTCCTGTTGTCCACGCCGCAGGGGGGCGCAATTCTTCTCCTTCGAAATCGGGGAGCGCCGGAAACGGAACGATCATTTCAGAGCCCCGAAGGGCCCCGCATATCCGGTCAGCTCCACATAGCCCAGACCCTCGACACCGGCCTTGCCTTTGGTGCCGCGGGCTGCGACGCTGCCCTCCCAGTAGGTGATTCCGCTGACGTCGTCGAGATGCATCTCCTGGTCCGGCAGGTTCGGCGTCACCACGATGTCGATTCCCGCCGGCGGAACCTTCACCTTCCACTTCGACGGGTAGACGGCCCCGGACCGCCCGCTCTTCCAGGTGTCGAGCACTTCGACCGCGAAGTGCCCGCGTTCCAGATGGTGTGCGACCCCCTGCGGGTCGACATAGGTTCCGCTGGAGATCGGGTGGATATCCCCCTGCTCGCGCCGCAACAGGAACATCATCAATTCACTGCGGTCGTCCAGCTGGATGCCGAACCAGTCCCAGCCCACGGTGCCGGGTTCGAGCGGGGCGGTGCTGAACTCGTGGTCCATCCAGGCCGATCCTTCCACGGCCATCGGCGGTTGGTTCTCGAGCCTCAGGGTGCCCGCGGCATCGAGGCGGGTCATCGAGTAATAGCAGCTTGCGCGCTCGGGGGCCGAACCTTTGCGGCTGTACCCCTGGATGCCGTGCCGGACCGGATCTTTGGCGGGGACGAGGTCCAGCTGCAGCGCGAACGCATGCGACGCGGCCGCAAGACGGTGCAGGCCGGGAAGGATGGCGGCGTTCCAGTCGCCCACGAAGACGGTTACTCCATTTTCTTCCGGGACGGCGCCCGCCATGCCGAGGGCTTCCCGCGACGCCCGTCCGGATTGCAGGTGACGCCGGCCCGAGAGATCCGCGACGGCGGCATGGGCCAGATAAACCTGATGTGTGCGCCAGGCGGACTGCGGTTCCGGACGATCGTCCGGAACCTTCAGGGGGCTCAGCTGGTGGCGGAAGAAGGTCAGCTGGAATCCGAAGCGCCGGCCGTTTTCGGCCTCCAGGTTGCCCGTGTAATACCACCATTCGGTGCGGAACCCTGGATGCGGGCCGTGATCGCGCGGGAACGACAGTCCGCAGGGACCGGTCACCTGGAGGTAGTCTCCGGGCGGATCCGCGGCAGGCGTCGTGGCCGGACCGCCAAACGCCAGCCACACGATCAAGGCGGCGGCGCTTGTCAGGAACAGCCGGTGGTTTGCGCGTCGGGACGTCATCATCGCTCCCGCAGAATATTCGCCGGCGGCTGGCGCGAGATCATGCGCACGGCTGGAACGGCTGCGGCCAGCGCGGCCAGGACGATCAAGGGCAGTGAAAACACCAGCGCGTTCCAGTCCACCCTGTACAGGAAGGTCCAGCCGAACGATTGCCGGTTGATCACGTAGACCAGAAGATAGGAGAGAATGAATCCGCAGGCCAGTCCCGCGATTTCTCCGGCGGCCACCAGGAAGCCGGCTTCCCAGAAGATCATGGCGCGGATCTGGCGGAAACCAGCCCCCAGCGCGACCATCGTGTTCAGCTGGCCCGTGCGTTCCAGCACGAGAACCATCAATGTGGTCGTGATCCCGAGGGCGGCCACCGCGAGAGCGATGATCAGCAGCACGATCGTGACGGCGAATGTTTCGTCGAAGATCCTCAAGATCGTCTGCCGCAGTTCCGTTCCGCCCACCATTTCCAGGCGGTCTCCGTACTGGCGGGCGATGGCGTTGCGCAGCTCCCGGACCTGCTCCGCCACATCGCCTCGATTCTTGAAGTAGAAGCGCACTCCGGTCGATCGGGGATCATGGTAGCGTTTTTTGAACTGCGACCAGGAGTAGAAGACAATGCCGCCGTCGGTGCGGTAGTCGCGCACGACGCCCAGGATCGGCAGTTCCACCGCGGCGCCCTCGATTCTGGCCCGGAAGCGTTCTCCTGCGGAAAGGCCGGTGCGGTTGGCGAAAACCTCGGAGACCAGGACGCCTTCGCCGCTCAGCAGTCGCGGGCGGATGGTTTGCGGGTCGCCCGCGAGCCACACGAATCCGCCGTGCGCCAGAAACGCCTCCAATCCCAGCGCCTCGAATTCATATGGGAATTCATTGTACCGCAGCTGAAAGCGGCGGCTCGGCACAGCATCCGCCTCCGGCGCCATGCGATTCAGCTCGGCCGCGATATCCTTGGGAATCGGGAACCGGAACCGGTTCAGCTGCCCCATCTTGGTGGTGACGAAAAGATCGCCGCTGACCGTCTGGCGGACCCAGAGATCCACGGTCAGGCGGAAGCTGTGGATCATGATCGCCAGGGCCGTAAACAGGGCGACGGCCGTGATGAGCGCGCCTACCGAAACCGACGTCCGCGTACCGCTCGCCCGCAGGTAGCGCCCTGCAAGAAAGGCTGGAACACCCGCCATGCGGTGCAGGCCGGGCGTGAACCAGCGCCCCACACCCTGCAGCATCCACGGGGCGAGGAGCGCAAAACCCATAAAGAGTAGCAGGATCGCAGCGTAACCGGGCAGCGGAACTCCCGCAATGCCGGGCAGCAGCGAGAGCGGTACGCAGGCCGAGATGCACCCGATGGCCAGCAGCTTCAGGCGCAGGGGCGCATGCCGGCGCCGCATCCCGCTGTGGGCGATCTCCAGCGCCTCCTTGGGGACGACGCGCATGGCCTCGAGCGCGGGCTGGCAGGCTGCTGCAACGGCGACGCCGAGGGTCGCGGCGAAGCTGATCAGGACCTCCCAGGGGCTGAGCGCCAGGGACTCCGGCCGAACCCGGACGAACAGGGTGGAGATGGTCTGGCTGATGGTCTGCAGCAGAGCGTTGACCATCGCGGTGCTCAGTGGGACGGCCGCGAGCCAGCCTGCCAGGCCGAGCAATGCACCCTCGGCCAGAAAAAGTTTGAACAGCATCCGGGGCGAGGCCCCGAGCGAGCGCATCACGGCCAGCTCGCGCCGCCGCGAGGCGGCGTTCAGGGCAACCAGGCTGTAGACCAGGAACATGCCCACGAAAAGCGAAGTGAAGCTCAGGATCGACAAATTGAGCTGGTAGGCCCGGATCATGGCGCTGCCGCTGTCGCGCGCCGCAGAAGCCGCGTGCAG
Organism: Pseudomonadota bacterium; assembly: GCA_023435265.1. Classification (GTDB taxonomy): domain Bacteria; phylum Desulfobacterota; class Desulfobacteria; order Desulfobacterales; family Desulfosarcinaceae; genus UBA2230. The sequence continues at coordinate 6,002 of JAEYRZ010000209.1, forward strand.
TTCCAGCCCTGGAAAAAGCGAGGCCAGCTGTTCGATTTCCTGCGGTGCGGTTCCGGACGCAAAGATCAGGTCGACCCGCTCCACGACGCCCTGCAAGCCGGTGAACTCCTGGAAGGTGGCAATGTCGGTGATGGCCACCCGCCCGCCTTCGACCTGTGCCAGACCTTCGGCCGAGAGGGTTCCGATGACGCGGAACGTGTGCACGCCGCGGGTGTGGTCGAGTTCCACCAGGCTGCCGGGCGCCGCCCCGAGCTCGCGCGCCAGGGGCGCACTGAGGATCAGCGTGTCCGGATCGGCCATCAACCTGGCCCAGTGATCGTCCCGGTCCTCTTGCCCGCCGGCGGTGCGCCATCTGCGGAACGCGCGGTCCAGGACCGGGTCGATGCCGATCAGGAGAAAGGCATCCCGGCGGTCCCCGGCGCCGCGCACGTAGGTGGTCGCAAGCGGCGAGAACCGGGACACCGCCGGGTGGCGCTGCAGCATCGGAATGATTGTTTCGGGGACGTAGCCGCCGGGCTGCACCAGCACCTTCTCGGCGGCTCCGGCGAAGAGGTCCATGCTGCGGCTGAACGAATCGAGGGAGGCATGCACGGAGATCCGCACACTGGTGAAAACCGCCGCGCCAAGGGCGATGCCGAGCACCACGGCCAGCGCGCGGCCGAGGTGGCGGCGCAGGTTGCGCACACTGAACCAGAAAAAAATGCGGGCGAAGGCGGTCACGCGTCGCATGGGCATGTCAGAATCGCGCCGTCCCGGAGTCGGATCCGCCGGGTGGCGAGCGTGTCGGCGAGTTCACTGTGGGTGGCGATCAGGACCGTTCGCCCGGAAGAACGGTTGAGTTCGGCCAGGAGATCCATCACCACGCGGCCGTTGCGGCTGTCGAGATTGCCGGTCGGCTCGTCGGCCAGGATCAGGGCGGGGTCGTTGATCAGGGCGCGGGCGATGGCGGTGCGCTGCATCTCGCCCCCGGAGAGCTGGGCCGGGAAATGCTCGCGCCGGTCCGCGAGGCCGAGCCATTCAAGCAGCTCCATCGCTTTGCGCTGCGCCGTTGCGGCCGGCCGCCCGGCGAGCAGTGCGGGCAGGAGCACGTTTTCGAAGACATTCAGGGTGGGCAGCAGGTTGAAGGATTGAAACACCATCCCGACGACGTCGCGTCGAAAGCCGGTCAGATCGGCCGTCCGGCTGCCGCCAAGATCGTGGCCGGCCACCAGGAGCCGTCCCGATGTCGGACGGTCCAGCCCAGCCAGCAGCGCCAGCAGGGTGCTCTTGCCCGAGCCGCTGTTGCCTTTCAGGACGACCATTTCGCCCCGGGCGATGGTGAGGTCGACCGCGTTGATTCCCATGACGGCGGCGTCGCCCAGGGCGTAGATCCTGGTGAGCTTGCGGGCCACAATCATGGGCTCGGATCGTGCGGGGCTCATGGCGGCGTAGTCCCTTCCGATTCTATCAGATCCTCTGGCCGGCTAATTGTAATCAGAAAAACTTCAAGCGCCAACCAAGGCTTGCGAGCGCTTGTTCCCGCCGGTGGTGCGGTTTTCGGGAAATTCACGGCCTCGAAGCAAATCAACGCATACGGTGCCACGGCACTTCGGGCCGCACGATTGAGAGCGTGAAAGGGGCCGGCCGGGTGGCGACACGTAATCGAATTTATGAAAACGTGTATTAAGGCAAGCGGCGGTCAGCCCGTTTTGATGGCACCGAAAGCGGCGAAACAGGAATTCTTGTGTAGAATTTCCACCCGCCCGAACCCCACTTTGCGCAAAAGTTCGATTTGATAGGTGAGCGGCCGTGGCGAATCTTCCTTGTCGATATAGTCAAAGACCTTGTCCCGGTAAGCCGCTCCGCCGACAGAACAGAGATAATCCCCGTACCGGTTCCACATCAGCGATTGGACGGGATCGGTTTCATGCGCGACCAGATCGGTGATCCATACACCGCCGCCGGGCGCGGTCAGGCGGTAGATTTTTCGAAATGTCGATTCCCAGTCCCGATCGTCGCGCAGATGGTGCAAGACCGCCGCCGCCAGGATGACATGGTAATGTTGCTCGGGCAGATCGATGTCCCGGAAATCGCCGCGAAATATCCTGATCCGGCCGCTGTTGACTTCCGAGATGCGCTTCTCCGCTTTTTGCAGCATCGGCAGGCTGAGGTCGACAAGGTCGCAATCGAAAGGCGAAGTGTAGTGCGACAGTTTTATGGTGTTGTTGCCCGCGCCGCAGCCGACATCCAGAACGTTTTCGATCCTGCGCGTCGAATGAAAGGCGGCCTGCGTGATCAACTCCATGGCCAGGGGTGCGTCAACAGTGGCGGTCTGCCCGGTTTCGAGATTGGAAAACCGTTCGACATCCTGATCGAATCGGCGCCGGATGTCATCGACCGATGATTTGAGTTCAAGCCGGGTGGTCATCGTTTCATCATCCGAGGTTCAGAATTGCTTCACGGCGACGGGATCATGGCGTTTTCTGCGGCGCATCCGGAAGGTCACAGCCGATCGGGCGGCCCTCGATCGGGTAGGCCGGGTCCGTGTACTGCGGTATGGCGGTCGTCCCAGGCCGCACCAGGGCATCGACGGCGGCTTCGTCGGCCGCGTCCGGAACGATTTCCAGGGCGCGGAAATAAGATTGCCACTGTTCGAGGGTGCGCGGACCGGCGATCAAACCGGTGATCGTCGGGTTGGCCAGGATCCAGGCGGCGGCGAAAGCGGCGAGGTCGACGCCTTTGGAATCACAATGGGCCTTGAGGCGTGCGGCGGCCTCCAGGTTGGCGGGATGCAGTTCGGTCTGGTGGATGCGCTTGTCTCCGGACGCACCCCGGCTGTCCGCCGGCGCCTCCCGCCCCGGAGGGTACTTGCCGGTGAGCACGCCGCGGGCCAGGGGGCTGTAGGCCACCGCGCCGATGCCGAGGGCGGCGCAGGCCGGCAGGAGTTCCACCTCGGCCGAGCGGTTCAGCGCGTGGTAGTACAATTGGCACACCACCGGGCGGTCGATCCCCAGGGCATCGCACAGGGCGCAGATGCGGGCCAGGCGCCAGGCCCGGTGGTTGGACACTCCGAAGTAGCGGATCTTACCGGCGCGGACGAGATCGGCCACTGCGCGGACGGTCTCCTCCAGGGGGGTCTGCGGATCTTCCTTGTGCAGGTATTGGATGTCGATGGTTTCCACGCCGAGGCGCTTGAGGGACCGTTCGGTCGCCTCGAAGATCCAGCGGCGCGACAGGCCGCGCATGTTCGGCCCGTCCCCCATCGGATTGGCCAGTTTGGTCGCCAGGATCCAGTCGAAGCGGCGGCCGCGGACGAGCCGGCCGACGATTTCCTCCGAGGCGCCGGCGTCGTAGGCGTCGGCGGTGTCGATGAAGTTGACCCCCCGGTCCTGCGCGTCGCCGATGATGCGTTCGGCTTCCGCAGCCGAAGCACGCCCGCCGAACATCATCGTGCCCAGCACGATTCGGGAAACCGAAAGTCCCGAGCGCCCGAGGCGTCGGATCTGCATGTCTTTGCTTGGTGGCGCCAAAGTTGCCTCCGTTCACTCATTCTCTTGCGGCAAGGAGATGTCCTGGTGGAGCAATAGCCCTTCCGACAGACCCTTGTCAATGTGTATCCCGACAACCGCAAAAGCAAAAGAGAAGGGCACAAGGGGAGAAATTCCGCCGACCCCGGGGCATTTATTATGAGAATTCAGGAAACTGCCTGAATGCGATTTTTTTCTTGACGCCAAGCGAAACGGGGAACTATTAAACAGCATGTTTGTATAAGAATATACAAAGTAGTCCAATCGGGCTCGACTCCGAAATCCTGACTGGCAGGCTGTTGAAAAACGCGCATCGAGCCGCCAGGCAAGGCGCGCGGCTTTCAAAAAGCGCAGCAGACACGCTGCATGTGAGCATTTTTAAAGCCGCGCAACACAGCATCACGGCTTGAGGCGAAGTTTCTAAACAGCCTGATGGAAGGATAAGCGCTATGCTGCCGCCAAAAGGCGTTCCCATGTATCTGAAGGTTGCCGAGACGATCCGGGAGCGCATCCTTCACTACACCTACACATACGGCGATTGGATCCCGCCGGCGCGCGATATGGCGCAGGAGTTCGGCGTCAGCCTCATTACGATCCGCAAAGCCGTGGAGCGCCTGGTTCATGAAGGCTATCTGAGCTCGCGGCAGGGTTCCGGTACGAGGGTCGTATTCCAGGGGCCAAAAAAACTTGAAATCAAGATGAGCGGAAATTTCCGCCAGTGGTTCGGTTCAACTTCCGGCAAGAGCCCCAGGCTCAAGGTCGAGATCCTCGAGATGTCTTCATGTTCGCCCCCGCCGACCATTCAGGCCCTTCTCGGACTGCGGCCGGGTCAGCAAGCCGGTCACATCCGGAGGGTGCGCAGGCATCAGGGGCAGATCGTTTCCTATTATATCAATTACTTCGACGCGCAATTCCTGGCCGGGTTATCGAAAAAAGCGTTGCTCAAGCAATCGTTCATCGAAGCGTTTCAGGCGGCGGCTCAAATCGTACTCACGAAAATGGAACAGCAGGTTGAGGCCATTACCGCCGATATCGACCTGGCGGCGATTCTGGATACCGATTACGGTGCGCCGCTGTTCTTCATCAAGAATATCTATTACGCGGGGGAAGACAACCCGACGGTGGTGACCTACATGTACTATCGTGGCGATCGCTACGTCTATCGCGAGGCTTTTCCCCTCTGTACTCCGGCCGAGGAACGCCGGCCCGGCTGCGGCCAGGCCGGGGAAAGGATCGATCGATGCAATTCGAAGGAAAAAAAGTGCTGATCCGCGAAGTCGGACCGCGGGACGGGTTCCAGTCCTGGCCGGATTTCGTCCCCACCGAACAGAAACTGGAAGTGATCCGGGAGCTGATCGACGCCGGGATCAGAGAGATGGAAACCACTTCTTTTGTCAGCCCCAAGGCCATCCCCCAGATGCGCGATGCGGCCGAGGTGATGGCCGGCGTGCCCAAGGGAACCTGCGTGCACAGCCCGCTGGTCCCCAACTTCAAGGGGGCCCAGATGGCCATGGACAGCGGGGCCGACAAAGTGGTGGTGGTGATCTCGGTCAGCGACGCCCATAACCTGGCCAATGTGCGCCGAACGGTGGCCGAATCGATAGCCGACTTGAACGCCATCTTCGGCCTGGCCGCGGAGCGGGGCAAGCAAGTGATCGGCGCGATGGCGGTGGCTTTCGGCTGTCCTTATCAGGGAGATGTTCCGCAGGACGATGTCTTCCGCCTCGCAGAGGCTTATATCGCCGGCGGGGCCTCCTCGGTGATCCTGGCCGACACCACGGGCATGGCGACCCCCTTGCGCATCAAAACGCTGGTCAAGGCGTTTCGCGACCGCTTCCCCGGGACGCCGTTTTCACTGCACCTGCACAACAACAGGGGGACGGCGATGGCCAACCTGTATGCCGCCCTGGAGGCCGGTGCCGACACCTTCGACGCCGCCCTGGGCGGAATCGGGGGCTGCCCCAACGTGCCGCTGGCGGCCGGCAATCTCGCCACCGAGGATGTCGTCTTCATGCTGGAAGATATGGGCTGCGACACGGGCATCGATCTGATCAAGCTCATCCGGGCGGCCCGTCATCTCGAGGCCGTCCTGGGCCGCACCCTGCCCGGGCAGGTGATGAAGAGCGGCCCACGCGATCCGAAACTCGCCGCCGCCGTCTGCGGCGTCACCCACTAACCTTTTACCAGAAGACAGGAGCTGCCCGATATGCCGCTGACCGGTTTGAAAATCCTTGACCTGACCCGGGTGGTATCCGGACCGTTTTGTACGATGCTGCTGGCCGACATGGGGGCGGATGTCGTCAAGATCGAATCACCGGAAGGAGACCCGTCGCGCTTCACCGGGATTATGGGCACAGGGGAAAACCCGTACTTCGTCAATCTCAACCGCAACAAGCGCACCATCACGGTGGATATGAAACAGCCCGGCGGCAAGGAGATCGTCCGCCGCCTGGCGCAGGAGGCCGACGTTCTGGTGGAAAATTTTCGTCCCGGGGTGATGGATCGCCTGCAGCTCGGCTACCGGGATCTCAGTGCTTTGAACCCGTCCCTGGTATACGCCGCCATCAGCGGGTTCGGCAAATCGGGGCCGTACAAGGATCGGCCCGCCTTTGACTTCATCGCCCAGGCGATGTCGGGCTTCATGAGCCTCAACGGCAATGAAGATATGCCGCCGCTGAGGGTCGGAATCCCCATCAGCGACACCATCGCGGGGCTCTACGCCGCCTTCGGCATTCTGGCTGCGCTGCGGGAGCGGGAGAAAACCGGCAGGGGGCAGGAAATCCAGACCGCCATGGTGGACGGGCTGATCAGCATGTTCACTTTTGCTTCCTCGGCCTATTTCGCCACCGGTGCGCTGCCGCCGCGCAACGGCAACGATCACATGGTCGTCTCGCCCTACGGCCTCTACAACGCCGCCGACGGCCCTGTGGCGATCGCCCCCAGCACGGATAAAAACTGGCTGCAGCTCTGCAGCGCGCTCGGCAGAGACGACCTGCCCGCCGACCCGCGTTTCGACACCCAGGCCAAACGCCGCCAGAACCGAAAGCAGATCAACGCGATCGTCCAGGACATCATCGCAACGCGCAGCCGCGACGAATGGATCGACCTGCTCAACAAGGCCGGGGTTCCCTGCGGGCCGGTGAACAATCTGGCCCAGGTCTTCTCCGATCCCCAGGTTCTGCATCAGGAAATGGTCATCGAATCGCAACAGCCCGGGGGGCCGGTCAAGATGCCGGGCTTTCCCGTGAAGTTGTCGGCCACACCGGCCCGTTTGAGCCGCCCTTCGCCGCAGCGCGGCGAGCATACCGTGGAAGTGCTGCGGGAGTTGGGCTTCGGTGCCGAAGAAATCGGGGCGCTGCTCGACAAGCGCGCCGCAATTGCCGGATCCGAAACGCGCTGAAGGCCCGCTGCTGGCTGTTCGGCCGCTTTCACGGCAAGTCGTATGAACAGGGAGGAACTCGAGGATGCAGGGGAAAAAACTGCGTGAACTGCTCGCCGGACCCGGTATGCTGCGCGTCCCGGGGGCTTTCGACGCCTGGTCGGCGCGGCTGGTGGAGATGGCGGGGTTCGAAGCGGTCTACATGACCGGCTACGGCGCTTCCGCCGGTGTTCTCGGCCGGCCCGACATCGGCCTGATGACCATGGCCGAGATGGTGCGGCAGGCCCGCAATATGGCGGCCGCGGTAAAGATACCATTGATCGCCGACGCGGACACTGGATATGGTGGAATATTGAATGTCATACGCACGGTGCAGGAATACGAGCGCGCCGGTGTGGCCGCCATCCAGCTCGAAGATCAGGTTTTTCCCAAACGCTGCGGCCACATGGAAGGCAAGCGGATCATCTCGGCCGACGAGATGATCGCCAAGATCCGGGCCGCGGTGCGGGCGCGGCGCTCGGAAGACCTGATCATCATCGCGCGTACCGATGCGCGGGCCGTCACCGGCCTCGAGGATGCCGTCTCCCGCGCCGTGCGCTACGGCCAGGCCGGGGCGGATGTCCTGTTCGTCGAGGCGCCGCGTTCGATCGAGGAAATGGCCCAAATCGTAAACCGGGTCGGCAAGCCGCTGCTGGCCAACATGGTGGAGAAGGGGAAAACGCCGTTTCTGCCGGCCGACGCGTTGGCGCGCATCGGTTATAAGATGGCCATCTACCCGGTGACGACCCTTTTTGCCGCCACGCGGGCGATGATCAAGGTTCTGGCGCGGCTCAAGGCCGAGGGCACCACGGAAAACTGCCTGCAGGATCTCGTCGGCTTCGACGAGTTCAACCGCCTGATCGGCGTCGACGCAATGCGGGCCCTGGAAAAGGAATTCACGGAGGCCGCCGCCGAAGGAGAACCGGGTCCATGCTGACGCTCTTCATCATCCTGCTGCTGTTGGTGCTCATCGCCGCCGGCGTGGACATCCTGATCGCGCTCGGCTTGACCGGCGTTCTGGGAATCCTGTTCTTCCGCGGCCCGGCGGCCCTGACGCTGGCCACCACCGCCTTCTTCGGCCAGGAAACCACCTTCGAGCTGCTGGCGCTGCCCTTGTTCGTGCTGATGGGCAGCATCCTGGCCAAAAGCCCGATCGGCAGCGATCTGTACACCATGGCCACCCGCTGGCTTTCGTGGCTGCCCGGCGGACTGGCCATCGCTTCCATCGGCGCTTGCACCGTCTTCGGCGCGGTGAGCGGGGTGAGCGTGGCCGGCGTGGCGGCCATCGGATCGATGGCGGTGCCGGAGATGCTCAAGCGCGGATACTCGTCCAAAATCGCCGCGGGCTCCGTCGTTTCGGCGGGAGCCCTCTCGATGCTCATTCCCCCGAGTGTGCCCTTCATCATCTACAGCGCGATTACCGGCGAATCCATCGCCAAACTGTTCGTCGGCGGGGTCATTCCCGGCCTGGTCATGGCCGGGATGCTCAGCCTGTACGTCCTGGTCCGCTGCACGCTTTCGCCCGCACTGGCCTCCCGGGGTTCCGGCACCGAGGTCACCTGGAGAGAACGCTGGGCGAGCCTGCTGAAGGTATGGCACACGGGCATCCTGATCATCCTGGTGCTCGGATCGATCTACGCCGGAATCGCCACGCCCACGGAAGCCTCGGCCATCGGCGTGGTGGGGGCCTTCATCGTGGCCAGCCTGGCCTACCGCAGCATCGACCGGCGCCGCCTGCTCGACACCCTCCGCGAAAGCATGCGCATCAGCGTCGCCATCATGGTCATCATCGGCTGCGCGATGATCTTCGGCTCCTTTCTCAACATGGTCCGCATTCCCGAGATGGTGAGCAATTACCTCACCGGCTTGAACCTGCATCCGCTGGTGCTGATCCTGACGATCCAGGCGCTGCTGATCGTCGGCGGCATGTTCGTCGACGCCGCCTCGCTGATCGTCATCACCACCCCGATTCTGCTTCCGCTGGTCAAAGCCCTGGGCTTCGATCCCCTCTGGTACGGCATCGTCCTGGTGATCAACCTGGAATTGGCCGTGGTCACGCCGCCGGTGGGGCTCAATCTGTATACCTTGAAGAGCTGCGTGCCGTCGCTGAAGCTGGAGGAGATCATCCAGAGCAGCCTCCCGTTTCTTTTGATTCAACTGCTGTGCCTGCTGTTGTTCACCCTGTATCCGCCGCTGAGCCTGTGGCTGCCCGGGATGGTGAAATGATTGGCCGCCGGGAAAACATACAAGCAAAAGAAGGAGGAACTCATGGCCAACGTGACGCGTAGAGATTTTTTGTGCAAGGTCGGCGCAGGTGCGCTCGTGCTCGGCATGCCCGGCCGGTGGATCAGCGCGGCGGCCGCGGCGCCGACCTACACCGGCGTGACCTATCTGACGCCCGCCTACAAGGATCTGTTTCCCCCGATCGTCACTTTCGTCGATACACTCAAGAAGCACTCCGATCTGATGAAGGTGGATTTCTTCGATTCCGGGACCCTGGTCAAGGCCGACGAGCAGGTGTCGGCCCTGCGCACGGGTACGATCCAGTTCATGTTTCACACCACCTCCTATATCACGCGCAACTACCCGATCCTCGGGCTTCTGGGACTTCCCAGCCTCTGCGAGAACATCTACGAACACGGCGAGCGCATTGCAATGGAGAGCCCGCTGTGGAAGCTGATCAACGACGTGCTGGCCAAGGACAATACCTTCATGCTCACCGCCGGGGGTGGGATCCTCGAGCCGGAATACATCTGGAGCGGGAAGAACAAGATCGCCAGCCTCGCCGACCTGAAGGGCAAACGGATCCGCACGGTGAGCTACGAAGCCGAGGAAGTGCTCAAACCCTACGGAGTCGCCGGCACCCGCATTCCCTCCTCTGAACTGTACATCGCCGTTCAGCGGGGGACGGTCGACGCCACGCTGGCCAACATCAGCACGATCATGGGACGCAAGATCTACGAGCAGACCAAATACTGCTACAAGCTGCCGATGACCGGTTTTTCGATCGCCATTTTCATGCTCAAGGACAAGTGGGACGGCCTGGCGGACGCCGAAAAGGCCGCTTTCTGGGATGCCGCCAAGGCATTCGACAAGACCTATGCCGCCGAGATCAACGGCAAGTTCTATCCTGAGCAATTCTGGCCCCAGCTTAAAAAGGGGGGCATGGAAGTCTTCGATCCCACCGAAGCCGAGTTGAAGGACTTCGAGGCCAAAAGCAAACCGGTCTGGGAATGGTGGAAGAAACAGTTGGGCGAGCAGGTCGGGCAGAAGGCGATCGACCTCGCCCTGGGAAGAGGTTGACAAGACCATGGATGCTGTTTCGGCAATGATTCAGCGGCTATCCAGAGGGACCGGGGTCCTGGGCCAGGCGGCCATGGCCTTCATGGCGGTCAGTATTTTTTATGACGTCGTCATGCGCTATCTTTTCGCCGCCCCGACCTTTTGGGCCCTGGAAGTCAACACCTTCCTGCTGCTCTTCCTCTGCACCATTCCACTGGCGGACGTGCAGGGCGCCCGGGTCAACATCCGCGTCACGTTTCTGATCGACCGGCTGCCGCCGCGCATCGTCCGGCGGCTCGACGTCCTGCGCGGGGTGCTGGGGATCCTTTTTTGCGCCGCCATGATCTGGAAGGGGACGGCCATGGCGCTGTTGGCCTTTGAGCACAACGACCGGATGTCCACCTCGCTCGGCACGCCGATGTTCATCCCGTACATGATTCTGCCGGTCGGGTTTTTTCTGCTGGCGCTTCAGTTCGCCGTTCTGATCAAGGCGGCGCTCGGCCCGCTCGCAGAGGCCGGGGCGGGTCCTGCATCCAGCGGTGTAAATCGTGAGGGGAGCGGGATATGCACCCTCCCGCCGGAGAACGAAGATGCCGTTGAGCATCAGTGAAAATAAATCCAGCGGCGCACTGCAGGCTTCGCCGGGGGACATCCCCTTGGCCGGAAAGAACTTCGGCTGCGGGTCTTCGCGCGAACATGCGCCGGCGGCGATCAAGGGGCTGGGCGTCGGTCTGGTGATGAACGGCGGTCTGTTCAGGTGTCAGGCGGCCAGGACGGCCGAAGCGGACAATGTCGACGCCGCGCGACGTTCGGGCGGCAAATCACTCACAAGGAGGAAACGATGAAAGTGCAACAGCGTCTCATTCTGGTTTTCTGCATTCTGGCGGCCGGGCTGTTCTTTTTTCAGAGTCCGTCCCTGGCCGGTTATCCCGACAAGACCATCGAGTTCATCGCACCGGCCAACCCGGGGGGCGGATGGGATTTGACCTGCCGGATGACCGCCAAAACCCTCGAAGAGGCCAAGCTGGTCCCCCAGACCATGGTCGTGTCCAACAAACCCGGCGGATTCGGCGTGGTCGCCATGACGGAAATGACCAAGAGCCGGACCAACGATCAGAACACGCTGGTGGCCTTCTCGGCGGTGCTGACCACCCAGATGGCGGTCAAGAAAAACCCGTACACCTACCGGGATGTCAAACCACTGGCCGTGCTGTTCGTGGATTACGGCACGCTGGCGGTCTCCAAGGACTCGCCGCATAAAACGATTGACGCATTGCTCGCCGAATGGAAGAAGAATCCCGAAGCGGTCAGCTTCGCCGGCAGCTCGCCTCCCGGCGGCCTGGACCACATGCGCATCGCCATGATGGCCAAATCGTTGGGCGTCCCCCTGAACAAGATCCGCTATGTCGC
>JAEYRZ010000041.1 GCA_023435265.1 Pseudomonadota bacterium
CCCAGCGCGCAGGGGCAGGCGATGATGAGCACCGCGACCGCCGCCGAGAAGGCGCGCACCGCGGGCGCCGTGTCGGCGGCCACGAACCAGGCCACGAAGGTCGCGATCGCGATCGAGATCACGATCGGGACGAACACCCCGCTCACCCGGTCGGCCAGCGCCTGGATGGGGGCCTTGCTGCCCTGAGCCGTCTGGACAAGACGGATGATCTGCGCCAGAGCGGTCTCATGCCCGACCCGCGTGGCCCTGAACTTGAGGCGGCCCTGACCGTTGATCGTTCCGCCGATCACCGGATCGCCGGTTTTTTTGTCGACCGGCAGGGGTTCGCCGCTGAGCATGGATTCGTCCAGCGACGATTCGCCGGCCACGATCACGCCGTCCACCGGAATGCGTTCGCCCGGCCGTACCACGACGATGTCGCCTTTGCGCACCGCCGCGAGGGTGACTTCTTCGGTCCGGCCATCCACTTCTATCAGGGCGGTCTTGGGCTGCAGCCCGATCAGCTTGCGAATGGCGCTGCCGGTGCGGCCTTTGGTGCGCACCTCGAGCAGCTTGCCCAGCTTGATCAGGGTGATGATCACGGCCGCGGTCTCGAAGTAGACATGATGACCCAGCACCGGCACCAGCAGCACGGCCACGGAGTAAAAATAGGCCACGGACGAGCCGAGGGCGATCAGCACGTCCATGTTGGCGCTTCGGTTGCGCAGGCTCTTGTATCCGCCCACGTAGTAGTCGAAGCCGGTGTAGAATTGCACCGGCGTGGCCAGGGCGAAGAACAGCCAGTTGACCCAGGCCGCGTGGCTCCATGGACCCAACAGGCCGAAATCGCGTGACATGCTGATCACGAAAAGCGGAAGCGCAAAGATGACGCCGGTGAGGAACTTGCGGGTCTGGTCGTCGATTTCGGCCTGGCGGGCCGCAAGTTCGGCATCGCCCTCGGCGGCCCCTTCCCGGGGGGCGATGGCTCCGTACCCGGCCTTCTCGATGGCGGCCACGATCTCCTCGATGCTCACGCGCTCGGGCAGGTATTCGACCGAAGCGTGTTCCGAAGCGAAATTCACCGCGGCGCCGACCACCCCCGGCACCTTGCGTTTCAAGGTACGTTCGATGTTGGCGGCACAGTTCGCGCAGGTCATGCCCGTCAAGGGCAATTCGACCCGCTGCGCGGGAACTTTGTAGCCCGCGCGTTCGACGCGGGCCACCAGCTCGGGCAGCCTGATCATTTCCGGGTCGAACCGGACGGTGACGTTTTCAGCGGCGAAATTGACCGAGGCTTCGCTGACGCCGTCCAGCTTCTTGAGGGTTCGCTCGATTGTCGCGGCGCAGTTGGCACAGGTCATACCCGTAACCGGAAGGGTCATCGTATGGGGCTCCATGCGAATATCTCCTCGTCAAATCGTCTCGGCCCGTCCGGCACTATAACCACGAAACCACGCTTTTCCAAAAAGAGCCGTCACCGGCGCAATTCTTACTGAACGAACAGTTGTGCCGTCCCGAAAATTGGACTCCGAGAACGGACATTTCCACCCGTCCGACCCGCCGCCCGGCGAAGGCGATCAGTGACAGGCCGGCGGGCGTCCGCCGGTGGCCTTCGTCAGACGGTCGAGATAGCGGCGCCAGAACCCTTTACGCCGGGTCAAGGTGTAGCTTTGGGGGTCGGTCTCGAATGAGCGCCTGCAGGATTCACTGCAGAAGTAAAGCTGAATGCCGTTGTAGCACATATCGGCCGCCGCCGATCGGGTATCCACCGACATGCCGCAGACCGGATCGATGTAATGCTCGGGGTATTTTCTCATTTCAGGCTCCTTTCCACACTGTTCCACGATGCGTATCCGCACGCACGGGAAGACCGGCCGGTCGACCAGGCCGATCGCGCTCAGCCCCTTGTTTCTGGCGAAAAAGGGGCCAGCCTGAGCTGACCCCTCTTTGCGATCGAAGCGACGGCGCAATTACCAGCAGCGGCCCATCCCCCTGCCCATGCCCATGCCATTTCGCATACCCATACCCAAGCCGGCGTCCGGAACGAGCTTGCGTACTTCCAGGCGATGCTGCAGCGCCTTCTGATCGAATTGCGACTCAAGCCCGGAAAGCTCCTGCTGCGCTTGAGTCAACTTGGCGTTGTCGGGATTCTGCTTGATCAGTTCCGCCTGCATGGCCAGGCGCCTCTCGGCGATCTGCTCCCGCAGGGTCCGGGTCTCGTTGAAGAACTTTTCGCGGGCGACATCCAGTTTCTGGGCATCTTCCTGCGAAAGGTTCCGCATGCCGTGCATCGGGTACCCGTAGCCGTCGTCGTCCATCATGCCGTGGCCGTAGCCCGGGCCGTGACCCATGCCGCGCCCGTAACCGCCTCCATGGGCAAAGACGACGGCCGCTCCGGCCAATACGATGAACATGGCAATCCATACGCTTTTTTTGCTGATCTGCTTCATTTGAACGCTCCTTTTTCTTGATTGATCCAGTAAATGTCGACAACCGCCTGAAGAGCAACCCGCGTGCCATTTTCGCCGTTGGGCCGGTAACCGTCTGATCCAAATATATTTTGTTATTGCAGCCTGTCAAAAGGCCTGCTTTTTTAGAATCAGCACGGGGAGCGAACGGGTAAATCCGATACGCCATCCTGGATCCAGACGACGAACATGTGAAAATTTTACCCACTTCAGGGCGGTCGATCTCGGAGCCAATATTCCGTGTTGATCTTCGCAGCGACTTTGAGCATTTAAAAAGGACCAAACAACAGGAGCCGAATCCCTATGCCCGGTTACCCGGCTAAACCGCTGCGTCTCCGCCTGGCCAGCCTGGTGCTGATTTGCTTTGCGATAACCGCAGGCACGGCCGCGCAGGCCGCTGCGGCGCGTACGCTCGTCGATCCTTTAGGGCGCCGCGTGACCGTGCCCGACGAGCCCCGGCGGGTGGTTTCACTCGCCCCCAGCATCACGGAAATCGTGTTCGCACTCGGCAAAGAAGCGCAGCTCGTAGGTGTGACCCGCTTCAGCGATTATCCGCCCGCCGCTCTGGCGCTGCCCAAAGTGGGTTCGTACGTGCAGCTCGATGTGGAACGCATTGCGGCCCTGCGCCCCGACCTGTGCATCGCCATCAAGGACGGCAATCCGCTTACAGCCATCGAGCAGCTCGAAGGACTGGGCGTCCCGGTCTTTGCCGTCGACCCGCACGACCTGGATTCGGTCCTGCGGAGTATCGCGACCCTCGGCGATCTGCTCAACGCCGCGCGGCGGGCGCATGCGGTCACCTCCGCAATGCAGGCGCGGCTTGAACGGATTCGGCAACGGGTGGCTGGGACAACCAGCCGCCCGCGTGTCTTTTTCCAACTCGCCGCTTCGCCCCTGGTTTCGGTGGGCGGCGGAACGTTCATTCACGACCTGATCGTCAGGGCGGGCGGCACGAATGTGGCCGACGGACCCAATCCCTACCCGCGCTACTCCCGCGAACAGGTTATCGCGCTGGCGCCGGAAGTCATCGTGATCTCCTCCATGGAACGCGCCGCGGTATTCGAACAGATCAAGGACGAATGGATGCAATGGCCGGTCATCCCGGCCGTGGCGCACAGGGCGGTCTTCATCGCGCCATCCAATCTTTTCGACCGCCCTTCGCCGCGCCTCGTGGAGGCGCTCGAATTGCTGGCCGGCTACATCCACCCCGAACTGGGCGAGGGGCAGCCGTGAACCCCACCGCCGCACACCGTCCCCGGCGCGCCATTCCGGTGTTGCTGGCCCTGCTGGTGCTCCTGGCGCTGACGATTCTCATCGGGCTCTCGGCCGGGTCGGCCGGCGGTGGACCATCGGCGCTGTTGCGCGCCCTGCTGCAGCAGGACGAATTTCTGCGCGACATCATCTGGCGCCTGCGCCTGCCGCGCGTTCTGTTGGCGGCGCTGCTGGGGGCCATTCTGAGCCTTGGCGGCATGGTCTTCCAGGCCTTGTTGCGCAATCCGCTGGCCGAACCGTATATCCTGGGTATATCGGGAGGCTCGGCCATCGGCGCGATCAGCGGTATTTTGATGGGCCTGGCCCGTTTTCCGGGCGTTTGGCTGATGGGTTTTCTGGGCAGCCTGGCGGCATTGGGCCTGCTTTTCCTGATGGCGGCGGGCCGCACCTTTTCACGCGGCAACACGCTGCTGCTCTCCGGCGTGATCGTCAACGCCTTCTGCTCGGCGGTGATCATGTTCCTGATCTCCATGGCCCAGGACCACCGGCTGCAGGACATCGTTTTCTGGATGATGGGCGATTTTTCGGGTGCCACCACCGACAAGGTCCTGCTGCTGGTCGCCACGGCGCTGCCCTGTTTCGCCTTCATTTTCGCGCGTTCGCACAGCTTGAACCTGTTGACGCTGGGCAGCGAGATGGCCCAGAGCATGGGCGTGCACATCAAACGCACCACCGTCCTGCTGCTGCTCGCCACCTCGCTGATGGTCAGCGCGACGGTGAGTTACTGCGGATTGGTGGGCTTCGTGGGGCTGGTGATGCCGCACCTGCTGCGGCTCGCCCTGGGCCCGGATCATCGTCTGCTGGCGCCTGCCGCGGTTCTGGGCGGCGCCGCCTTCATGGTGCTCTGCGATGTCCTGGCACGCACGCTGCCGTCGCAAGGTGAGATGCCGGTGGGCGTGATTACGGCCCTCATCGGCGCACCGCTGTTCATTTACCTTTTGAAAAAGTCGAACTGAATTGCGCGTGAACGCACCCAAGCCCGATATCGCCACCGCCGTCAAGGTCACGGGGCTGGCCCACGCTTTTGGACGCCACCAGGTGCTGGAATCCCTTACCTTCGAGGTTCCCGCGGGGATATTCTTCATCATCATCGGTCCCAACGGATCGGGCAAGACCACGCTGCTGAAGCTGCTTACCGGGCTGTTGCCGCCGCAAACGGGCCGCATCGACGTGCTGGAGCGCGCCATCGACGCCTATCCGCCCCGCCAGCTGGCACGCCGGATCGCCTACGTGCCGCAGCAGGCACCGAGCGGCTTCGCGTTCAGAGCGCTCGATATCGTGATGATGGGCCGCGCACCCCACCTGGGCCTGTTGGGCCTCGAAAGCCCCGCCGACCGCGCCCTTGCGCTCCAGGCCATGGAATTGACGCACACCGCCCATCTGGCCCGGCGCCCTGTCGACCAGCTCAGCGGCGGCGAACAGCAGCGCGTTTTCATTGCCCGGGCGATCTGTCAGGAACCTCAAATCCTGCTGCTCGACGAGCCCACGGCATCGTTGGACATGTCGCACCAGGTGCGGATCATGGATGTCCTGGAAAACCTGAAAGCCGAGCGGCGTCTTACCGTGGTGATGGTTTCCCACGATCTGAATATGGCCGCCATGTACGCCGACACCTTGCTGCTGCTCGACCGCGGCCGCGCCGCGCGCCTCGGACCGCCCCGACAGGTCCTCGATTATGCGCTCCTGGAGAAGGTATACGGCTGCGCGCTGCTTGTCGATCAAAGCCCTCTGGGCGACTACCCCAGGGTCCACCTGGTGCCGGCCCGCTATTTGAACCCCGAAAAGTAGGTCGAGGGGGCTAAAGTGGGGCGTGTAACTTTTTCCGGTTTTATTCGTTTATCGGATGTGTGAACACCTTCATGGATCTTTATAACCAGGAACGGCGGCGGTTTTTCGCATACCTGATCCGACGCGGGGCGGATTATCAACTGGCCTGCGACATTCTGCAGGAGACCTTCGCCCGGCTTTATGCAAAGTATCGGCCCGAGCGTTTTTCTCCCGCACTGCTGTATACGATCGGCCGTAACCTCCTCCTGGATGCTTTGCGCGCGCGCCGGCGGCATTCATCCGCGCAGCAGGCGGCCGAGCCGCCGGCCGATGATCCCGAGCACGACCTGATGGTGCGCGACGAGTACCGGAGGGTGCTCGACGCCATGCGCCACCTGACGGAAGAGGAACGAGATCTGCTTGCGCTGGTCGTGAGCAGCGGTTTGACCTATCAGCAGATCGCCGAGATGACCGGCACCAGCTTGGCCAATGTCAAAGTCAAGATCCATCGGGCCCGGAAAAAGCTCAGAAATTTACTTGGAGCAGACCCATGAAAGACCTTTTAATCAGCGCCTATATCGACGACGAACTCGATCTGCACGAAAAGACCCTCTTCGTTGAAGCCATCCATGCCGAAAAGGATTTCAAGGAACGCACCGTCGCGCTGCTCAATCAGGAACAACGGCTCCGCGCCGAGGTGGTGACCCGCACGCCCGAATCCGGGGTCCATCGCAGCCGAACGTCTGTCCGGCGGATCCTGGCTCCCTTCGGATCGTTTGCGGCCGGACTTGCGGCTGCGATGCTGCTGATCCTGGTATGGATGCCCAGGGAGGAAGGGATCGAGGGCGACCGCTGCCTGCATCCCTATCGATTCGTTATTTTCCAGCCGGATGCCCGGCGCGTCGAGCTTGCCGGAAGCTTCAACGCCTGGCGGAAAATCCCCCTGAATCCAGCCGGTCGGAGCGGCTACTGGGAAATCACGCTCGACCTTCCGGAAGGGGATCACCGTTTCAGTTACATCATCGAGGGAAACCAGCGGCTGGCCGATCCCACCCTTCCCAACCGCGAAACCGACGATTTCGGCGGCGAAAACTCCATTTTAACACTGAAGCAGGAAACATGAGCCGATGCCTGCTGTTGATTCTGGCCGCGGTCTGGCCGCTGTCCGGGTGCGCCGCCCACTATCAAAAGTCGAACGGCGACCAGGTCGCGCTTTACCTCAGGGCGCCCGCCGCCCGGACCGTGCTTCTCGTCGTGACCGAAGACACGCTCCGGTCGATTCCAGCGGTACGGACCATCTCGGGGAACTGGAAAAACACGCTGAAACGCAAACGGGGATTCAACTATTTTTATCTGGTGGACGGGAAACCGTATGTTCCGGATTGCGTTTTCAAGGAAAAGGACGATTTCGGGGGGTATAACTGTGTCTACTCACCATAAAACAAAACGCAGGCATTCGAATGCCGTGACGTTCAGGGCGCCCGCACGGGCTGTCGCCCTGATGCTTGCCGTCGCATTCCTCGTTTTTCCGGCGGCCGCCGAACGGGTGCAGGCCGCGCCTGAGACGGCTGCGGCGGTCATCGCGGAACTGATTCAAGCCGGTATCAGCCCTGAAGAGGCCGATCGACTGGTACGCACCATGCAGGATGCGCGTTTCGAGGCGCCGCAGATGAAGGCGGCATCGGCCGTCATCCTGGCGGCCCGCCAAAAGGAAATTCCGACCGGACCGATCATGAACAAGGCGCAGGAAGGGTTGGCCAAGCATATACCCGCCGAGCGGACGCTGCAGGCGATGCAGACCGTGGGCTCCCGGTACGAAAGCGCCTACGGGCTGGCCCGGAGCCTTGCCGTTGGGGAAGCGCAACAGGCGCATATGGGAAATGTGCTCGCCGAGGCTTTCGCCGCCGGGCTTGCAGAGCCGGATGCCGTCCGCATCGCGGATCGGCTCCGCGAGAAATCCCGGCAGTTGCGCTCCGACGAGCTGAATGTCCTTGCGACGGTTTCCTTGACCATGGCACGCGACATGTCTCGATTGGGCGTGATCTCCAGCGCCGCTTCGGAGCTGGTGGCCGGCGCGCTGGCCCGGGGGTTCGGCGCCGAGGAGATTGCCGGCATGCATCAATCGATGCTGACCCAATCTCAAACCCATTCGCCGCAGGACCTGGCGCGCAGTTATATCGACGCGGTCCACCAGGGACACCTGCCGCATGGCGCGGCGGGCCGCGAACAGGGCGTTCCCGGGCACGGTGCCGCTTCGGGGCCGCAGGGCGGTGCCGACGGCGGACACGGCGGTGGTC
>JAEYRZ010000068.1 GCA_023435265.1 Pseudomonadota bacterium
AGGCGGAACGCGGAGGGGGCAAGCTTCCCTCGTGGCCGAACGGCTTAGAAAATCAAAGGCTGGGAGGCACAGGGCGGCAAAACACCCCGGCCCCCTCGCGAACCTGCGATGATCCCACCTAACTGAAATTCGATTCAATGAGAATTGCTGCTGAACCGTCTGAACATCTTCTGCTGTTCAGCTGCATGCACGAAACGCCATGGTCCTGCTGAAATCGTCGGCAGAGCGTGGTCGTGCGCGGCAGGTCGTTCCTGCGGGCTCAACGGGCGCGAATCCCTGCAATGCCTCAGCGCCCGGACGGCCTCAGCCCCAGGCGCCCGCGCAGGCGCTCCATCAGGGGGACGGCCCTTGCGCGCGCTTTTTCGGCGCCGGCCGAAAGGATGGCGTCGATGCGGGAGGTGTCGGCCAGCAGTTCGTCGTAGCGGGCGTGTCCGGCTGCAAAGCGGTCGCGCAGGCGCTCGGCCAACTCTTCCTTCATGTCGCGGTAGGCCAGTCCGCCGGCCAGGTAAAGCGCGCGCTTGGCGGCGACCGCCTCGGGCGGCGCGATGTGCCGGTAAATGGCGAAGAGACTGCAGGTTTCCGGGTCTTTGGGCTCCGCCGGGGACTTGGAATCGGTCACGATGCGCATGACCCGCTTGCGCAGGTCGTCCGGTCGGGCGAAGATCGGCAGCGTGTTGTCGTAGGACTTGCTCATCTTGCGGCCGTCGATGCCCGTGATCACCTGCGCCTGCTCCGGGATCAGCGCCTCAGGCACGTTGAACAGCGCGCCGAAGCGGGTGTTCATCGCCAGGGCGATGTCGCGCGCGATTTCGAGATGCTGCTTCTGATCCAGTCCGACGGGAACAACGTCCGCGCCCAAAAGGAGGATGTCTGCGCTCATCAGGATGGGATAGGCATAGAGACCGGTGACGATCTGGTGGTCCGGCGCGCGGCCCTCGGCGCGGTTGGACTCGGTCGCGGCCTTGTAGGCGTGCGCGCGGTTGAGCACCCCCTTGGGGGTGAAGCAGGCCAGGATCCAGGTCAATTCGAAGACCTCGGGGATATCCGATTGGCGGTAAAACGTCACCTGCTCCGGATCCAGTCCCAGCGCCAGCCAGGTGGCCGCGACCTCGTACACCCGCCGGCGCAGCGCCGCGGCCGTTTCGAATGTGGTCAACGCATGGTGGTCGGCGATGAAATAATAGGCCTGGTGCGTCTTCATCAGCGCCAGGGCGGGCTGGATCATGCCCAGGTAATTGCCCAGATGGGGCGTGCCGGTGGGTTTGATGCCGGTAAGGGCGGTCGGTTTCAATTCAGCACTCTGCTGCATCGCGTTTGAAAGCAGGCGGGCGGGAGCGCTCCCGACCGCCCTTCGGACCCTGCGGATCAGCGGATCGCCGCTTCGTAGTGTTCGTTGATCTTTTCCCAGTTGATCACATTGAAAAAGGCCTCGACGTATTCGGCGCGCCGGCTCTGGTACTTGAGATAGTAGGCGTGCTCCCAGACATCGATGCCCAGGATGGGTGTTTTGCCCTGGCTGATGGGGTTGTCCTGGTTCGGCGTGCTCACGATTTCGAGTTCGCCGCGGTTGACGGTCAGCCAGGCCCAGCCGCTGCCGAAAAGCATCACGGCGGCGTTCGAGAACTGTTCTTTGAACGGATCGAAACCGCCGAACTTCTTGGCTATGGCATCGGCGACGGGCCCCTGCGGCGCGACTCCTTTCTTCAACGTGGGCCAGAAGAAGCTGTGGTTGGCATGGCCGCCGCCATGGTTGCGCACGGCCGTGCGGATCGCCTCCGGGATTTCGTTGAGGTTGCGGATCAATTGTTCGACATTGCGCCCCTGCAGGGGTTCGTGCCCCTTGAGCGCGGCGTTGAGCTTGTCCACATAAGTCTGATGGTGCTTGGTGTAGTGGATTTCCATGGTTCGGGCGTCGATATAAGGCTCCAATGCGTCATACGCATAGGGTAGCTTGGGTATCGTGTGGCTCATGATATGCCTCCATTGCGATATTTTTACTTCCCGTGAGGGGAAACGGTCGTGATAATCCGGAATAATCCGGCATTTGAAGCAAAAGGGTGTTAACGCCGGCCGGCTTTGTCAAGTTAGCATGCCGGCGGCGAAAACGGCCGAGCGCCCGCGTGAGCGGTGGCGGTCACCGGGTTACATTTATTTCCCGCTGCACGCGCCGGCCGGCGCACCGCCCGCCCCCGCTCCGGCCGGCTCCGTCTCCCCTATCCTTATTTTAATCGTCTACTTGCAGGGCACCCCGAGACAACCCTTGATCCGCACAACTTTATGGCATGGACATTGTATAGAGACTCACGCCACAAAGGTTTTCTGAAGCAGAACGCGCGGAATCCACGCGGAACGGTCGTGTCGAGCGACGTTCGTAGAACGTTCGACAGATCATCGACAAACACGGAGGTACAATGGATCAAAAGCAGATCACTCGCAGATCGTTTCTCAAGTATTGCGGGGCCATCGCGGCCACATTGGGTTTGAGCTCGGCCATGGTGCCGAAGATCGTCCGGGCGCTGACCACCGACGCCAGGCCTCCGGTCGTCTGGCTCCATTTCGCCGAATGCACGGGCTGCAGCGAGTCATTTCTACGGTCCACCGATCCCGGGGTGGCCGATATCCTGTTCGATGTGCTCAACGTCACCTATCACGAGACCATTCAGGCGGCCTGCGGCGCCAAGGCCGAAGCGAACCGCGATCGGACCGTGACCGAACACGCCGGCGAATTCATCTGCATCGTGGAAGGTGCGATCCCCACAGCGGACAACGGCGTCTACGGCATGATCGGCGGCCGGACCATGCTCGATATCGCCCGCGAGGTGATTCCCAAGGCCAAGTACACGATCGCCCTGGGCACCTGCGCGGCCTTCGGCGGCTTGCCGGCTGCGGCGCCCAACCCCACCGGCGCCAAGGGCGTGAAAGCGGCCATCGGCGTGGATACGATCAACATCACCGGCTGCCCGCCGCACCCGCTGAACCTGACGGCCTGCATCACCAGCTACCTGCTCGAAGGCCGGATGCCCGCGCTGCGGTCGGACGGGCGGCCCAGCTTCTGCCACGGCAGCACCGTCCACGCCGCCTGCACCACGCCGCACGGCTGCCTGCAGGGCTACAACTGCAAGGGGCCGGTCACCTATAACAACTGCCCCAGGCAACTTTACAACCAGGAGTCCTGGTGCGTTCAAGCCGAGCATCAGTGCATCGGGTGCTCCGAACCCGGCTTCTGGGATGCACACCGGCCGTTCTACAATCCCATGTGGATGTCGATGTTCGCCACCTTCCGGCCCACGGCCGTTTCCCACGCCAACCTGACCACGGCCAGCTGCAACCGCTGCCACAGCGGCGATATCTTCGAAGAGGAGGAAGCCGACGCATCGGATCCGCGCCGGTTCCAGGCGGCCATGCACCGCGAACACGATATCCAGTTGATGACCAACCGCAGCTGCGCCAACTGCCACCCCGAAGCCCCGGGGGGAACGTACGAGCGGATCGACGATTAGCAGGCGCTGAAAAGCGGACCATGCCTCCCGATCGGAAAGGAATAGAACCATGCCCAGCATCTTGACCAGCGTATCCACCCTGCAAGTGCCTGAAGGCGGCAAAGCCACCTTTAATGTAAAACTGTCTTCGCGACCCTCGGAACGGCGCGCGACGGTAAGCGTCCGGCGCATATCCGGGGACCGCAACATCGCCGTGGCCGCCGGCCAGCGGCTGACATTCAGCCGATCCAACTACAACCAGTGGCAGACGGTGACCTTGAGCGCCGCCGAGGACGGCGACACGGCGGCCGGTCAGGCGGTCTTCCGCCTCACCGGCGAGAAACTGGATTCCGCACGGGTGACCGCCGTCGAAGCCGACAACGACCATGCCGCCCCGGTCTATCGCATTTTGACCGACACCGGCACGATCACGATTGCCGAGGGGGCCACGGCTGTTTTCAACGTCCGATTGAGCGCCGATCCCGGAAAAACCGTCACGGTGACCATCGGCTTCCAGGAGGGCGATCAGGATATATCGGTGGCCTCGGGCGCGACCTGCACCTTCACTTCCGCCGACTGGAACACCAATAAGCCCGTCACGCTCAAGGCGGCCGCGGATCAGGACGACGAGCACGGCCAGGCCACTTTCGCCGTGTCGTCCGCCGGTGTGCCCACCGTTTACGTAACCGCCATCGAACAGGATGCGGGTGGCGGCGGTGCCGCGCCCGGCAGGGTCGTGATCGACCCGGTTTCGCGCATCGAGGGCCACCTGCGCATCGAAGTGGCGCTCAGCGACGGCAAAGTGGCCAAAGCATGGAGCACCGCGACGCTCTTCCGGGGGATCGAAACCATCCTCGGCGGACGCGATCCGCGGGACGCGCCGATCATCACGCAGCGCTTGTGCGGCGTCTGCACCTACGTCCACCAGCTCTGCTCCGTACGGGCGATCGAGAACGCCCTCGGCACAGTCGTTCCGGACAATGCCCGCCTGGTGCGCAACCTGACCCTGGGCGCCCAGTTTCTGCACGATCACATCGTCCACTTCTTCCACCTGCACGGCCTGGACTGGGTCGACATCACCCAGGCGCTGGCAGCCGATCCGGCGGCCACCGCAAGGCTGGCCGCTGCGGTTTCCCCGCAGGCCGAACCCCTCGACTTCGAGGCGGTCAAGCAACGCCTAGCCGGACTGGCGGGCACCGGTAATCTCGGCCCGTTCGCGAACGCCTACTGGGGGCATGCCGGTTATCTGCTGACTCCGGAAGAAAATCTGCTGGTCACCGCCCATTATCTGAGCGCGCTTCAGATGCAGGTCACGGCCGCCCGGATGATGGCCGTCCTGGGCGGCAAGAATCCGCACCCGCAGTCCACCATCGTCGGCGGGGTCACCTGCGGCGGGGAACTCTCCGCCGGGCGGCTGCGTGCGTTCCGGGATTATCTCATGCAGACGCGGCGGTTCATCCAGACTGTGTATCTGCCCGATCTCAAAGTGGTTGCCGAGCGCTATCCGGCCTGGAAGGCGGTCGGCGGCTTCAACAACTTCCTGGCGGTGGGCGAGTTCCCCCTGAACGCCGGCGAGTCGGACCTCTTCATGCCGCGGGGCGTGATTTTGAACGGCGACATCTTCGGTGTCCAACCGCTGGAGGAGGCATCGATTACGGAGCACGTGGCCCGTTCGTGGTACAGCGGCGCAGCCGACCGGCACCCGCAGGTCGGTGAAACCCAGCCGGCCTACACCGGCCTGGATGTCGACGACCGCTACTCCTGGTTCAAGGCGCCGCGCTATGACGGCGCCGCCATGGAGGTCGGTCCCCTGGCCCGCGTCCTGGTCGGCTACGGCCTGGGCCGCCCCGAGTTCGTCGCGGCCGTCAACACCTTCCTCGACGACACCGGGCTGGCCGAGGCCGATCTGTTATCCACCCTGGGCCGCACGGCGGCGCGGGCGATCGAAACCGCCGTTATCGCCGACGGCATGGTCCAGTGGCTCGATCAGCTCGAAGCCAACTTGGCTGCGGGCGACAAGGATGTCTTCACGGACTATGTCATGGCGCCCGGCACCGGCCGCGGCCTTCTGGAAGCGCCGCGCGGCGCTCTGGGGCACTGGCTCGAAATCGAAAACAGAGTGATCCGGCGCTACCAGATGGTGGTGCCCACGACCTGGAACCTGGGGCCGCGCTGCGCGGAGGGCATTCCGGGCGCATTGGAGCAGGCGCTTGCGGGCGTGCCGGTATCCGACCCGGAAAATCCGCTGGAAATCCTTCGCGTGATCCACTCCTTCGACCCCTGCATCGCCTGCGGCGTGCACGTCATCGACACGGACCGGGCGAAACGGTACGAGGTCAAGGTGATTTAGCCGGCGGTGAACGACACGAACACCCCGGGAAGCGAAAGGGCTTCCCGGGGTTTCACACCAATTCGAACACCAGCGCGATCCTGAGCCGAATATCTTCTTTGAACAAGTCGCCCGGCGGCTTCGGAAAGGGCGAGGCATCTTCGACCGCCTTGAGCGCCGCCTTGTCCAATACGCCGAACCGGGATCCCTGGGCGACCTTGATCGACGTGATCTGTCCCGAAGTCGACAGCACACACTCAACGATCACTTTGCCTTCGAACTTTCTCAGCCTGGCCTGCTTCGGATACGCCTTTCGTTCTTCGATCCGCTGCCGGATCATGTTCAAGTATGCGTGCCGGGCTTGCGGATCGTCACGGGCAGCCGGCGGATCCGGCCGTGCTACGGGCGCCGCTTCATTTTTCCCCGGCGGCGATTCTGATGACGCGGGCTCCGGGATATCCGCCGGCGTGCTTTCGGTGGGAAACGTATCCTTTGGAGCGGAAACCTGAGGCGGCTTGGGAACCGGAGCCGGCGCCCGAACCGGAGGGCGCACGCGAACCGGAGGCCGCACGGAAACCGAAGGCGTACTGGCGGCGACAATTTGCGCCGGCGCCTCGGGCAAAGAATGCGGAGGGCAGGCGGGCGGCGCCGGACGTTCGACAGGTTCGGTGAGCCGGATCGAGAATACCAAAGACGTGTTCGGCTTCTCCGGCAGGCGGAAATCGACTCCCCACACGAGCGCACAAGAGTGCGCAGCCAACGAAACCCCGATGTAAAACCACAGCGAACGCCCGGGCCTGGCGGTAGCGGGCTGCACGTCAGAAGTCTCTTTCGGTGGCCAGGCTGAGCCTGGCGGCACCCGCGGCCCTGGCAATGTCCATCACCTGCACGGCCGACCTCAGCGCGACCTCGCGATCCGCCTTGACCACCACCGTGGTGTCGGCGCCCGGATCGATCGCCTGCCTGAGCGCGGGCAGCAGTGCATCGATAACGGTCTCCCGGCCCTCGAAGAAAATTTTTCCGTGGCGGTCGACCGTCACGGTGATTTCGGCCTGCATACGCGGTGCCGACGCCTCGGCCCGGGGCAGATCGATCCCGATCTCTTCTTCCACGATAAAGTTGGTGGTGAGCAGAAAATAGATCAACAGCAGGAAGACGATGTCGATCAAGGGCGTCAGCGGTATTTTGGCCTGCCTGCGCGCTTTATGCCTCGGCGGCGGAAGCATGATGCACCTCCATCACCTGTCCATGATTTTGGCGAGCGCGATCACCGCCGAACGAATGCCGGCCTCGAAACGCTCCACCCTCGAATCCAGCCAGCTGTGGGCCACCATGGCGGGCAGCGCCACGGCGAGTCCGAGGGCGGTCGTCAACATCGCCTCCCAGATGCCGCCCGCCAGCACGGCCGCATTGACCTTGCCGCCCATCTGCTGGATCACCATGAAGGCCTTGATCATTCCGGTCACCGTTCCCAGCAGGCCGAGCATCGGCGCAATGCTGCCGATCGCGGCCAGCGTGCCGAGATAGCGCGACAAATTCCGCACCGCCGCTTCGATCGCATGCCCGATAACGCGCTCCGCGGTCCGGCGGTCCCGCCCTCGGACCTCCAGTGCCCCGGCCAGCACGCCCGCGACCGGCGCCGCCGAACGCCGGGCGGCTTCAACCGCCTGGTCTTCCCGGCCTTCCGCAACCAGCCGGATGATATTCGCCGCCACCTCCGATTCGCCGGCGCCGATCTGCCTGAAGCGGATCGCGCGCTCCACGACAATCGCCGCGGCGATGATAGAGCAAAAAAGTATCGGCACCACCAGAATCCCGCCCTTGGCCAAGAAATCGATCATACCACCTCCTCCGCAGGCTGCCGGCCCTCCCCGCGGCCTCCTGGTGCACCCCGTGTTGCGTTCGGCGCTCGCCGCGCTGCCGGCCGGCAGGACCGCAATCCACGCCTTCCCACCCTCCTGAGCGATGCCCGTCGAAAGGGGGCTGCATCGCGTGTCATCCCGTCCCGAGCCCCGCCGCGAACAGTGCCGCACCCCACGCCGTGGTGATCTGGGGGTTCGCGGCCACCGTCACCTCGCGCATGAGTTCGTCCTCGAGGGCCGATTGCATGCCTTGGTTCAAGGCCCCGCCGCCGTCGAAAAGCACCGTGTCCTCGATCCCCACCCTTTCGGCCAGCTGCGCGATGCGGCGGGCGACGGCATGGTGAACCCCCGCGATGATTTCTCCCTTGCGGCAGCCGCCGGCGAGCAGGCTGATGATTTCGGAAGCGGCGAATACCGTGCACGTGCTGTTGATCGTTATCGGCGCCCCTGCAAATTCCACATGGCAGCGCCCCATCGCGCTCAAGTCCACATCCATGCTACGCGCGGTCATTTCGAGGAATTTACCGGTACCCGCGGCGCACTTGTCGTTCATCGCGAAATCCCGTATCCGGCCGTCCGCTCCCAGGGCGATGACCTTGGTATCCTGTCCTCCGATATTGATGATGGTCCGCAGTGCCGTTCCCCCACCGACCGCGACCTGCCGGGCACCGATGGCATTGGCGCTGATTTCGCTGATGCTCCGGTCGGCGGCCGTGAACAATTTTCTTCCGTATCCTGTGCTTGCCATGCTGTCGATCTCTTCCGCGGCGATATGCTGCTCCGCCAGCAGGCGGGCGAGCGCCTCTCCGGCCGAACGGCAGAAATTGTTGCCGGATGGAGCCACGGCGTGGCCGATCATACCGCCGTCTTCATCGACGAGTACGATTTTGACGGTCGCTGAACCGATGTCGATTCCACAGAAGCGCCGCACGTTTTTTCTCCTTTTCTGCCCGCCTGGATGGATTCCACGAATGCTTCGATCCGCGTGGCCAGTTGACCGCGGTCTTCCGGGCTGGCATCGGTTTCCACGAAAAGCACCGGCACGCCGGCTTCGCGCAGCGCCATGCCGACCGGCCGCTGCTCGATCTGGTACAGCTGGCAGCCCGAATAGACCGGATGCACCACCCCGTCGACCGCGCAGCGCCGCACCAGCTCCAACAATTTTCTCCGGCGGTCGTCGCCGGAATCATAAATCGGGCAGGTGCAGGGTTTGAGATAGCGGTCGGCGATCGCCGGGATCAGATCGTAAAGGCAGGGCTCGACTCGGGGTACCGGATCGTACAGCAGTCGTGAACACGAACACACTTCGTCGGCCACGATCACCGCGCCGGCATCTTCCACCAGCAGCGGGATCTTAAGACCGGGCGCCATCGGCGGCGATCCGGTCAGCAGGATACGCGGCGCATGCCGGCCGATGCACCGCCCTGCAGCCGCCCTTGCTTCCAGTTCGGTGTTCAGCCGCACCAGCGCCGCGGTCCAGCGGTCGATGTCATCGTACAAAAAGGCATTGGCGACGATGAACGTATCCGTGCCGTGAACCACCGGCGGGCAATGCCGCTGCAGCCGGGAGAGCCAGCGGAACGCGCCGGAGGCCAGGCGCACTTTATGCACGGCGGCAGACAAGCGCCGCCGGGTGATCCGCCGGCCGGTGACCTGCGAGAGGCGCAGGGCCAGCTTGCCGACCGTTTCTTGCCAGTAGAACGCCGCTTCCGGCGTGTTTTTCGAAGAAGGCATCGCCAGGGGATGCACGGGCACTCCCAGCTCCGCCAGCAGTTCAGAAGCCTTGCGCTTCGCATCGCACGCGGCGGGCGCCACGATCAGTCCCAGCCGATGCCTGAAGGCGTCCTGGAAGATGGAGAGCATGCCCGCCGAAGCCTTGACCAGCGTGCAGGTCTTGGCCGGCAGCAGCTCGGCGCCGGCCTGGTCCAGCGCATGGGAGGCGTTGCACAGTCGCAGCGGCCGGGCGCCGCAGGCCAGGATCAATTCCAGGGGGACCTGGGTGCAGGTGGTTGCGATCAGCATTCCGGACGCATCGCAGAAAGCCGCAGGATCGGCCCAGCGGCGGAATACCTTATAAAAGTACTGCATCGCCTCCGGAGGATCGCGAAAATCCGCCTGCACTTTGCGCAGCGTTTCCTCCGCCTCGGCGGCCAACTGGCGCTTGAGCGTTTTTCTAATTCGATCCCGTCTTTTCTGTTCCACTCCGCAATCCTTCGGCCGCCCTGCGGTAGAAGCCCTCCTCGGTGGACACGTACAGCGGTGCACCCAGAAAGCCGACCGTAAGGCATTCTTCTTCCGGACAGGCGGCGACGCACTTGAAGCACATCATGCAGTCGTCCTGCACGATATTGCCCGTCTCCAGATTCTCGGCGATCGCGACGATGCCGACATCGCATACCCGCAGGCAGTTGCCGCAGCGGGTGCATTTCGAGCCGTCCTTGTTCATGCGCAGCATACCGGCCCCGGAAAAAACGTACTGCAATGCACTCATCGGACAGAAGAGGCAAAAAAAACGCCGCTTAAAAAAAGCGCCGGCAAAGAAAATCCCGGTGACCGCCATTCCCAGCGCCGTCAGGACCACCCTGGTTTTCGAGCTGAAATCCACCGTCATCTGGCGTGTATCTCCGGAGGCCAGGGGAAGTACCGTCCTGCCCGGACAAACCATGCAATAGGGCGTGGCATAATCGTGCACTAGGGGCGGCAGGCCGAAAAGGGAATTGCTCATCCCCCAGGGCAGCAGGATCAGCAATACAAGCAGCAGGTACTTGACCTTCTTGAGGCGGTTGAAGGCTGCCGGGGCGAAGTTTGCATAGCGGATTTTCAGCCTGACCCGCAGCCGGGTCATCCAGTCCTGCACGGTTCCCAGGGGGCAGACAAATCCGCACCAGGCTTTATTCAGCACCAGGAAGAAAATCAAAAATCCGCCCAGTCCCTTGAGGAGGCCGATGCCCCTGCCTCCGAAGAGCTGATCCAGCGGGAGGTTGGTCTGGTGCTGAAGCGGATACAGATAGCAGGTGCCCCCCGCGCCGGATGCGAACGGACAGGCGAAGGCAGGCAATTGCGTGCCGACATCGACCGCCAGATACCCACCGTACATCAGCACCCCGAAGGCCAGGATCTGGACATAGAAGCGGAACCTGTCGATGTCCGCGCCGTATAGATATCGCCTAATCCTTTTCACTGAACACCACGCTCCGGCAGGGCCTGCTGCGCCGCTGCCGATAGAAGTAAATGCCGCCGACGCCCATGGCCAGGGAAAAAACGCCGACCCAGAGTCCGGCGCTGTACGAGGCGTACTCCGTCCTGGATGGCGAATAGGTCCAGGGCATGCTGGTGATGTAGACAATGCGGTCGTATTCCCGGCCGTCGTAAAGCCCGCTTTGCCGAACCGCGTGCTCCGCCACGATGGTGAAGCGTTCCCGGTGGCGCCGGTCGAACGAATTCCAATCGGTGGTGTAATAGTCGCGGATCAGCTGGAATACGGCTTTGCCGCCGTCGTCGGTGTGCACTGTTTTGCTCCATCCCCGGCCGCTCGTCAGCCGGATCTCGGCACCCGGCAGCGGATTCCCGGATTGCAGCACTCTGCAGGTCAGGAAGTCGCCCGACTGGAGTTTGGCATGCAGATTGCGGTCCCAGAGTCCGTCGCAGGAGATTTCCAGGGGAACCGTCTCCATCGCGGGCACCCGGATCTTCTGCGGGTCGAATTTGAAGGCGTGGCCCCAACCGCAGCTGTGATGGATCGTGTGCCACTTGGCGATGCGGATGACGAGCCGCCGTTCGACCACCTGCGTGTTGACGACATACAGCGTGTGCACGCCGTGCTGAGGGCCGTCGCCGAAAGGCGTTTTGAACGACACCCGGTTTTCCTGGTTTGCTTCGATCCGGGCGTCGGACCGCTTTCCATCCGGATGGCGCACCACTGCCTGAATGTTGTTCCCGCAGGCGCGTTCCGAAATCAATTGATAGCGCCTGATCGGGACCGGCCGGTGTTCGGATTCGAATTCCAGCCGCACGCCGCCTCCCGGGCGGGGCAATTCGCTCAGCAGCAGCGGACTCTCCGACCGCGCGAGCGCCGGCATCAAGAGAACGACCACGATCAGGATGCCCAGCTTCGAATATCCCATTTCTTTGGCTTGCCCTTTTCCCGAGGTCATTTTCTCCCCCAGTGATAGGAAAGTCCCACGAAAAGCGTTCTCGGGTTCCCTGGAAAAAAGGAGAAGATGCCGTTGCTGGCGGTCACGCGCGTGGCGTATTTTTCGTCAGAAAGATTCAGCACGTGGGCCCACAGCGACCAGTTGCGCCAGTCGTAGGAGCCCCTGAGGTTGTAAAGCGTTGGACGGTCATAGGTGTCGCTGTTCGCATCGTCCACGAAGTATTCATCGGTATAATCCATTTCCAGCTCGACCTGCATCGGCTCGAAAGGCATCAACTTGACCCGGGCGTTGATTCTGTTGGCTGCCGACAAGGGCATGTCGTTGCCGCTGAAATCGATGCCGGTGACCGGATCTTCGAATTCTTCGTATTTATTTTCCGCATAAGTATAGGCGAGCAGCAGGTTCAGCCAGTCCCACGGTTTAATCTCGAGCGTCGATTCGACGCCGCGGTGCGATGTTTCGCCGACATTGCGGTATTCGATGGCCGACGTGACCGCATCGATGGTTTGAACGATGATTTTGTCCTCGATCACCATGTAGTAAAAGCTCAGATCGAGCTTGATCCGGTCCTGCCACCACAGGCTCCTGAATCCGGCTTCATAGTTGTCCGCCTTTTCAGGTTCGATGTCCTTGTTGGACCCCCTGCCGGTGAAGCGCTGGCTGACCGTGGGGACGACGAATCCCTGGGAATAACTTGTGAAAAGATTGAACTTGGGATGCAGGTCGTAGGTCAGGCCGATCTTCGGAGAAAAGCGGGAAAAATCCTGCTCCCCCTCTCCCCCCGTGTCGAGGTTGTCTTCGACATCGTACTCGACCATGTCGTATCGGCCGCCCAGGCTCACGCCGAGTTTTTCGACGGGCGTGCTGATCAGCTGAAGGTAAGGCGCGGCCACCCGGGTCTTGACTTCGAACGACTCTCCCAAACCGGTGTTGACAAAGGAGGTATATCGTCCGCTGGCAGGATCGCGGGTGACGACCAGGTCGTAGGTTTCGATGTCCGAAGACCCCCGTTCGAAATCGACGCCGCCGATATACTTCGCTTTCAACGCCTTGAGGTCATGCGCGTACAAGACCTGAAGATCGTAATCCAGCGCGTCGATCTTCGACAGGTAGCTGGTATAGCGGCGCGTCCGCCCGTTGTAGCGGATGCCGTAGTTCGGATTGACCTCGTGATCCACGGACCGCACCAGTGCGGCTGTTTTGAGTTCACCTCCGGCGAGGTCCGTGGTACAGATCAGGGACGGCGTAACCTTTTCCAGTTGAACCTCCGTAAAAGTCATGTCGCTCTGGCGCCAGTCATGCTCGTAGTCCTCTTCGCTCAGGGTGCCGGCCGTCTCGTTGTCCAGATGGATATACTCGAGTTTGAAATCGAGCAGCGACGCGTCACTGGGGGCATATTGCCCCCGGAAGGTTCCGGCCTGCTTTTCGTGTGCGGCGTGCTCGCGCCACTCCTCGGCATCGATGGCCATGACATCGGCATTGAAGCCGAACGGTCCGGCCAGGCCGCCGCCGGAAATTCCGCCGCGGTATTGGTCGTATTCCCCGTATTCGGCCCACGGCGCAATCCACGGCTCCGGTGACGGACTCCTGGTGATGACGTTGATCACCCCGCCGATCGCGTTGCTGCCGTACAACGCGGAAGCCGGGCCTTTAATGACTTCGATGCTCTGGATGTTGCTGCTGTTGATTTCTCTCAACAGCCCGCCCGCGGCTTCTCCGTAGGTGGCGGCAGGCAGCCCGTCGATCAGCAGCAGCGTGTAGGGGTTGGAAAAGTGCGTCGGGACCCTGATCGAGGTGAGCTCCTCTTCTCCGTTCAAGTTTTGCGTAAATACTCCGGGGACTCTTTTCAACAGTTCACCCGCATTTCTGTACTTGACGGCCGCAACTTCCTCTTCGGAAATGACATCGATGGTCTGCGGTGTTTCCTTCAGCGGCGTCTCTACCCTGGCGCCGCTGACGATGATCGCCTCCAGCTCGGTCGCCGCATCGTCCCGGGTGTCTGAAAATTGCGCGAAAGCCTGCGGGATGAAAGCAATTGCGGCGACCAGGGCGCACAGGGTTGCGGCTGCCGCTTCAACGCTCGTTCTGCTCCTGGCCATCGATCGTTCCCTTCCAAGCGCCTTTGCGAATCAGCCACCCGCGCCAAGGTGGCGTTTCTTTCCTCGAGAAGAGCCGGGAAACAGGGAGTCAGGCGAACGCTTCCAGCGCAGCGGCGCCGGTCGGATCAGGCGTGGTGTGTTCGTGTCGGATTTTGTTCGGGTCGGTTGCCGGGTCAAGCGCACGGACCCCGCCTGGCGGATGTCGACGTGGTCGTGCATTTGTGCTGACTATACTCCGAATTCGCGGAAATGGTATCGGAAAAAACCTCTAGGCGACCATCAGGTCAAACCTGATACTACTCGAGGGTCAGCAGAAAACTGCGCAAATTGAGTTTCTTGTTGCTGAGTCCGAGCTTTCTGCGGATATTGTGGCGGTGAAAAACGATCGCGCTCTCGGAGATGTTGAATGCATCTGCGATATCCTTGGTGGTCTTGTCCTGCTTGATCAATCCGGCGACCCGGATTTCGGTGGGTGTCAGATTATAGTATTTTGAAGACACTTTGCGGGCAAACGGTGAAACGATGCCGGACAAGTGATGCGCCAGGGCGTCCAGGTACGCCCTCTGGCTGCAGGACAGCCTGGAGTGTCTCAATTTTTCGATGCAGGGCATGATCAGGCTGGTGACGTTGCTCGAAATGTTCTCTTCAAGCAGGCGTTTATCCTCTTCTCTTTTCTGGAGCAGTACTTTCAAGGCTACGTTGAGCTCTTCCAGACGATCCGTCTTGTCCACCAGCTCGCGCGTACGCTGCGCGACAAGGCGCTCCAGGTTCTCGTGAATCACGCGCAGCTTGTGTTCGGCACGCTTGCGTTCGTTGATTTCATCTTCCAGCACGCGATTCGCTGTCACCAATTCCGCGGTACGCTGCGCAACCAGGTGCTCCAGGCCGTCATAGGCTTCGCGCAGGGCCTGCTCGGCCTCCCGTTTCGCGTCGGCCAGGCGCCTGCGCTCCAGGATCCGCTGCAGAATGACCGGCAGTAAATCAAAATATACGCCTTCCGGATCCTTGACGATATAATCGCTTGCGCCCAGCCGCATCGCTTCCACGGCGGTCTTCTCATCCCCGGCGCCGGTGACCATGACCGTCGCCGGAAGGATGTTTCTGCAGGACAGGTGCCGGATGATCTCTATTCCGCTCATACCGGGAATGCGATGATCGACGAGAAGGACTTCAAAAGAACGCTGCGCGCAGATCGACAGCCCCTGCAATCCGTCGTAGGCCAACTGAACCGTGTAGCCGGCCCGGCCCAACTTTTTCTGCATCAAAGCCGCCTGCCCTCTGTCATCTTCGATATACAAAACGTCAATCGATTGCTCGTCACCCATATTTCTCTTCCTTTGAAGCGCTTTCGCCACCGCAGCGCCAGCGAGGCGGTTGCCCGGTGGTACATGTTCCCGGCGTATATTCGTCATCGACCGTCAATTGCCTGGGGATGCTGAAGGTGAAGGTGGACCCGACGCCCGGCCGGGATTCGCAGTGCACCTCCCCTCCATGCCGCCGCACCAGCGTCCGTACGTAGCAAAGGCCCATGCCTTCACCGGGCACGCCGTTCTCTCCCAGCCGCTCGAACATATTGAAGATCTTTTCGATGGCATCCGCGCGAATACCTCGCCCGTTGTCGCTCACCCGAAAAATGCTTTCGCCCGGGCGGCTCTCCCCGGAGATCCGGATGCGTCCCGGGCGCTGCGGGTCCAGATAATTCACCGCATTGTTCAAGAGATTGGCAAAAACCTGTTCCAGGGCTTCCCTGTCCGCCGTAAGGTCGGGAAGGTCCGCCAGGGTGACCTCGATATTACGGGACTTGATCTGATAGGCCAGGAGTTTCAGCGCCTCGGCGACAATGAGCCCGGTGCGCAGGGGTTCCGCAACCATTCTGCGTCGGCCGCAGCGCGACAGCTTCAGTATGGCTTCGAGAAGCCGGCTCATGCGGGCCGCGGCCGCGTCGAGGTACCCGAGCGCTTCCGGCAGATCGTGTTCCAGGATGGCGGATATGCCGTTCCTGCCCGCAGGTATGCATTGGTGTCCGGCCGCGTTCAGCTGAGACCGCAGTTCGTCGAGGCCGAATCGGATTTCGCTGCAGAAGCCTTTGATTCCGATCAGCGGCGCACGCAGATCGTGGGATATGGCATAGCTGTAGTCTTTCAATTCGGCGAGCAGTCGGGCCCTGCGCGTTACCTCCCGGGAGAGCTGCACCCCGGCGTTTTGCAGCTCGCGATACGCATTTGCCCTGTGCAGGTCGATGCGCCGCAGCGTGATGGAGGCGGCGAGCGTCAACAGTGCGCCAAGTACGATCATCGCCGCCTGACTGGTTTTGAAGCGTGCCAGATTGGCCGTCATGGCCAGCCGCAGTTGCGCTTCCAGATGATCCACCAGAGAAATGAACCGCTTGAATTCACCGCGGTACATTTTGCTTTCGGGACCATCGATCAGCTGATGACGAGGGAGTGTAAGGCGCCGCTCGGCCTCGGCCTTCAAAGCGTGCAGCTGCGCTTTCAGGATTTCGGCATCTTTTGCTTCCACCGGCATGGCGACATACGGCGGCCATTGAGCAATGCTCGCATTCTGCTCCAGCTGCACGCAGAAGTCCTTCACCGAAGCTTCCAGCGGCGCCCAGACAGTTTCTAGGCCCACCACGACGCTTCCGTCCAGGAGCGCCGCCAGCAGTATATCCGTGGTGACCGACTCCAACTTGATTTTCATGGCCGCCTGGACGAGGCGTGCATCCACGGTATTGATCCGGCTGCCGGAATAA
Organism: Pseudomonadota bacterium; assembly: GCA_023435265.1. GTDB lineage: Bacteria > Desulfobacterota > Desulfobacteria > Desulfobacterales > Desulfosarcinaceae > UBA2230. The sequence goes on from JAEYRZ010000068.1 coordinate 16,676, forward strand.
GATCCATAGGAGATGATCAGCAGGCAGAGAAATCCCAGCAACGCTGTGATAAAAGGAATTTTCCAGCCGGCCGGCGCACGGCCGTTGCCGTATTCCGCGGGCGAAATGAATTTTTTGCCTGGGAATGCCATGGATGTTCTTCTTTGATATCGGGTTCGATATCGGACCGCCGCCCGAGCTGCCCTATATTTCCGGGCACGCCTACTTTCGCGTGTCCGCGGTATGGTCTGACTGCAGATCGATCAATCGGCGTTTTTTGCGGATGAGAAGCGTATCGTTCAACATGTCCTCGAACGTCGCCTTCAGGACTTCCCGGAAGGACGCCTGCCGACCGCCATGCTTCCGAGCGAAGCCGCCCGCCTCCTCAGGGGTCGAAAAGGCCCACTTGGCCCGGGAGGTCATGACGCCCGGCAGATCTCCCCCGATGACCCAGCTGGCTTTATCCGCATCGATCTGCTGTCTGGAATTGAACGCTCCGACCGTCACGCGCGCGATGGCCCTGTCGGTGTGCAGGGCCATGGAAATGGCGGCGCAGTGAACCGAACAGAATCCTTCTGAACCCCCTTCATATTCAATCACCATCCAGGAATGTTCGTATTTGGACCGATCCATTCCGCAATAAACGCATGCGGCTTCTTCTGCGCAGGCTGAAGAAACCACCGGACCGCACAGAAGCATGATCCACAGAGCAAGGATGAGTTTTCCCATTTTTCCCACCGTCTTGTGGCGTATAAAAACCGCTCATCGGGGAATCGGCGGGCAAACGCATTGCGTTGAGATGAATTCTCGGGCTGAGCTTTTATTCCGGGGAGTTTCGGCGCCGATGGCGCGTCGCGGTTTACTGTTTTTTTACTGGAGCCGAACCTACCTGACGATGGGTGGAATCCTGTACTTTCAGTCTACGGTTCGTTATTCTTTCGGAGGCCGCAACACGTACCGGAACGATCCTGTGATTTGAACGATTTCTCCCGCAGGTCCACCGCGGGATGCCGGTTGCGGTGCGGTGCTGCGGAAACCGTGACGCTTCAACGGTCCCTGCGGGCAGGAAAGCAGACCATGTCCTCACATGCAGCGCACGAAACAGATTCGGCTGTCCAGATCCTAATTTCGCACAAAAGCTGCAAAAGCCGCTCACGGCGCAGCCCGGGTCCGGCCCCCTCCGTTTCGGCGGTCCGATTCACCGCCTTAGAGGCTGCGGGCGATACGCACCGCCTCGCGGACCATCTGGGCGCTGTAGCCCCATTCGTTGTCGTACCAGCTCATCACCTTGAGCAAGTCGCCGTCGACCACCTGGGTCATGGTCAGATCCAGGACCGAAGCCCGATCGTCGCCGATGATGTCCGACGATACGATGGGGTCTTCGCAAACCCCCAGAATGCCTTTGTAGCGCTCGCTGCCGGCCTCTTCGCGGAACAGGGTGTTGACCTCTTCCACCGAGGTGGGGCGTTCCGTGATCAGCACGATATCCGCCAGGCTGCCGGCGGCGACCGGCCCGCGGACCGCGACACCGTCGAACTTCCCTTTGTATTGGGGCAGAACCCGGGTGGTCGCCTTGGCGGCCCCTGTCGAAGTGGGCACGAAGTTGGCGGCGGCGGCCCGGCCCCTGCGCCATTTCTTCTTCGGGCCGTCCACGATGGACTGGCTCGAGGTATAGGCGTGGATGGTTGTCATGGTGGCTTTGCGCACCCCGATGCGGCGGCCAACCACCTCCACCACCGGCGCGATGCAATTGGTGGTGCAGCTGGCGCACGTGATCAGTTCGGGCAGCCCTTCGGGAACGTTGACCCCCGGCACGACGGTGGGCACTTCGCCCGATTTTTCCGGCGCCGAAAGGATGACGTGCCGCGCACCGGCCTGCAGGTGTTTCTGCAATTGGTCTTTGGTCCGGAAAACTCCGGTGCATTCGAATACAATCTCCACCCCCAGATCGCGCCAGGGCAGTTTGGCCGGATCCGCTTCACTGGAAAAGCGGTATTCGCGGTCGCCGACTGCCAGGCTTTTGCCTCCGCCGCAGACCGGCCTGTGATAGCGGCCGTACACGGAATCGTATCTGAGCAGATAGGCCAGGTTGTCGGCCGGCAGCAGGTCGTTCAACGCCACCAGTTCCAATTCGGGCGCATCCAGGATGATTTTCAGGGCCGCCCTGCCGATTCTTCCCAATCCATTAATGGCCACTTTCGCCATGATCGCACCTCCCATTTCCGAACGCTCGCGCATGCAGTTTGATCGCGGCAGGTTCCTTCCCTTACGCAGCAGGCCTGACCTTCTCCCGCCGGGCAGGAGGAATCCCACCTTCGCTTCGAACGTTCAACATGCGCTGCGGCGGCCGGGAAACGAAGTAGGCGCAGCCGGTATAATCGCCGGCGCGGAACCCCAATCGGGGATCCGGAAGCGCCCGGCATCGAGCCCTCATCGTGCATCGGGTCATTGACTCCGGGACGGCGATTATCGATAATGGCTCCTCGGACAAGGGGTCCGAGAACAATCGGCGATGATACTCGAATGGAGGAATGCATGTTCCCGGTGCGTAAAATCGTGGCGCCTACCGATTTCAGCGAAGCCTCGAAATACGGTCTTCGGATTGCAATCGAGGTGGCTGAAAAATTTGAAGCAGAGTTGATACTGGTCCACGTCAATGTCAAACCCATGATCGCGGGCACCCATTCCAAGGCCGAAGTGCGGACCAAGGTGGATATGTTGATGGCCAGCCTGCAGACGGAGGTGCGTAAGCAATTGGACAAGCTGACGGAGGAATTGATACCGGATCATCTGCGCTGCGATGTCCGGTTGATCGACGGGCATCCGGCCGAGGAAATCACCCGTCTGGCCAAAGAGGAAGGTGTGGATATGATCGTGATGTCCACCCACGGCTATTCGGGTTTCAAGCACCTTCTGTCCGGGTCGGTGGCGGAACGGGTGGTGCGTACGGCCCACTGTCCCGTCCTGACGGTTCGGCCGCATGAGCAGGAATAGACCGGTATACTTATTTTTGAGTACACATCGGCGCACATTCAGTGACGTGAGGGTTTAACCACAGAGGGCACAGAGAGCACAGAGAAAACCCAAAAAGGCCTCTGTGATCTCTGTGCTCTCTGTGGTTATCAATGAACTGATGGCCAATCCGTTGTTTTGTTATTTATGACACAGTGCCCCAGGCACTGGAATGGGTGTATTTCCGCCCGGCTCCAGCGACCGGCGGCAAAACACCCCGGCCGTCACTTTTTGACTTTCCTGTAATGCAGCTCGTTACGGAAGGGGTGGGGATCGAGGGTCCTGTGGATGAGCTCCCTGGCCTGCTGAGCTTCCCGGGCGGAATGAACCACGCCCCGGACGACGATCTCCCGATCCTTGGGGAAGACTTCCAGGGTCGGGATATAGACCTCGGGATGGGTGAGGATAACCGCCTTCAACCTGGCTGCGAGGGCGCGGTCCCTGAGTCGCTGCGTCCCTTCTTCCGTTGCGCGGCGGTCCCAGGATTCCAGAATCTCCACCAGATTGCGCGTCACCTGATCGAACGTCTGGATCTCCGTATTATATATCAGATCGTAGCTCGAGGTCTGCGACAATTTCTTCCCGTAAATGGACTTGATGTAATTTATGCGGCTTTTATCGGATCTTCGAATGTACTCTTCGGCGGCCGCCCGGTCTTCGCCTTCCTCCTGCATCCGGCGTTCGATGCGCAGTTCCAGGGGCGCATACAGCCGTACTTTGAGTACCTGGGGGATGTCATGGAGCAGAAAAGCGCTGCCGCGCCCCAGGATGACGGCGCGGTTTCCTTTTGCGAATTCGAAAATCGTGGATTCGACCAGGGCGATGAAACCCTGATACATGCGATCGTATTTTTCCCACAGCGTAGGCGGCTGCTCGTGCAGTTCCTCGGCCATCCGGCCCCATCTTTCGCCGTACGCCTTCAAGGCGGCAAAGATTTTATGCCGGTCCACGAAGTCGTAATGCAGATGATCGGCAACGGCGCGTCCGATTTCGACACAGCCGTTCTGATGTTCCCTGGAAAGTGTTAAAACCGCCATACGGGTGCCCTTTCATTTTTCATTCCGCGGGTTTTTTTCCGAATTCATCCCCAGCGCCTTTTCCTCCCGGGCTATTTTCATTTTGATCCAGAGCTTGCCGACGATCAGCACCCCCACGAGGCAGACGATTTCCACGGCGTATTTAAGAGGCTTGGAGGGCTGCAGGGTCTGCACCACGAATGGATCGGTGATCATCATTTCACCGCCGACACGGCCCAATACGGCAGAACCGATGTAAATAATCAAGGGAAATTTATCCATCAGCATCGACAGGAGATTACTAGTGAAGACCACGAACGGGATGCTGACCGCCAATCCGAAAATCAACAGGAAAAGGTTGCCCTTGGAGGCGCCGGCGACTGCCAGCACATTGTCGGTGGACATGGTCAGGTCGGCGATGATGATGATCCAGATGGCCTGCGCCAGCGTCCTGGCCTCTTTCTTGACATCCTCCTCCGGCGCCCCTTCGACGAACAGCTTGACCGCGATCCAGAGGATGACGGCGCCGCCGAAAAATTTGATGAAGTTGATCTGAAGGAGCTGGGCGGCGAAAAAGGTCAGCGTCACCCGCAGAAACACGGCCGCGCCGGCACCCCAGGCGATGCCCTGCGTGCGTTGTTTTCTCGGCAGGGAACGGACGGCCATCGCGATGACGACGGCATTGTCCCCGGCAAGAATCAAATCGATGAGCACGATGCTCAGCAACCCGGTGACGAATTCCCAATTCAACTCAAACTGCAGAAGCGTGCTGAAATCCAATGTCGAGACCTCCTCGTTTTCAATATCGGATCGAGAGGCATTTAGCCTTTATTCCGGCTCAATGAAAGCATTATTTGAATCGGTCCGCTGCCGTAAGGATGTGATCGTACAGGAGGATCCGCCGCTGCGTGGGGTTGCAACCGATATCCGGACCCTCAACGGGGGACGGCCTCTAAACGGACTCGGCGCCGCCGCAGCGGGCGGTCGGTGGGCTGAAAACAGGTTGGATCGCCTTGGGCGGGTTTCGATAAAGACCGGCGCAGCCGCGTACACCGGCGATGAAGCGGGCCACTTTGTCGAGATCCTTGAGGCCCGGCGCGGATTCCAGGCCGGAGCTGGCATCCACGGCGTCCGGACGGCAGGCGGCGACCGCCGCGGCGACATTGTCGGGTGTCAGTCCGCCGGCCAGAAGGGTCACATGGCCGCAGGCGAATGCCTGCGCCGAGCCCCAATCCCACGCCTGGGCATTGCCTCCCGGAAGCGCGCCGCGTCCGCACTCCACAAGAAATGCGGTCGGCGCGTAGCGCGGCGCTTCTCCAAACCCCGGGCTCTTGCCGCCGAACAATCCCTTGATCACCGTGATGCCGAAGGTCTCCCGCACGCGCAGGATCATTTCCGGGGGCTCGCTGCCGTGGAGCTGAACCCCTTTCAGCCCGCAGGATTCGATCCGCTCGGCCAGCTGCGGCCACTCCGGATCGACGAAGACGCCGATTGCCGGCACGTGGGCCGGGAGGGCCTTGACGATGGCGCGCGCCTGGCCGGGCTCCAGGTGGCGCGGACTGGGCGGGTAAAACACCAGGCCGACGGCATCGGCGCCCAGCGCGGCGCAGGCGGCGGCCTGTCCGGGCGTGGTCAGTCCGCACACTTTAATCTGGGGACAATCCAGTCTATTCATTTTCAGCCACCGCCCCGGCCGTGTGCGGCCCGTGGATCAGGGTCTTCAGGAACCCGACCCGGTCGGCGGCCCGCACCAGGCTTTCGCCGATCAGGAAATTGCGGATTCCGGCCCGCAGGTTGAGTTCGATGTCCCGGCGGTCGCCGATGCCGCTCGCCGCAACCGGCACTTCGCCTGGCAGAAAGCGCCGGGCCAGCTCCGAGGCGGTGTCCAGGCAGGTGTCGAAGGTCGCCAGATTGCGATTGTTGATGCCGATCAGGCGCGCGCCGGCGGTTCGCGCCACGTTCAATTCTTCCGCTGCGTGGATCTCGACAAGGGCGTCCATGCCGAGGCGCTGCGCCAGCGCAAGCAGCGCTTCGAGCAGCTGCGGCGGCAGGATGCGCACGATCAGGAGCACCGCATCGGCGCCGGCCGCACGCGCCTCATAGACCTGGTAGGGGTCGACGATGAACTCCTTGCGCAGCACCGGCAGACGGGTCGCCGCGCGCGCGGCGGCCAGGTCGTCCAGGCTCCCCTTGAAAAAGGGGCCCTCGGTCAGCACCGAAAGCGCCGCCGCGCCTCCCTCTGCGTAGTCGAGCGCCACCTCCGCCGGGGTCGCGCCGGGGCGGATGGGCCCGGCCGAGGGCGAGCGCCGCTTGATCTCGGCGAGCAGGCGGACCCGGTCGTCC
>JAEYRZ010000108.1 GCA_023435265.1 Pseudomonadota bacterium
GACCACCCCGCTCTACAACAACTACTTCGAACATCCGCTGCTTTTCGGCGTCATCCTGCTGGCAGTGGCGGGCCTGCTGGGCATCCGCTACTACATCGCCCAGGCCAGCTATTTCAAAGCCTGGATCGCCTCGGCGCTGGTCATTGCCGCGTCCACTTTCTTCGGCATCGCGGGACTCTTCCCCAACCTGTTGCCCTCCAGCCTGGATCCGGCGTTCAGCTTGACTGCGTTCAACGCCTCATCCAGTCCGTTGACGCTCAAGATCATGTTGATGGTCGTGTTGTTGTTCATTCCGGTGGTATTGGCGTACCAGGGCTGGACGTATAGTCTTTTCAAAGGCAAAGTGAACCCGGCGGAGTTCGAATCAGAGGAGGCCTATTGATTCCATCCGAGAAGACATCGGGCTGGTGCTGCGGCCGTCTCTGGGCGGCCGTCCTGATTTCGATTCTGGTGACGCTGTCCGCAGGAGTCGCGGCGGCTTCCGAAAACCGCGGCGCCCCGGAGATGGTGCTGGAGGGGGGCAGCCGCGGCAGGGTGCCCTTTTCGCACCTCAAGCACCAGAATGCCTTGAACGATTGCATGCCCTGCCACGCGCTCTTTCCCCAGGAAAAAGGCAGCATCGAAGCGCTCAAGGCGCGGGGCATACTGGCGCGCAAAGAAGTGATGAACCAACAATGCATCAAATGCCATCGGACGCGCAAGGATGCGTCTCAGCCCGGCGGGCCGATCACCTGCGGGGAATGCCATAAAAAGGAGTGATCACGATGTTCGCACTCGGTCTTCAGGGCAGCCCGCGAAAAAAGGGCAATTCGGAAACGCTGCTGGCGATGTTCATGGATGCACTGGCCCGTCAGGGGGCCCGGGTCCACACGATCGAAGTCTGCAGGCTCAAGCTGCAGCCGTGCATCGAGTTGACCGCGTGCGAGAAAGACGGTTTCTGCCCGCTGAAGGATGAAATGGACAAGCAGGTTTATCCGCTGCTGCGCAAAGCCGACATCGTGGTGGCCGCCTCGCCGATCTTTTTCTACAACGTATCCTCCCAGTTGAAGGCGCTGATCGACCGCTGCCAGGCCTTTTGGGCGCGCAAATACCGCCTCAAGCTGAGAGATCCGCTGGCCTCGGTCCGTCGTGGTTATCTGTTGGCCGTCGGCGCTTCCGGCGGCAGGCAGCTCTTCGACGGCGTGCATTTGACTGCCAAATATTTCTTCGATGCCATCGATGCGGCGTATGCCGGCCATTTGACCTACCGCAACATCGAATCGCGGGGGGCGATCCGGCGCCATTCCGGGGTCGAAGAGGATGTGGCTCGCGCAGCAGCCGATTTGACGACGGATTTGCGCAGGCGCCGCAAAGTCCTGGTCCTGGGCGCTACGGGCGCTTGCCGCAGTCAGATGGCGGCCGCTTTCATGGCCGGCCAGGCAGCTCGCAGTCTGGACGTGACCTGCGCCGGCATCCACCCGGCCGGGAAAATCGATGATTTGATGGCCGCGGTGATGCGTGCAAAAGGCATCGACATGGACTTTCGGGTGCCGCAGTCGGTCGAAGCGGCTATGGGGGGCGAGACGCCCGAAGAAATCATCACCATCGATGCGGCCGACCTTCCGGAGCGTTGGCCCGGCGTTCGGCGGCTCAAGTGGGACTTGCCGCCCGCACCCAAATCTGCGATGGAAGAGATGGAGCTGTTGCGCGACCGCATCGAAGCGCAGGTCAAGGCATATATCGCAATGCTGTAAATAAGGGAGGAGGAACGGGATGGAACGTTACGTTTGTACGATTTGCGGGTATGTTTACGATCCGGAACTGGGTGATCCGGACAACGGCGTGGAGCCGGGAACCAAATGGGAGGATGTGCCCGCTGACTGGGAATGCCCCGTGTGCGGCGCTTCCAAGGAAGATTTCGAAAAAGAAGCTTGATCGAACCGTCTTCGTTCCGCAACGCCCTTTCCGCTAAAAGGGCGGCAACACCTTAACCGCAGGCCGCCGTCATTGACGACGGCCGGCCTTTTTCGCCGCTTGGAGTACGCATGAAGCCGTTAGAAATCGCTCAGGGAATCTACGAGGTCGGCGTGAACGACTGGAACATCCAGGATTTCCATGGTTATTCGACCCCGATGGGAACCAGCTACAATGCCTTTCTAATCGTCGATGAAAAAGTGGTTTTGATCGACACGGTGAAGAAAGAGTTTTGCGATCAGTTGCTGGCCAATATTTCACGGGTCATCGATCCTGCCCGGATCGATTTCGTGATCAGCAACCACACCGAAATGGACCATTCGGGGGGCCTGCCGCGCATCATGCACCGCATCGGCGAACGCAAAGCGGTTTACTGTTCCAAAATGGGGGCCAAAAACCTGGCGCGCCATTTTCACCACGGACTCAACCTGGTTCCCGTCGAAGAAGGACAGAGCCTGGAGCTGGGCCGCCGGACGCTGACCTTCATGGAGACCCGCATGCTGCACTGGCCCGACAGCATGTTCACCTATGTTCCGCAGGACGGGATTCTCTTCTCCAGCGACGCCTTCGGCCAGCATTATGCGGGATTCGAAAAATTCGACGATGTCGTCGGCGACGCCATCATGCCGCATGCCAAAAAGTATTTTGCAAACATCCTGATGCTATACGCGCCGCTGGTGCTCAAGCTGGTGGAAAAGGTAAGCCGCATGAACCTGCGGATCGAGATGATCTGTCCGGATCACGGCGTGATCTGGCGGCGGGCGCCCGGCCGGATCATCGACGCGTATACCCGCTGGGCCGGCCACACCCCTGCGCGTAAAGCCGTTCTGGTCTATGATACTATGTGGCACAGCACCGAATTGATGGCGAATGCAATCGCCTCCGGGCTGAGCGCCGAAGGAATCGCCGTACGCCCCATGTACCTGCGCAAATGGCACCGCAGCGACATCATGACCGACGTGCTTGACGCCAAGGCGGTCATCGTGGGCTCCCCGACCCTGAACAACACGCTCTTTCCCACGGTCAGCGATTTTCTGACCTACATGAAGGGATTGAAGCCGCAGAACAAGATCGGGGCGGCTTTCGGGTCCTACGGTTGGAGCGGGGAAGCCGCCCGGATCATCGCCAAGGAATTGGAGGGCCTCGAATTCCAGATGGTGGAGCCCGTGCGCAGCCAGTATGTTCCCGATGACAACGGTTTGCAGGAGAGTTACGCATTTGGATGCGCCATCGGGCGCATGATCAACGAACAGGTGGCGGCGTGAGGCGTCCTGTGGTCGATATCGGCAGCTGCACGTTGTGCATGGGATGCGTCGCGGTCGCTCCTCATATTTTCCGCATGAACGATGCGGCGGGATACATCGAGGTGATCGAACTGGATCATTATCCGCCGCAGGATGTGGCCGAGGCGATCAAATACTGTCCCGAGAATGCCATCGCCTGGGAGGAGAGCTGAGCGCGATGAGTCTGCGGAGGCTCAAGGAGACCGTCCGGGCGCTCCTCAGGGCCGACGCGTTCGAAGCGGGCCTCGAGGCGCTGGCCGCCATGCCCGAGCGCCGGGTGATCAATCCCCTTTTCGGACTGCTCTACGACGGCGACACCCTCACCCGCTGGCGTGCCGTGAGCGCCATGGGGCGGGTGACGGCGCGCCTGGCGGAACGGGAGCCCGAAAGCGCTCGCGTGATCATGCGCCGCCTGATGTGGAATCTCAATGATGAATCGGGCGGTATCGGCTGGGGCTCGCCCGAAGCCATGGGCGAAATCATGGCCTGCCATTTCGGCCTGGCACAAGAGTATGCCGCCATTCTGATTTCTTTCCTGGACCCCCGGGGCAACTATCTTGAGCACGAGGTGCTGCAGCGCGGCGTTCTCTGGGGCGTGGGACGGCTGGCCAGGGTTCGCCCGCATTTGGCGGAATCGGCGGGCCCTCTGGTGGGTGCCTTTTTCGATGCCCTGGATCCCGAACTGCGCGGTCTCGGGCTGTGGGCCGCGCTTCCTTTGCCCGGCGCCCGGGGGCAGGAGCGAATCGCCGCCTTGCACCGCGATTCCGCCGAAATCGACATTTACGAAGACGGACGGCTCAACCGCTATTCGATTGCCCGCCTTGCCGAAATGGCCGCCGGTCTGCCGCGTCATTGATACCGCCACGGTCAAATCTGCCGGATAGCCTGTAATTTAAGCCTGCAGAAACCCTACCGCATGGACTTTTAGCAAAACGAACTAAATATATCCTCGAATTTGCGTTCCCGGTTTCAACGGGAGCAAAGCTTATTAGAAAAGAGGGCAACGATGGCAAAAGCGCGCAAAACAGAGCCGAAGGAAACGGTGATCACCGGGCTGGTCGAAGAGGTCGAACTCGAAAACGGCAATATCGGAGTACAGCTCGATGACGGCGATGACATCTATCGGGTGCTGATGGACCGGCAAGGCAAGAAGTTGCTCGACTGCATCGACGAGGAAGTCGAAGTCAGGGGCGTGGTTTCCGTCCGCGACGATCAGCAGCAGATCAAGATCCGGCATTTTCGGTTGATCAACGACTACCGCGACGATGATGAATCCGATTTCTTCAGCAGCGATATGGATGACTATTACAATGAACGCGATTGACGGCGAGCACCGCCGCACGCCTTCGGAGGGGCGGATCGGTTTACGGCATCCGCCAGGTACCGTTCAACGGCCGGCTTCGCCCTGCCGAGGAATGCATTGCGCGAATCGGCAATCATCTGCGCTATCCTAACTGCACATCGGCGCAAACACAGTGAGTGGGGTTTTCACCACAGAGGGCACAGAAAACACAGAGGGATGACCGTTGTGGTCATTCGGTCTTTGTTCGAGTCCATCAAGGCTAACCGTCACTTAATCTTGCCACAGCGCACTAAGATTCAGCCTCCGGCGTCCAGTCAAACAGGCGGCAGGTATTCTCCCATAATTGGCGGGCCATGGTTTCGGGTGAATGGCCGAGAAGGTTCGCCAGGCGGTAGAGGACCGAACGGACAAAAGCCGGCTCATTGCGGCGGTGCTTGTTGCGCTCCGGAACCGGCGTCAGATACGGCGCGTCGGTCTCGATCAGCATCCGTTGGGGCGGAATTTCGCGGACCATCTCCCGCAGGCCGGCGCCGCGCGCCTGAATCGTGATGATGCCGGTGATGCCGATATACAGGTCCAGCGCCAGGTAGGCCTCGAGTTCCTGCCGCGTACCGGAGAAACAATGCACGACCCCGCTCCGGCCGGGTCTCCAGTAATCCTTCAAAATTTCCAGAAACCGTCCCTGACTGTCCCGTTCATGAAAAATCATGGGCAGCTCCAAAGCGGCGCCCAATTCCAGCTGCCGGGCGAACCACCGCTCCTGATCCCGACGGGGTGAGTGCATGCGGTTGAAATCGAGTCCGGCTTCCCCCAGGGCGCGCACTTTGGAATCGGCGGCAAGGCGGCGGATCGCTTCGAGCGTGGCATCACGACACTCGCGGGCATCATGTGGATGAACGCCCACGCTGGCGACGATGCCGGAATGGGCGCGGGCGATTTCGACCGCGCGCCGCGAGCTTTGTTCGTCGATGCCCACCACCATCATGGCGGCGATACCGGAACGGCGGGCGCGTTCGATGACGGCCCCGAGATCCTGCTCGAACGCCGGGTCATCTAAATGACAATGGCTGTCGAATATTTTCATCCCATCAACCTCGATCGAAGCTCGTCCCTATACCAAAACTGCGAGAGATGTAAAGAGGCTGCATTACTTAAATAATAAAAATGAAAAAAGTAATTAACTAAAATTGACATGAAAGTTTTTGATATTAATTTGTCGACGAATCAAACGAAAACGAGCGACAAACAGGAGGTACGGTTATGGAACTGATGAGATGGAACCCCATGCGGGAGATGGATACGATGCGCGACCGCATGAACGCCCTTTTCGACAACTTCTTCAGCCGCAAGGCCGATACCGAAGAGGGCTTGTGGGGTTGGAGCCCGGCCGTCGATTTGTATGAGGACGACAGCAAATACGTGGTCAAAGCGGAACTGCCGGGAGTCGACAAGGACAAAATTCAGATCAATCTCACCGGCCGTGTTCTGAGCCTCAGAGGCGAGCGCAGCGAAGACAAGGAAGTCAAAGAGGAAAAAGTGTATCGCCGCGAATGCAGCTACGGGCGCTTCGAACGCAGCTTTACGCTGCCTGCCGAGGTCGATCCGGACAGCATCAAGGCCGACTATAAGGATGGTGTGCTGAGGATCGAGGTGCCCAAACCGGAAGAGCAGAAACCCAAGCAGATTGCGGTTCACTGATCGGCGCCGGGACGGCCGGCGGAGAACGATCTCCGACCGGCCGCCGCGTCGGCGGGATTTTCACTCGAAGGCGAGGATCGGGGCGCCAGCCGCAAGACTCGATCGCACCAGCGCGCCAGGCTCTCCACACGGCGGCGTTCGACCTCCGTAAAGGGCGCGTCGACGAAGCTGTCGCCATGATATGCATTCATCACTACCGTAGGATAGGCTGCGGCCACGGTCTTGAATCGACGCAGGCTGCCGGCCTGCAGGTAGATGGAGGCGTCGTTGACCACCAGAATGGTCCGCCGCAGGGCGAGGACCTTATCCAGCAGCGGTTCGATGGCGAGTGCGTTGCGTTCGGCCAGCAGCTGCATCTCGCGCTGATCGCGGCCGCTGAGACGGGGCGGCGTGATCGGACAGACGAGCCAGTGAACGCCTTCGGACCCGCGGGGATCGAGCCTGCCGCCGATACCCTGCACGGGTTCCGGGGCCAGGTCCAGGACCGCGATGCGCCGTCCCCAGCCCTCCGCCTGCATGGCGTTCAGGATGGCCGCGGTCATTCGGGTTTTGCCGCTGTTGACCGCCCCGACGATCAATGTCTTCAAATTGAGATAATCGGCGGCCGTCAGCCGCTTTTTTTTCGTCCTCAGCACCATTGGCGCATCCCCCAGATCAACAGGCCGGCCGCACCGGCACTTCCAATCATGATGCAGTAGTCCTGCAGGCGCAATTCAAAAGATTTGAAGAACGTGCGCCCGGAACGTCCGAACCCTCGGCATTCCATGGCTTCGGCCAACTCTTCGGCCAACTGAAAGGCCTGAACGAGCAGCGGCAGCAGCAAGGCCGGATAGCGTCTGACTGCCTGCCATCCGCCTGAGAGCGGGATGCCGCGTGCTTTTTGAGCCTCCAGTACGCTGCTTGCCTTGCGGCCCAGAATCGGGACGAACTGCATGGCGGCACTCACCACGAAGGCCGCCCGATACGGCAACCCCGATTGCACCAGGGCATTGGCCAGATCCTCGGGCGCGGTTTTCGCGAAAAAGAGAAAACCCACGGTGGTGAGCCAAAGCAGGGTCAGGGCGGCGCGCAGACCTTCGGACCATCCCAGGACCCATCCGGTCACCAGCCCGAAAAAGACGGTCATGGGAAGCACCAGCTTCAGCCAGCCCAGAAAGTTCACCAAGGCCCTGCTGAGCAGAATCAGAACGATCAGGACGGTTCCAACGGCCGCCAGCGCGGGCAGACCACGGGCGCCCACCACCAGCGCAGCCCCGGCAAGCGCCAGTACGAGGTTCGTGCGCGGGTCGAGGGTCACCCGAGTATTCCGCTTTGCCGACACCATCGATACCTTTCAGTGGGCTCCAGCCCGGCACGCTCCATCACCCCGTGCACCGCCATGATCTCGATCGGCGTGCCCCGAGCGATCAGCCGGCCGCCCGCCATGACCAGCCATTCGGAGGCGGCCTTTTCGGCGAAATTGAGCGCGTGCGTGATGATCAGTACGGCGGTTTCACGCCGGCACAATCCCTCGATCGCTCTTGCCAGCGCCTTTCGGAAGCGGTCATCCTGCCCGGCGGTGGGCTCATCCAGGGCCAGCACGGCGGGGCGGGCCGCGAGCGCCGCCGCAAAGGCCACCCGCTTCTTTTCGCCTCCGCTGAGTTTGAAAGGCGACCGGTCGAGCAGGGGCGCAAGTTCGAACAGGTCAATCAGTTCGTCCATCCATTGCGGATCGGAGCGTTTCAATACCCGGGGGCCGATTTCCAGTTCCTCCCGGACGGTGAGTTTGAAAAATTGATTGTTGGGGTTTTGGAATGCCGTTCCGATCGCCGCGGCAACCTCCCAGGAGGGTAGCCGGGTCATATCGCGTTGTTTGATCCAGATGCGCCCCTGCGTCGGTCGCAGCAACCCGCACAGCATTCTGAGAAGGGTGGTTTTACCGGCGCCGTTGGCGCCGACCAGGGCCACGCAGCATCCCGGGAACAGTTCGAGATCCACATCGTCCACGATCCGATGCGAATCCAGTGTGAACCCCACCTTCTCCGCCCTGAGTACCGCCTGCCCGCGTTGCACCGGAAGCGTCGGCCGATTACAGGCGAGGTCGTCGGGTATCGGCAGGCCGGAAGGCAGATCCGCCAATTGGCGCGGCAGCGGGCTGAGCTTGAACCGGCGTCCGAGTTCGACGGCCAGCGGCAGTTCCACGCCCAGATCGGACCACCCAGTGTGCGCGGGCAGCCGGTCGGCCGGTCCGTCCAGCCGCTTCACGCCGCGTTCGAGGACCACCAGCCGGTCCGCATCGGGCAGCGTGGCCGTCAAGCGGTGTTCGCAGACGACGATGCCGGTTCCGCGCGTGCGCCACTCCGCCATTACCCTGCGCAATTTTCGAACGTGGAAAGGGTCGAGGTTCGCCAGTGGTTCATCCAGGACCACCACCCGGGGTTCGAGCACCAGGGCGGCCGCAATGGCCACCAGTTGCTGCTGGCCGCCCGAGAGGCGTTGCGGATCGAGCGGCAACAGTTCTTCCAGCCCGAGCTGCCGGGACAAATTTCGTATACGCTCGGCCATTCGTTCGCGCTCGATCCCGAGACTTTCCAAGCCGAAGGCCAACTCCTGCAGCACGGTGCGGTTGAAGAGCTGTGTCTGCGGATTCTGGGCAATCAACGCGACCTGATCGAACAGATCGGCGACGCTCGATTCGCGGGTGGATCGGCCGCCCACTTGGATCGAACCGCGCAGCCGGCCGCCGAAGAAGTGCGGAATCAGGCCATTGAACGTACGGCAGAGCGTCGATTTGCCGGATCCCGAAGCACCGCTGATCAGCAGGTACTCGCCGGGCCGGACTTCGAGATCGATGCCGGACAGGGTCGGCCGATCGCGGTGCGGGTACGTGTAGCGCACCCCGCGCAGGTCGATGAACCCGGGCGGGCTTTCAACGGCTGCCATGCGCGCCTCTTTACAAAATATCGGCGCGCCGCAGCAGCTTGAGGGCCACAATGCCCAGCAGGGCGCCGATGATCGTACTGCCCAGAAAAGACGGCATTAGTGCAAGCAAGGGGATGGTCTTGTGCATCAGAAACGGGGCGACCAGCATTGCGCTGGCCACCGGGGCGATCAGGCCCGTACCGGCGATTTCTCCGGCCGCCGCCCAGGCCGGCCGGCGGAAGCGGGCGTAGGCGACTCCGGCCAGCAAAGCGCCGATCATGCCGCCCGGGAAGGCCAGCAGGGTACCCAGGCCCATGACGTTGCGCAAAGCGGCGATTACCGCCGCGATCAGCACCGCCCAGCCAGGACCCAGCAGAACGGCGGACAGGAGATTGATGAAATGCTGCGTGGGATTGATCTTGGCGATGCCGATGGGAATGGAGGTGTAGGGCGCCAAGGCCACGCCGATGGCGGTCAGCACCACGGCGTAGGCCACGCGCCGGGTCGGGTGCATGGGGCTCGAAAGATCCAGCGAAGTCATCGTGATTTCTGCTCCTGCAACGGCGTCACGCGACGGTGATGCCGGCGCGGCGGTAAAGGTCGAAAAAATGATGCGTCGGCCCATGGCCCTTGCCGATCGCGAGGGCGTGGGCAATGGCGCCGCTGATGTATGCCTTGGCTCCCTGAACCGCCTCCTGAAACGAAAGGCCTCTGGCAAGATAGGCGGCGATTGCGGAGGAAAAGGTACATCCCGTGCCGTGCGTGTGGGCGGTGGCAATGCGGCGGTGGTCGAGCCGGACCATACGCGCGCCGTCGTAGACGATATCCACCGAACGGTCGCCGCCGAGGTGTCCGCCCTTGATCACCACCTTGCGCGCCCCCAGGCGCACGATGGCCTCCGCGGCCTCCCGCATCCGGTCCTCGTTTTCGATGCGGCCGCCGATCAGGCTCTCGGCTTCATGAATATTGGGCGTGACCACCTCGGCCAGGGGAAACAGTTCGTCGATCAGGGCACGCCTGGCCTCGTCCTGAAGCAGGGCGTAGCCGCTCTTGCTTATCATCACCGGATCGAGCACGACCGGCGGCCGCGCTACGGCGTTCAGCGCGCGGGCGATGGAACGGATCAGGACGGCACTGGCGACCATCCCGATCTTGACCGCGTCTATCGGGCTGTCTTCGAACAGGCAGACGATCTGATCGTGGACGATCTGCGGATCGATTTCCTGGATGGCGTAAACCTTCTGGGTGTTTTGCACCGTTACGGCCGTTATGGCGCTCATACCGTAGACGCCCAGGGCCTGGAACGTCTTCAGATCGGCCTGTATTCCGGCGCCGCCCGAACTGTCAGATCCGGCGATGGTTAGGGCGATTTTAATTCTCGGGCTCATCGGTTTCGCGCTGATCCTTGAGATAAAAGGTTTCGCTATACGTCAAATCGAGATCGTTCAACAGCGCGCGGGCTTCCTCGGCCTCCTCGCGGCGCACCATCAGCCGGGCCGCGTCTCCCATCGGTCTTAGGAGCAGGTGATCGCCTACAAAATGATAGGTGATCCCCGCATCCTCCAGGATGCTTTTGATGATCGCGATGTCGGCGGGATTGTACGTGGACAGGAGTTCCGTATAACTCACATACGATGCAGCGCCGGCGCCGCAGGCATCCGCCACGGCATGGGCGGCCGCATGGGCATCTGCGGCGCGGGTAATGGCGCTGATGACGGC
>JAEYRZ010000115.1 GCA_023435265.1 Pseudomonadota bacterium
GACGCCTCCTCCGCAGTCCAAGCCGCGGCCCCGCCGCCGGACCTCCGGCCCACAGCGCGGAGCGGAGGCAACCGCCGAATCCGAATCCAAACGGCCGCGGCGCCGCCGGTCCCGCTCCAAACCAACCACTGAAAAGAGAGGCCGGGGGGGAAGCCGCCGGTCCGAACGCTGACGACACCGTAAAAATCCAATATCTGCGTTGCGCTTCATCCCGTCGTCCCTGCGCGTACTGCAGTACTCCTCGGGACACGGGATTCGCGGCGCCTTGATCTTGAACTTTTTACGAGTTCATCCAAGCTAAGCCGGTCCCTTACAGGCGGCTCGGGGCGCTTTTCGCGAAGTGGTCGAAGCCGCCGCTCAGCGGCTCGCGGCGGCCGTCGGCGTGCATCAGAACCGCCTCGCCCGCCGCGGCGGTGACGCGCCCCACCCGATGCAGCGCCAATCCTTGCTGAAGCAGGATTTGAAAATTCTCCGGAGTAATGGAGAAGAGGAGTTCGAAATCTTCGCCCCCGGTCAGTGCGAAATCCAGTGGATCGATGCGCAGAACGTTTCCGGTTTCGCGCACGTCGGGATGCAGCGGGATCGCCGCGGCGTCGATCTCGGCACCCACCCGGCTGCTCTTGCAGATATGGCGCACTTCCGAAGCCAGGCCGTCGCTGATGTCGATCATGGCATGTGCCAGCGGGGCGAGGCGGCCGGAGAGATCCAGCCGGCAGCGGGGCGTCCGGTGCTTGGCGAGCAAGTAGGCACCCGGTTGGTGGCCGGCCGTCAACAGGGCGAGGGCTGCGGCCGATGCGCCCAATGTGCCGGTTACGGCAAGCAGATCTCCGGGCCGGGCGTGACTGCGCAGGCGCAACAGGTCCGGTGCGACTGTGCCGAGCAGGGTGATATTGACGGTGTTCACCTCGCCGGCGGTTGTGTCCCCTCCGGCGATAACCACTCCGTGAGGATCGATCGCCGCGGACAGGCCTCGGTAGAGGCCTTCGCACCAGGCCAGGTCGGTATCCGGCGCGATTACCAGCGAGACGAACATCCAAGTGGGCGATCCGCCCATGGCCGCAATATCGCTGAGGTTGCACTCGGCCGCTTTGATCCCGATATGCTCGGCCTCGGACCAGCGTCGGTTGAAATGATGCCCCTCGGTCAGCAGGTCGGTGGTCACGAGCAGCAGAGGATGCGGGTGCGGCGCAACCCGCAGGACGGCCGCATCGTCTCCGATACCCGCGACAAGCTGAGGGTGGCCGGCGCCCGCACCGCCGGCGATTCCGGCCAGATGATCGATCAATTCGAATTCTCCACCAATATCGATTAATTTCATCGTTGTTTCTCTCATGACTAAGACGCCGAGCGCCCGACGATCGCCGCCAGGCGCTGGATGCCGGATTCGATTTCCGGGGTGAACGGGCTTCCGCAGCTGATTCGCATGCAATTGGCAAAGGCTGCCGAACCCGCGCAGATGATGCCGGGCATGAAGGCGATCCGGGCCTCGAGGGCCCGCTGGAAAAGCGCGAGGCTGTCGATTTGGGCTGCCAACTCGATCCACAGACTCAGGCCCCCTTTGGGCGCGCTGATTCGGGTGCCATGTGGGAAATAGCGGGCGACGGCCATGGCGGTATTGCCCACCTGGTTCTTGAGATGGGTGCGGAGCCGGCGCAGGTGGCGATCGTAAGCGCCGTTGCGCAGGTATTCGGCCACCACCATTTGAGGCAGGTTTGGCTGGCTGATGGCATGATTGAGCTTCAGGCGGCGCGCTTTTTCGAGGAAGCGGCCCGGCAGCGCCCAACCCAGGCGGACACCCGGCGAGAGGGTCTTTGAAAAGGATGAGCAGTAGAGAACCATTTCCCGCCGATCGAAGGCCTTCAACGGCGCCGGACGGGATGTTCCGAAAAAAAGGTCGCCGTAAATATCGTCTTCGATGATGGGGATGCCGGCCCCTGTGATGAGCTCGACCAGGGCCTTTTTCCGCGCGTCGGACATCAGGTAGCCGAGCGGATTGTTGAAGTTGGCATTGAAAATACAAGCCCTGACCGTATGCCGGCGGATCGCCGCCGCGATTGCATCGACATCAAGGCCGGTCTGCGCCGAGCCCGGCACCTCGAGGGCGTACATACCGTAATCCTCGATCACCTGTAAGAACCAGGGGAAGGTCGGCGATTCGACCAGGATGGTATCGCCGGGCCGGGCCACGGCCCGCAGGCAGAGATTCACCGCTTCCACGCAGCCGTTGGTGATCACGAGGGCATCAGGCGAAACCTTTCCGCCAAAATGAGCGCAGCGCTGCGCGATCAGGCGGCGCAGGGGGACATGACCCATGGTGTGGCCGTAGCTGCAGAAACCGTGGGTCAATGCCTGGGCGGAAAACGATTTGGCGATGGCGGCGAGGGATTTGCCCGGCAGCAGTTCCGGCGCGACCAGGGCTCCCCCAAGTTGCAGCACCCGTGGATCGGACATGGCTTCACACAAGGTAAACGCCAGGTTGTTGACCGTGACCCGCCGCGGCGTCGTCGGCGAATCGGGCGGCTTGGGTGCAGGCAGAAGATTCTCGATAAGCGGCCGCGCATAGTAACCCGATTTGCGGCGGGCATCCACGATGCCTCTTTTTTCCAGTTCCATGAACGCCTGGTATACGGTCGAGATGCTGAGGCCTGTTTCGATGTGCAGGCGCCGTATGGAGGGCAGCTTTTCGCCGGCGCGGAAGGCCCCGTTGCGAATCCGGGCTTCCAGGCTGTCGGCCAGCACCATGTAGCGGAATCCGTCGCGCGTGGCGGGGGACATTGGAAAATCGGAGGTCATGGCAACTGTTATGCCTTAAAATTTGCTATTCTGTGACTGTCAGCGGATAGCAAATCTGATAGCGTGCCACAAGTCTTTTCGCTCACGGGTTCACCTGCGTTGACGTTCATTCAGGCGGCGCCTGAAATGCCCAAGTGCGGTTAATTTGTCTCTGGGTGTATGATTCACGCCTTTGAGACCTTTTGCGTTTCATCCGGCCGCGCCTGCTTAAGTGAGGATGACGATGGATTACAGTCGACTTCTGGCCAGTCGCACCGAGCGCATGGGCGCCAGTGCCATCCGTGAAATAC
This sequence comes from Pseudomonadota bacterium, assembly GCA_023435265.1. Classification (GTDB taxonomy): domain Bacteria; phylum Desulfobacterota; class Desulfobacteria; order Desulfobacterales; family Desulfosarcinaceae; genus UBA2230. The sequence goes on from JAEYRZ010000115.1 coordinate 3,084, forward strand.
TCAAGGTGGTGGCCCAGCCGGGCATGATATCGCTGGCCGGCGGTATTCCGGCGCCGGAAAGCTTTCCACTTGAACTGATGGCACACTTGACGGAGGCGGTTCTGCGCAAACACGGTGCAGCCGCACTGCAGTACGATGCGAGCGAAGGGTTTACGCCGCTGCGCAAGGTCCTGGCCGAATATCTGGGCGGCCGAGGCATCCAGGCGCAGCCGGACGACATACTGGTCGCCAGTGGGTCGCAGGGGGTGCTGGATGCTCTTGGCATGGCGCTGATTTCAAGGGGCGACCGGGTGGCGGTGGAGGCGCCGACCTATCTGGGTGCGCTGCAGGCCTTCACGCCCTACGAGCCGGATTACGTGCGTTTGCAGACCGACGAAAATGGTGTGCTTCCCGAGTCCCTGGAAGCGGTCCTGAAGGGCGGGGCCGTTAAGTTCGTCTACCTGGTTCCCAATTTTCAAAACCCTACCGGACGGACGATCCCCGCCGAGCGCCGCGCCTCGATCGCCGGGCTGCTTCGGCGCTACGATGCGCTGCTGGTTGAAGATGATCCCTATGGGGCCCTGCGTTATCGCGGCCGCTCGGAGCCGCCCATCCAAATGCTGGCACCCGAGCATGTGATTTATGTCAGCACCCTGTCCAAGGTGTTCGCGCCCGGACTGCGGATCGGGTTTTGCGTGGCGCCCTCAGTGATTCGCCGATGGCTGGTGATCGTCAAACAGGGCGTGGATCTGCATACCAGCACCTTCAATCAGGCCCTGGCCTGTGAATACATCGGCGGCGGTCACCTGGACCGGCATCTCCCCAGTATCATCGAGCTCTACCGACCCCGCCGGGAAGCGATGCTGGCCGCGCTGGCCCGTTGTCTGCCGCAAGGGTTCCGGTGGTCGCGGCCCGAGGGCGGCATGTTCGTCTGGGTGGAAGGTCCTGCCGGCATCGATATGGAGCAAGTTTACCACCGGGCTGTCGAGCGCAAAGTTGCCTTCGTGCCCGGCACCTTTTTCTTTGCGCATGCCGGCGAGGGGATTGAGACCATGCGCTTGAATTTTACCATGTTCGACGCCCCCACGATCGACCGCGCGGTGCATATCCTGGCAGCGGTGCTGCAGGAGTGCCTTGCCGGGTCCGATTAACCCTCCGCGTTCACTTCAGGCTCCTGCCGCAGCCGAAACGGAACCGCCGGCGTCGACCGCCGCGGTGTGCAGTTTCGAATTCACGATGTAATCTTTTTGCGCACATGCATCTCATGCGCATCCCGCATGCCGATTTCCACATCTCATTTTTAATTATATTTAATTAAAATCATTTGAATATAATTTTTAATAGTCGTTTTAGAGCAGGGCATGTAAATTGCTTTCCCGATAACGGCATTGACACGACGGACCGGGTTTGTGACTTAGTTTGAATACGGCAGTGTTAGACGGAATCGGAGGTACTTTGCAGCAGTGCAATCGCCGTGACTTTTTGAAGTGGGGAAGCACAGCGCTGATCGGCAGCCTGCTCCCGTTGACCGATCTCAGCGCATCCGTCCGAAAGTTCGATCCGGATCGTCAGCTCGCATTTTTCAACATCCACACCGGAGAAAAGCTCTGCGTCTGCTATTATTCTGAGGGCAATTATCACCCTGATGCACTTGCCCGTATCGATCAGGTGCTGCGCGACCACCGCACGGACGAAATCAAACCGATCGATCCGCGGCTCCTCGATCTGCTTCATGCGGTGCGCTCACGGATCCGCCCCTGCGACCCCTTTCATGTGATTTCAGGCTATCGCTCCACGGCGACGAATGAAAAACTGAGGCGGCGAACCAGCGGCGTGGCCAGCAAAAGCCTTCATACGCAGGGACAAGCCATCGACATCCGGCTGCCCGGTTACCGCACGCGGCGCTTGCGCGACCTGTGCATGACGTTCAGGGCCGGCGGCGTCGGTTATTACCCTGAATCGGACTTTGTACATCTCGATACCGGCCGTGTCCGCGCCTGGTAGGCGGCGGCTGCATCCTCTGCGTCCCTGAAACCGAAATCAGATCCCGCCACTCATTTCATCGCCATGTCTTTGACGGTCACCGAAGCCGCCGATGCGGCGCGCTGCCGCAAGGCGGCATCCAAAGCCTTGTCGCGGCCGTAAATGTCATTTCGGAAATGCAGGCGGCGATCGCGGTCCACCCAGCTGGTTTGATAAACCAGGTGCACCGGAAGGGGATTGCGGATGATGATCACGCGCTCGCCGGCGTCGTTCCGAATCGCCGCCCGCAGGCGGGCTTCGCTCCATCCTGAATTGTCCCGCAGCAGGTAGGCTGCCAGGGCAGGCGCATTTTCGACCCGGATGCATCCGGAGCTGAAATCGCGCTGCACTTTCTTGAAGAGGTTGCGCTGGGGCGTATCGTGCAGATAAACCGCGAATTTATTGGGAAACATGAACTTGAAATCACCCAGCGCATTTCGCGGCCCGGGGTCCTGGCGCAGTTGAAACGGAAAGCGGCGTTTGGAGTAGTGGCTCCAATCGACGGTTTGAGGGTCGAGTTCGACGGCGTCGCCGTTCCATCCGCTGAAAAGATGGATTGCATGCTCCTGGAGATAGTTCTCTCCGGCTTTGAGGCGCGGCAGAATATCCTCTACGGCAATGGTGTGCGGAACGGTCCAGGACGGATTTAGAACCATGTAGGTCATCAAGGCGCTGAAAACCGGTGTGCGGCGGGCCGGACGGCCCACGACCACCGGCATTTCCAGTACGGTGCGGCCGTCTTCCACAACGCTGAGTCGGAAATCCGCGGTGTTGACCATGATATGGCGGCGTCCCAAATCGGACGGCATCCAGCGCCAGCGCTCCAGGTTGAGTTCGATCTGCCGCGCCCGTTCCTCGGCGGTGACATTCAGCGCGGCCAGGGTTCGGCGGCCGAGGATGCCGTCCGTCTCCAACCCGTGACGCGACTGGAATCGCATCAGGGCTTGCGACATTTCAATGCCGAAAAGGTCGTCGTTTTCCGGGGGGGGCTCGTTCGCCAATTCTTGCGTTTCCACCGCGGGATCTTCCGAAGCCGCTTTCGCCAGTTCTTTCTGAGTCTCTTCCGGTGGGTCCATGGCGTTTTCTTGCGTCAGGTCGCCTGAAAGCTGCAGGCGCAGGCGCAGATCCGGAACGCGCGGGTCGCGCTCGAGCGGTTGCAGTTTGGGGCCGTCCATGACCTGTGGCCATCCGCCCCGCACCGCCGATTGGCGCATTTGCTGAAGGGCCAGACGCAGTTCGGCATATCCGGAATGGTTCGGCTTCAAGTCTTCCAGAATGGAATCGATAGGGGTATCGCCGGTCGAAGCGTCCAGCAGGGCGGAGATGTCGATTCCGGCCGGGCTGCCGATCCAGTCGGGGTGCAGTGTTTCCGGATCGACGCGGCCTCCCGCCAAATGGGCGGCCAGCAGCAGGAATCCATCGCTGAGCAGAAGATCGAGATCGGCCCAAAGTCCGGCTTTTTGCAGATCCGAAGGAAAGGAGACCGGATCGATTTCAGCCATCAGCTGTTCAATCGGCATTAGATGGTAGTCTGCGGCCGAGAGTCCCTCCTCCGGGGCCTCGCGTATCGCCCGCGCCATCGCCAGGGCCGCAGGACGCAGCCCCTGGCCGTTGAACCAGGCCGGCGCATAGCCGCGCGCTTCGTAAAAAAGCGGAATGGACCGGATCCCGCAGATCGGTTCTCCGCGGCACATGAACCCCTCGCCGCCGAAGCGCTGCTCGATACGCGTCTGGAGCCGTTCCCGGACTTCCTCAAGGAATCGATCGGTATCGGTTCGAAAATGCCCGGTGTCGCGATCCGATTCGCCCTGGTTCGCAGTGAACAGCAGGCAGGCCATTGCCAGGATGAGAATTCGCGTCGTACGGTTCATGCAAGCATTCGGGTTCGGTGAATCCGCCAGCCTTCGTTTTGGTCGAGGCGCTGAGGCCGTTTTCAGGAGCCGCCGCAACAGGGCGTCTTTTTGCGGTAAGGTCGCAGTTCGGCCACCCTCGATCGCAGCCGCGCCGTCTTTATCACAGTCCGCAAGGTGTGTCACCACCAACCGGCAAAGCGCATGCGGGTTCCACGGGCTGGACATCCATTGGTGCGCCATTAAATTAGAGCCTAATTCAGGATGCCTGGAGAATGAAAGGAGATTGCATGCAGACCCATACATTTCACATCCCCAACATTTCCTGCGGTCATTGCACGCGGAGCATCGAAAACGAGCTCAGGGAATTGAAGGGAATCGGCAAAGTGCAAAGCGATATCAACAGCAAAACCGTGACCGTGCAGTGGGATGCGCCGGCGACTCGGGAACGGATCGAAGCCGCTTTGCGTGATATCAATTACCCCCCCGCGGACTGATCGAAACGTGGGGCCGGGAGCTGAAGTCTAAGCTGGCGGGCCAGCGCCAGGACCGCCAGCTCCTTGGCCTTGGCCTCTACCTCCACCGTTATTTCAAGATCGCGCCACTGCGGCGGAAAATCGGAAGCATCGATATAATCGTGGTGCATCCGGCAGCCCCCGGGCCGGCGGGTGCGTGGACTGGAAATGTGAAAAAGCGGCTCGCGGCGCCATGTAGCCAGCGCCAGGGCGGTTGCCGCTTCTACCGAAAGTCTGTCCGGCAGACAGCGATGATGGTGGACATCATAGACCAGAGGGATGTCCAGGCGGCGGCAGAGCGGCAGCAGATCGCGCGGCGTGAATCGCACATCGTCGTTTTCCAGAGCCAGCCGCGAGCGCACGGCCCGGGGCAGGCGGCGCACGGCCGCTTCCAGGCGTCGCAGGGCGGCCGGTTTGTCCGCATACGCGCCGCCGCCGTGCAGGGTGATCACATCGGCGTTGACCCAGCGCGCCACCTCGGCCTGATACACCAGTTCGGCCACCGAGCGTTCGACCACCCGGGCGTCGGGTGAATTGAGCACGACGAACTGGTCGGGAGGGAAACTGGTGCGGATGTCGTATTTTCGACAGAAACGGCCGCAGCCTCTGAACAGTGCTACAATGCGTTCCGCATCCGGAAGCTGGTCGATTCGGTAGCCTGCTTCGGGATGAGTTTTAAGCGGCAGAATCTGGCTGTTGACCCGGAACGCGCCGATCCCATGATCCCTGCAGTAGCTCAGGGCCGCCTGCAGGGCGGCGGCATTGTGCAGGGCGATCGCCGAAAGCCGGCGCAGCTGTTCGTCCCGGGGGATTGCGTGCAGAGACGCCGCAGTCGTCCGGCGGAACCGGATCGGTTCGCTGCGGAAGATGCAGCATAGACCCAGCCGGATCATGCCGGTGGCGCCTCCTTGGCGCCCGGCAAACCCGAATCCCGCGATTCGCCGCCGAGCATCGGCAGCGGCAAACGGTCATCGGCCATGTAGATCGTGTGGGAGGGGAAGGCGAATTCTATTCCGGCGGTCCTGAAGCGGCGCAGGATTTCCAGGCAGACCCCCTGAAGCCAGGCTTGGTAGGCCCACCAGTCGGGCGGATGGTACCAGGCAAGCACCGTGATATTGAGGCTCCAATCGTTGAAGCCATTGAAGTGGACGCGCGGGGGGAGATCGGGGTGCATGCCCTCGTGTCCGGTCAGAATCGAACGCAGGATGTCGACCGCTTCGGCCACTTTTTCGGTCGGCGTGCCGTAGACAATCCCGATGTTGGCCAACCAGCGGATGTTGGGGCGTCGGCCGATATTCTCGAGCCCCGAATTGACCACTTTTTCATTGGGAATCGTCACCAGGTTGCCGGTCAGCGTCCGGATGCGCGTGCTGCGGAAGCCGACGCTTTCCACCACGCCGTCGAAACTGTCGATCACGATTCGGTCGCCGACCTCGAACGGCTTGTCGAACAGAATCGTCAGCGTGCCGAAAAAATTGGCGATCGAATCCTTAGCCGCCAGGGCGACGGCCAGGCCGCCGATGCCCAGCGAGGCGATCAGCGGACCGACCTCGATGCCGGTCAGGTTTTGAAGCATGATGAGGCCGCCGACCACCACAATGAAAATCCGCACCAGCTTGCTCAGGAACGGGGCGAGCATCTTTTCGAGCCGGTCTTCGCATTCCTCTGACCATTTGGCCAGGCGGATGTCGAGAAAAGCGGTCAGGTTGAACAAAAACCAGATCAGCGCGGCGGCTGCGCCGATGTCGGCGCTCTTCTTGGCGATTTCCCAGACGGTATTGCTTCCGTCGGCTTTGGTGAAAATGCCGTACGCCGGGGAAAGGGCCGCGTACAGGCCGTAGGACCAGATAAAGAGGCTCAAAGGCCGGCCCGCCGACTTCAGCAGCAATCGCTTCCAGGAGGCCTCTTCGGGCTTGTCGATCGCGCCGCGCTTCCTGCGGATGAAGCTGCGCAGGGCGCGTTCGAGCATGAAAACGAGCAGCACCAGCACGAGGCAGCTCAGCAATGTCCACCCGGTGACATTGTCGAAGACAGTTTGATTGATCCAGTCGCCGACGCGCAGTACGGCTGCTGCGGAGGCCGGGGGCGTTTGCCCGGCCGCAGCGTCCGTTTCCGAAGCAAACGCAGTAGCGCAAAAATTGAAAGCAGGTGCGGCTGTAAAAAGCATTCTCAATCCTATAGCCAGTTCTTCTTTTTGAAGTAGAGCAACATGGCGATCATCATGCCCAGCATCACGGCCCAGGCAAGAGGATAGCCCCAGCGCCACGCCAGTTCCGGCATATACCGGAAGTTCATGCCGTAAATTCCGGCGATAAAGGTCACCGGAATGAAGAGGGTGGCAATGATGGTCAGCACTTTCATGATTTCGTTCATGCGGTTGCTGATCGAAGAAAGATAGATCTCCAGCAGGCTGGAAAGCAGTTCCCGGTAGGATTCGATCGTATCGATCACCTGCAGGGTGTGATCGAGCACGTCGCGGAGGAAAAAACGGGTGTCCGGCCGAAACTGCGTGCCCTCCTCGCGGCTCAGAGCGGTGATCACTTCGCGCAGCGGCCGGATGTTGCGGTGCAGAAAGAGCGTGCTGCGCTTGAGTCTGTGAAGGCTCTGCAGGGTTTCGGGGTTGGAAACACCGAGAATCTCTTCCTCGATTTGGTCGACCTGCTCGGCGATATGATCCAGGATGACGAAGTATTGATCCACAAGGGCGTCCAGCAGGGCATAGGCGAGGTAATCGCCGCCGCCTTCCCGGAGATGGCCGCGGCCCTTGCGCAGGCGGTCGCGCACGGTTTCGAACACATCCCCTTCCGATTCCTGAAACGAAATCAACGACGTGGGCGTCAGGATCAGGCTGACCTGTTCGCTGACGATGCCCACCTCCTGGTCCAGGCGCAGCATTTTCAAAACAATGTATTCATATCGTTCGAAGGCTTCGGCTTTGGGCCGCTGGCCGGTGTGCAGCACATCCTCCAGCGTCAGCGAGTGAATCCGAAAATGTTCGCCGATACGGGCGACCATGGCGGTATCATGCAGCCCGTCCACATTCAGCCATGTGAAGCCCTCGGGATCGCAGGCGGCCAGTGCCGGTTCGACCGCCTCGAAACGTTGTTCGTTCAGAAAATCCCGATCGTAGGTGGTCACCGTGAGCCGCGTCCGGGTCACTTTTCTTTCGCCGGTATGCACCAGGGTGCCGGGAGCGAATCCGGCCTTGCTGACCGCCTTGCGGTATGTGCGTGCCGCCATGCCGCCTCCTTCGTCTCCGCCGGATTCACACGTGGTTGCGCAAGCCCAGGGCGACGGGGTGGGTATTGAGAAAGGTCTGCTCGGCCAGATAGTGCTGGTCGTACTTGCGTACATAATGGTTCAGCAGGGTGACAGGTACGATCAACGGCAGCTGCCCGGCCCGGTACGCCGCAATGAGCGAGATCATTTCCTGCTTTTCGGCGCCGGTCAGCTGTTTTTTGAAATATCCGAGAATATGCTGAAGTACGTTGACGTTTTTGGCCAGGCTGGACTTCAGCTGCAGGGCGGCGAGATAGAGCTGCTCATAGCGGTCGAAACATTCGTGCGCGGGGATTTTCTTTCCTTCCGCGACCCACTTGCCCATCTCCCGGTAGTGTGCGGGGCTGTGCGCCAGCAGGAGGAGTTTTTCGCGCGTGTGAAAGGCCACCAGGCCGCCCAGTGTCTGATTCCGATCGCGCAGCCTGCGCCAGCGCTGCAAGGCGAAAATGCGCTCGATGAAGTTTTCGCGCAGGCCGGGATCGTGCAGCCGGCCCTCATCTTCCACCGGTATCCGCGGAAAGTGGTTCATGAAGGCTTTGGCGAAAAGGCCGCTGCCGCTCCGGGCAGGCGTTCCCTGCTCGGCGTACACCTTGACCCGCTGCATGCCGCTGCTCGGCGAGTCCTTTTTGAAAACGAAGCCGCACAGGTTCTCGCGTTCGAGTTCGACCACCCGCCGCCGCGCCCAGGCCAGCATGCGTTCCGTGTGGTCGATCCGCGTGTTGCGCGTCACCAGGCGGGGCGTCTCGGGATCGCCGACCAGGCGCATGGCTTCGCGCGGAGTGGGCAGACCGCATTCCACCTCGGGACAGACCGGCACGAATTCGACGTACAGTCCGAGCGTGTCCCGGATGAACCGGTCCAACTTGTGTCCGCCGTCATAGCGCACCGGGTTGCCCAGCAGGCAACTGCTGATGCCCAGACGTATCTTCTCCGGAACATTCGACGACATACATACCTCATATTCGATTGAGCGCCCTCGCGCAACCCCCGTGCCTGCCTGCGACGCCGTCCGGGTCCCGCAGGGGGCTTTTCTTTCCCGGGCACTGTGATACAACACTCAACCGGATGGAGGGACCTGATGATGGAGTTTTTAGAGCGCGTCGAAAGGCTGATACGTCGCAAGGATTTATGCGTTTTGGCAACAGCGGGAAGTGAAGGGCCGCATACCTCGCTGATGGCATATATCTGTCCACCGGGCACTTTGAACCTCTACTTCCTGACACCGATACGCAGCCGCAAATATCTCAACGTCCTTGCCGACCCGAGGGTCAGCCTGCTCGGGAGGAAGGCATTCGGGGCCGGATCCAGGCACTGACCATCTCCGGCCGGGCTGCCATAATCTCCGACCCGTTGGGCCGGCGCGCGATGGCGGATGCACTGCTCGACCGTCACCCGCAGCTTTCAGTGCTTTCGGATCACGAAGAAACAGCAGTTCTGCAGGTTATCCCCAACGCATATCAGTTGCTCGACGGTCTTACCGCATCCCATTTTCTGCAGATAGATCCTGCTCCAGGCGGCGTTTAATTTTCTTCTCCGTCCGGACCGATCAGGGGCAGCTCCTTGTCGATCCTGAAGAAAACCAGATATCTGGGTCCGGCAAAAGGGGCTTCGTTCGGATATGTACGCCGGCGCATCTGACGCAGCCGTTCGGTATCCTGCTCTTCCGACACTTTGGTTATGAAGAAGCGTTTTCCGCCGAATCCTTCCCGCGCTTCCCGGAAAAGATAGGCCGCATGGGGATTATACTGCAGGTTGTGATGACTTAACCTGTCGTTCATGATGAAGGCCATGGTTCCATCAGGCATGATGTGCGGCCGGCCGTAAACCGCCGCATCCACCCGTCCCTCGGCATCCGCCGTGGACAATACACCGAAACCGCGGGTTTTGTCGAAGTAGTCTTTCAGGTCCATGATCGCTCCTACGGGTGACGTTTCAAAGCACCGGGGCGGCACGCACGCCGCAAGCCAATATGGTAATGGTGGACCAGCGGGTCAAGACACCCTCGATCGAGCCTCGGGGGTGCGTTTGGCGGCGCTTGCACCCCGCACCCGGCCGACCTGCGGATCGCCGCCGCGGCGAGCCAGAGCACGCAGCAAACCACGAAAAAGCCAGTCGTGAACAGGGAGGCAGAAGATCCAGTAGAGCATGCCGCCAAGGCCGTGCGGCCGGAAAAAAGCTTTCAGGTGGATTTCGCATCCGGTTTCGCGCGGTGTGAGTTCAAAGCACAGCAGGGCTTGTCCCGGGGCGCGCATTTCCGAGACAAGCTGCAGTTCACGGTTTGGCTGTACGCGGACGACGCGCCAGAAATCGAAGACCGCCCCCGGGCGCAAGGGCAGGGCGCACCCGCCGCGTTTCAATCCCGGGCCGCCCGCCAGGCAATCCAGGTAACCGCGCAGACGCCACAGCGCCTGGGCGAAGTAGTAGCCTCTGGCTCCGCCGATTCCTTCGATCCACGGCCAGAGTTGTTCGGGCGCGGAGCGGGCCCGAATCCAATAATGAAGGCTGAACTCGGTGGACCCTGCATAACCCGCGTCGCCGCAGGCCGACCATTCGGCAGGCCGTCCGGCGGCGTGTTCGGGAAGGCACACCGCCGCTTCGGTGAGTCCCTCCTGCAACGCCAGGCGGATTGCATCGCGGCACGATTTCAGTTCGGCCGGCAGAATCCCGCGGATGCGGTTTTCCGAACAGACAGTGGGCACGCCCAAGCCTTCCGTCAGCGGACGGGCGATGGCTGCCGGGACCGGGGTGACCAGATGAATCCAGGCCGCGCTCAAGCGCGGCGTCAGGACGGGCACGGGCAGAATGCGGCGCGTGGGCAAGCCGGCTTCTTCGGCGTAAATGGCGATCAGGTCGCGGTAGGTCACGATGTCCGGCCCGCCGATATCGAAGGCGGTATGGCCGCCGATGTCGATCGCCAGGCTGCCCGTAAGGTAATTCAGCACATCGGCGATGGCGATGGGTTGTGTCGGCGTGGAAACCCAGCGCGGCGTGATCATCACCGGCAGACGGTCCACCAGGTGGCGCAGAATTTCAAAAGAAGCACTTCCCGAGCCGAGGATCATGGCCGCGCGCAGTGTGATCACCGGCACGGTTCCGGCAGCCAGCAGGTCGCCCACTTCATGGCGCGATGCCAGGTGACGGCTCAGCCGCGCATCATCGCGGGCACCCAGTCCGCTCAGGTAGATGATGCGGTTCAATCCGGAGGTTTCGGCGGCCCGGCACATATTGCGCGCCGCACGGCGGTCCGCCTCGACGTAGCGGCTCTTGCGGGAAATCATGGAATGCACGAGATAGTAGGCGGCGGCGCAGCCTTGACACGCTTTGAGCAGAGCCGCGGAATCGAGAACATCGCCCCGGACCAGCTCCAAGCGAGGATCCTGGGCCCACGGCCGGACTGCCGCGGCCGTCCACGATCGGACCATGGCGCGAACGCGCCAACCGGCTGTCAGGAGGCTTGGGATCAGCCGATTGCCGACGTAGCCGGTGGCGCCGATGACCAGAATCGGTTTCTGCGGGTCCATGGTGCGCCTTGCTGAGAGTTTGGGGCCGAAACGGAGCACTACATTACAGCAGGTCTGACAGGATGCAAGCGTCGGCGGCCATTGCATCGGACGCATTATCGCTTATCATTAACGCAACCGTTCTTGAGGCTATGGGGAACCGACGCAACCGGTACCAGACATTACCGTCAGGAGGACGCATGCAGAAACAGCACAAGTTTTCGATCTGGTACATCATTCTGGGCGTTTGGGGCGTATTGCTCATTCAGCAATTGATCGTGAGCGCCATCGCCATTGAAACCATCGATTACAGCCGTTTTCTACAGCTCCTCGAACAGGACAAAATCACCGAGGTGGCCGTCACCGCCAACCAGATCCAGGGCCGCATGATCACCCCCGAAGGCAAGGAGACCATGTTCCGCACGGTCCGCGTCGACCCCGAAATCTCCAAGCTCCTCGAAGGCCATAAGGTCAAATTCAAGGGTCAGATCGAATCGACCTTTATGAGGGACTTGCTCTCGTGGGTCATTCCCATTTTTCTTTTCGTGGGCATCTGGTTCTTCATGATCAAGCGCATGCAGGGCCAGCAGCCCGGTTTTATGACCATCGGCAAGAACAAAGCCAAAGTCTACATGGAGGATGAAGTCGGGGTATCGTTCGCCGACGCCGCCGGTGTCGAAGAAGCCAAGCAGGAACTGGTCGAAATCGTCGAGTTTCTCCGAGAGCCGGGAAGGTTTACCGCCCTGGGCGGCAAGATGCCGCGCGGTATCCTGCTGGTCGGGCCGCCGGGCACCGGCAAGACCCTGCTGGCCCGGGCCGTGGCCGGTGAAAGCAAGGTTCCCTTCTTCAGCATGAGCGGTTCCGAATTCGTCGAAATGTTCGTCGGCCTGGGCGCCGCCCGCGTGCGCGACCTTTTCAACCAGGCCAAGCAGAAGGCCCCGTGCATCATCTTCATCGACGAACTGGATGCACTGGGCAAGGCGCGCGGCATCGGCGGCATGGGGGGCCACGATGAACGTGAGCAGACGTTGAATCAGCTGCTGGTGGAGATGGACGGGTTCGACCCCCAGGTGGGCGTCATCCTGATGGCGGCCACCAACCGACCCGAAATTCTCGATCCGGCTCTTTTGCGGCCGGGCCGCTTCGACCGTCAGGTGCTTGTGGACCGACCGGACAAGAACGGCCGCGAAGCCATCCTGCGGGTGCATCTGAAAAATATTCAGGCTGCCGATGACCTGGACATCGAACGGATCGCCGCCATGACCCCTGGCATGGTGGGCGCCGATCTCGCCAACCTGGTCAACGAAGCGGCCCTGCTTGCCGTAAGGCGGAACAAAAGCAAAGTGGGCATGGCCGAATTCGAGGAGGCCGTCGAGCGCGTGGTGGCCGGACTGGAGAAGAAAAACCGCCTGATTAATCCGGAAGAGAAGAAGATTGTCGCCTATCATGAAATCGGTCACGCTATCGTGGCCTTGGCACTGCCGGGCAGCGACCCGGTGCAGAAGATCACCATCATTCCGCGCGGCATCGCGGCCCTGGGCTACACCATGCAGGTGCCTACAGAAGACCGCTTTCTGATGCGCAAAACCGAACTGCTCAACAAGATCGCCGTGCTTCTGGGAGGCCGAGCGGCCGAAAGCCTGGTTTTCGGAGATATCTCCACCGGCGCGCACAACGATCTTGCCAAGGCCACGGACATCGCGCGCAGCATGGTCAGGCAGTACGGCATGAGCGACACGATCGGTCAAGTCTATCATGCGCCAAGCCAACGTTCGCCGTTTCTGAATACGCCTTTCGAGAGCCCCCCGGAGTACAGTCCTGCCACGGCGACGCTGATCGACGAAGAGGTGCGCGGGATCATCACCCGGCAGTATGCAGTTTCCTGCGACATTCTCGAGCAACACCGCACGCTGCTCGAAAAAGCGACGCGCATTTTGCTGGATCGGGAGACCATCGCCGGCGCGGAGCTTAAAGCCATGGCCGCCGAGGTCGCGGCCGCGGGGCAGAACGGAGCGGTCACCGAGGCCCATTCGGGCGTGAATTGAAATCAGGCCGTAAATGATGTAGTTGAGTTCGGACGCGACCCGCGGGAACGCTCCGCAGGACCAAGGGATTCCTTGGGCATGCGTTGCGCCTGACCGTGTTGCAGGGCAGGGCGGAATGGAAATCGCGACGGCACACGAACGAGCAATTAGAAAGGCCAGCCATGATAATCGAGTTTGCGGGCAGGAAGCCGGTGATCGGGCGCAACGTTTTCATCGCGCCCAGCGCGGTGGTGATCGGGGACGTCACCCTCGGCGACAACTGCAGCGTATGGTTCAACGCCATTATCCGCGGGGACCTGGACGCCATTACGATCGGTGCGGACACCAATATCCAGGACAATTGCACGTTGCATGTGGATCAGGGTGTTCCGCTGGCGATCGGCGCCAATGTCACAGTCGGACACAACGCGGTGGTCCACGGCTGCACCATCGAGGATGAAGTGTTGATCGGCATGCAGTCCATCGTCATGAACGGCGCGGTGATCCGCAAAGGCAGCGTCGTGGCGGCCGGAGCGGTCATCATGGAAGGTCGGCAGATTGGTCCGCGCCAGCTGGTGGCCGGGATGCCCGCCCAGGTTAAAAGGGAGCTGGACGACAGCACCCTGGAGTTGATCCTGCTGGCCGCCGAGCATTACAAATCCCTGGCGAAATCCTACCGCTCCTACCGCATCCTGGATTCCGGAAAACCATAGCGGGTTCAGCCCTCCATAGCCGCGCGGCTCTGGTCCGCCAGACGTCGGACGGCGGCCATGTACTCGTTCATACCACGCACCAGGATGTCGTTGTGATCGGCGCCCCGGATCTTGAGGAGGCGTTTGTTCTCCGCCGGACTGGCGGCATAAAGCGCCTGAGCCTCGCTGTAGGGAATGATATGGTCGAACTCCGCATGCATGATCAGGGTGTCTCCGCTGTAGGCCGCGATTTTCTCCCGGTTGCGGAAGCCCTGCGCTTCGGTCAGGCCCAGCGCCGAGGGATCGGCGCCAAGCAGGCGCAACAGAGGCAGCGTATGGGCGAAGCCGCTTTCGATGATCAGGCCGTCGACCCATCCGGCATGTGCGGCGGCCAATTCCAGTGCCGGGGCGCTGCCCAGAGAACGACCCATGATCACCAGGGGTCCGTCGAAACGCTTTTCGCGCAGCCAGGCACGGGTGTAGCGCAGTATGGCGTGGCTGTCGGCCAGCATCGTTTCCACGCCCGGAATACCTTCGGATTTGCCGTAACCGCGGTAGTCCACGGCAAGCAGGTTCAATCCGCGCTGATTGAAGACGGGGCCCAGGTCGTCGTAATCGGCTACGATCTCGCCGTTGCCGTGAAAGAAAAGAATGTTGGCGCCTTGCGGATGGGCCGCATGGAAACGCGCGCCGATGCGCACGCCCGCTGCGACCTCGATCATCAGGTCGCGGGAGGTTTCGGGCAGTACCGCCGGGGACGCTGTTTCCGGCCGGGGATGAAACAGGACAGCGGCGATCGCCGGGCGATCCATGCCTGTAGCATTCGAATTGGCGGCGGACATGGTTATTCCTCCTTTTGGGCGGCCGATTCGAGAAGATCAGGATCCAGCGCAAGACGCCGGCCGAAAGCGGTCGAGTTGTCGACCAGGTATATTTTCTCGGGCACGAAAGAATAGAGCTGTACGCTGCGGGATAAATCGGTCACGGCGCCGCCGGCCTGCAGAAAATCACGCGCGAACGGAAATTTGAGCAGGAACGCGCCGGTCACGTTCAAGCGCTCGCCGATTCGGCGCAAGCTATGCACCGTGCCCCGCATCTGCAACCCGCGGATATCCCGCCACCGGCCTTGGTCGCTGAAAATCGATGCTGCCGCGGCGCTGCCTGTCCGGATATGGCGGATGTGCTCGGAACGCGGGCTGGAGAAAAAACAGAAGCCCCGCATGGCGAATACAAAGTAGACCGGTGCGACCCAGGGCCCTGAATCGGCACAGGTGCCCAATATCAGGGTGCGCTGATTGCGGATGAGATCAAGCGCCACGAGCCGGGGAGCGGGCGGCGCGGGGTCTTTCGTCGATATCACGCCACTCCTCGAGGTCAGAGCGATCAATGCATGGCAGAGTAGGGTTTGCTCTGAGCGGGGTACGCTTCTTCGGGGTCTTTTTCCAGATCGAGGCCCGTGCTGAGCGCCTTTCGCTTCAAGAATTCGGTCTCTTCGTCCGGAGAAAGGCCGTCCAACTCCTTTAAAGCTTCCCGGATTTCCTGTGAACCTTTCTGATAAACTTTCCAGACCGCGGAATAGTGGTGCCGTACTTCGCCGAGCGGAAAACGGCCCTGCGTGCTTTGCAGGTGGGCCTGGACAAGACCGCGGATCGACTCCCAGCTGTCGCGGCGCCTTTGATTGCGCAATTGAGTGAGGTGATCGAGCTGGCGGAGCATCCTGCGGTGAAAACGGCGGAAGAGATAGCCGTTCAAACCCAGAGCCCAGATCCCGAGGCAGACGGCAGCGGCTCCGGCGGCGGCATAGAGCCGCATCATGGGATCCAGGCCCGCCAGCTGGGGGGCCACCATACCCGCCAGGAACAAGACGGCGCCGACCCCGAGGCTGACGACGGCTCCCAGGGCGAACGACTTGAGCCGGAATTTGCGGGCCCGCATGCGGTAGCTGATCAGGGCTTCGAGCAGGTGGGCCAGGCGTTCCCCATGGGTTTCGACGAATGCGGCCAGATTGTCCAGGCGATAGCATGGCGCCTGGAGAACCGCATGCTTCAGCGATTCGCGCTGGTTTTCGAGAAATTCGAGATAGCCGCTGCCCGGTTCATCCGATTTGCGGGCGGCGTCTTGCGGTGAATAGGTCAGATGGATCATGGGGATGTCTTTGCGGCCCGTGATCTGTGACAAGTTCCAGCAAAGCGTACCGTACACCCGCAGGAGATCGATCAGCGAGGCGCATTCATCGATCCGGTTGAGCACGAACAGCACCCGGTCCTCGAAGGTGCGGGCCGGAAGCGTATCCCTCAGGCTGGTATGCGCTTCGCGCACCGTTCCGGCTTTATGCGGATCGAACAGGACCAGAACCAGATCGGCGATTTGCGCCAGGTCGCCGATCACTTCCTGGTAATCGTACCCGCGGTCGCGTTCTGTGATGCTGTCCAGCATACCTGGGGTATCGATGATGGCCAAATTTTTCAGAAAGGGCGAATTGACCTTTTTCAACCGGAAATGGGAGGCGAACCGCTGCCCGTGTTTTTTCAGGGTTTCGAAAGGATACTCGGGATCGTTCAGGAGAAACTTGCCGTCGCGCGTCTCGGTGACCTGGATGGGCGCCCCGGTCGGCAGGGAGCCGTCATAGGTGATCACCGTGAATGAATCGTCGGTGGGCGCCTGGCCGGTGGCTTGTACTTTCGCCCCCAGAAAGTCGTTGATCAGAGTCGATTTGCCGGAAGAATAGTTGCCCAGCACCAGGACCTGGGGGCGCCACTTGATGGTTGTTTCAAGGGGTACCTCGTTGTAGCCGTAGCGCAACGCCACCGGTGTCAGTTCTTCGGCCACCAGTTGCAGCAGCTCGGTCCGCAAGGCCTTGATATAGTTATCGCGGTACATATTCCTCCTGCCCTGCATGAAGTGCCTGCGCGGCGGATTCGGCAATCAGAAACGCTGCGGTCGGCAAGTCTTCCGGGAAAGGGGTCGATTCGGGAATCAGGGGCAATATAGGCAATACTTCGATTCAAATCAATAAATGATTGTTTTGAGGTATTGGCCGGCCTCCTCGCGATCCGCCGGGTCGCATCCGGCGGCAGGACGGCGTGAAACAGGCGCGGATCGCCCGCGGCTTTTTGCGGTGCACCGGAGCAGGGCAGGGGACAGGCGCAAAGCCCGAGTAATCCGGGCGGCAGGAGGTCGGGCTTTGCGGCAGAGATTATCGGCGATGAGTCACCGTCAGCGGCAGCGGCCCGGTTTCAGGTTGCAGTTTCTCGGGATGCTGTTGAAAATAGGCGCCCAGGCGGCGCTGAATATTGGACCGGATGGCTTTCGACTTGATGTTGATCGCCTTGCATCCGTAGCGGAGGTTCTTTTCGAACATCTCGTTGCAGATGCAGAGGTTGTTTCTGAATTTAAGGCTGTTGGAGGTCATTTTGCGCAGCAGGGGAATCTCCTTGCCGACCACGCGGTTGCTTCTGGCCCGCAGGGCGTCCAGAAAATCGTGACGCGTGGCCCTGCAGCGTGCGTAGCTGACCGCGCGGCCCATGTGGCTCAAGGCATGCCCGTCGCTGCCGCCGACCATGGTTTTGCGCAAATTGAAACCGAGCACCGTACATTTCAAGTTCCACTTGCTCAGCAGGTTGGCGTTGATCACCTCCACGCCGTCCACCTGACTGAAGAGGTAATGGCGTTGGCCTTCGGAAAAATGGAGATTGCACACCCCTGTATACATTGCGCAGAAAGGGTGTGGGAAAATGATCACGCTGTGGTACTGGCGGGCGCGGGCGATCAGTTCGTCCATGGGCAATGCCAGACTGCTCATGATCCCCATCCCCCGGAACGGCGCCACCTCGTTTTCGAAAAAGCGTTCCAGCTGTTCGAACTCATAAAAATAAACCAGCAGGTGCGAGCCTTCCGCAGAGGTCAGTTCGATTCCGGGGATTGAGAGCACATCCTCGTGACGGGCGATTTCAAGGGCGCCGCGGATGTCGTTGTGGTCGGTAATGGCCACACCGATGCCCAGCTTTCTGGCGCGGTCGGCAATTTTCGAGACACAGTTCAGGCCATCCGAATAGTGGGAATGGA
Source organism: Pseudomonadota bacterium (assembly GCA_023435265.1). Lineage (GTDB taxonomy): Bacteria > Desulfobacterota > Desulfobacteria > Desulfobacterales > Desulfosarcinaceae > UBA2230. Next base: position 21,010 of record JAEYRZ010000115.1, read on the forward strand.
AGTGCAGATCGACGACGGTATATTCGTTTCGGAGCAGGTTCAAATCCGGTTTCTCAAACCGGACACGATCATCAGAAGGCATGTAAATCTCCTCGGTACGTGCTGAGTGAAAAGTTGAAATCGCAGTCATATTGCAAAATGCCTGCCGTCGGCCGTCGGCTGGCGGAAAATTCGGATTTGGTTGAGATCAATGCTTTTTCGCGACCGCACGGTTCTTGCCGCTTTGCTTGGCATGGTATAACGCCTTGTCCGCGCGCGCAATGAGCGTTTCCGGCGTGTCACCTTTTTGGAATGCGCAAACCCCGATGCTGACGGTGATGCGCAGGTTGCCGCCGGCATCTTCCTCGCCTGTCGCGTAGCGCGCAGCGGCCACGATGTCGCAGATCTGACTGGCTTTTTTATGGGCGTTGCGCAGATCGGCTCCAGGCAGGATGATCGCAAATTCTTCACCCCCGTAACGTGCCAGAAAATCGTCACCACGGATCGCGGAGCGGCATTTCCGAACAAAAGCCATCAGTGCGCGGTCTCCGATCTGATGGCCGTAGGTGTCGTTGACGGATTTGAAATCGTCCAAGTCTAACAGCAACAGGGCGAAACCGGTTCCCATGGCCTCGCTGCGTTCACTCTGCCCGGCGAGGTAGTCGTCCAGTGCCTGACGGTTGTAAGCGCCGGTCAAAGCATCGGTCAGTGATTTGGCCTTTGCCTGTTCGAGCTCACGGCGCAGCGTGGTGACCTGACCCGCCAGGCGCTGCATGTGATGACGCTCCTGGCTTTTTTTCAGATCAACCGTTTCGCGTATGCGCGAAACTTCATCTTTAAGCGCATTTTTGATCTTCTTAATATCATCCAGGCGCGTTAATTCAATGATTTTCTCGCTCTGCTCATGAACGCGCTGATAAAATTCAAGGTTCTCGACATTGAGGCCGGCAATCGCCTTGGTCAGCAGGTCGATGATGTCGCGCAGTTCCTGTTCGCACTCGCGGATATAGTTGTTTTGACGCCCGATGAAGGCCAGGATATTTTCCTTGCGCTGCTCGAACTGCATTTCAATGCGCCTGGGTTTGTCGGACGACTTGAAGCGCTCGGCGAGGGCATCGATATCCTCGCGGAAGATTTCGGCTTGGGTTTCTTTGAAATCCAGGGCGAATGCTTTCATAAAATGCAGCAGCCCCAGGATGCAGCGCAGATAAAGGCGGCCGCGTTCCTCGGCTTCTGAGGCATTCAATACAGTGGATTCGTCCGAGGCGGGGCGCCGCTTGAAGAGATGCATGTCAGGATCCTCGTCGGTATTTCCTCTTTCATCGACGCTCGACAGCCAAACTTTACCCTCGACCGGAGGCTCTGGATGCGGCTCGAACTGCGTTCCGCCGCGCCATCGATGCGGACCCGGCCGGCCCAGAATTGCAGCCCTAAGTTGCAGATTGATCACGGCGCATGGCTGTACTATAGTCGTTCACAACCCTCGGGAATCGAACGCAATCATGAACAGAACCGACCTCAGCGTAAACATCGGCGGCCTCACGCTGCAGAATCCCGTGATGACCGCCTCCGGCACCTTCGGATATGCCCGGGAGTTCCGGGAACTGGTCGACCTCGACCGACTGGGCGCGATTATTGTCAAAGGGTTGAGCCTGGCCCCGTCCAAAGGAAACCCGCCGCCGCGCATCGTCGAAACCGCCTGCGGCATGCTCAATGCCATCGGGCTTGAAAATGTCGGCCTGGAGGCCTTCATACGGGAGAAGCTTCCCTTTCTGCGCACGCTGAAAACACCCGTGCTGGCCAACATATACGGCACCACGTGCGAAGCTTATGCGGAACTGGCGGCGCGCCTCAATTCGATCGAGGCAATCGCCGGGATCGAGGTCAATATCTCCTGTCCCAACGTCAAAGAGGGCGGCGTGGCCTTCGGGTCCGATCCCCAGATGGCGGGCGAGGTCATCGCCGCCGTGCGTCAGCGCTATGATCGCCCGCTGATTGTCAAACTCTCGCCCAATGTCACCGACATCACCGTCATCGCACGCAGCGTGGCCGCCGCCGGCGCGGATGCCGTCTCCCTGATCAACACGCTGACGGCCATGGCCGTGGATATCCATACCCGCCGTCCGAAGCTGGCCAACATCACGGGCGGCCTCTCCGGTCCGGCGATCAAACCGATCGCCCTGCGCATGGTGTGGCAGGTGGCGCGGGCCGTCGATCTGCCCGTAATCGGCATCGGCGGCATCATGACCGCCGAGGATGCGCTCGAATTCATCATCGCCGGCGCAAGCGCCGTGCAGATCGGGACCGTCAATTTCGTGAACCCGAGGGCGGGCATGGAGATCATCGACGGGATCGCCGCATACCTTGCGCAGAACGGCATCTCCGCGGTCCGCGATCTGGTCGGTACGCTCAAGACAGTTTGATACGGCAAGCGTCGTTTCCATTTCACAAACGGTCCACTGATCGGGCGCGCGCCCCGGCGCTCAAAAAGGGAGGATGAACGATGGTCAGGAGTGCAATGAAGATCTTGCTCTTGGTTGCGGTACTGTTCTGGACGGCCGGAAACGCCCTGGGATCTGAAGTCGAAATTCAAGGCGTCAAGCTGCCGACCCGGAAGGAGGTCGACGGCAAAACTGTGAACCTGAACGGCGCTGCGTTGCGCAAGGCCATGGGGTTCGTGAAAGTCAACGTGATGGGACTCTACCTGGAAAATCCCACCGGCAGTCCGGAAGAAGTGATCACCTCCCAGCAGGTCAAACAGCTGTACTCCCACTACTTAACCGGCATGGCCACGGCCAGAAAGCTGCGTGACGGCTTCATCGAACAGATGCAGCGCAGCAACCCGCCCGAGCTTTACGAGGCCCATAAGGCCGCCGTCGAGCAGTACGCGAGCTGGCTGGACAAGGACATGCAGCCGGGGCAGACCTCGATCGGGACCTATGTGCCGGGCAAGGGATTGACCCTCGAGTATCAGGGAGAGGTCAAGGGCACCATCGCCGATCCCGTTTTCGCCGAGATGTACTTCCGCGCCAATGTGGGAGACAAGGCGGACAAGAACATCCGCGAAGGGCTGCTCGGCAAGAAGTAACCCATTGCAGGATTCGTTCTTTTACAGGCAAGGCGCGCGGCATTCAAATTGCTGCACATGCACGTCAGTATGTGCGCACGCTCAGCGCAGATTTTTGGCTCGCGACCTGAAAACCGAAGCCGGGGAATAAAAACCCTCCGTTTCGGCGCAGTTCGGTTTCGCTTAGAGTAGATACGCTCCAGCCGGGTTTGAGCACGGGCGAAATGCGGATCGCTCTGATTGGACCTGTCTCATTTGCGCGCCTTGAACATAAAACATATTCCCTTCTGGTGCGCCCGCACCGATTCGAACGGGCAATTTACGAATCGATAAAAGCAACCCTGCATGGGTTTCCGATCTTGTTGAGCCTTTCGGGCGATTGGAAAACAGGTTTTATCTGCAATCCGACATGGGTTCGCTGTCGATCTCATGTACGCGGCCGTTCCGCAATTTCACACTGGCACAGGCACCTACGTTCAAGGGGCCGTCGCTTTGATCGAATTCAGTTCCGGCCCCGGTTTCAAAGGTGCGGTCCCCTATAACCCACATTCCATGCAAACCGCTATCGGGTCGTGCCTGGATGACGCCGGAGTGTTTCGAGCGGTTTTCGTCATCGCTCTTGGCGGCAGCCACTTCTAATCCTGCCGCCATCGAGAAAACAAACGCGACCAGGATTGCGATAGACAACGTTTGGATCTTTCGAATGCTGGCGCGGATCATATACTCCCCCTTCCTGACGGCATCGGGGCGGGGCAGGCCCTCACACCGCCTGCCCTGCCCCCGATGCAGCTATTTCGTGCGGAACTGCGAGTGGCAGCTTTTACACGTACCGGCCACTGCCCCGAATTGTCCCTTGGCGGCATCCAAATCGCCGGCCGAGGCCAGTTCCGCCAATTTTGCCGTGGCATTTTGGAACGATTCGGCAACAGCGGTGAACTTCTCGCGCTCGCTGAACGCGGCGCGGCTCAGGGTGGTATCACCCTTGTCCGTGCCGGGTTCCGCCATCGCCTGCCAGGGCAGGTTGGCCATCAGCTTGACTATTCCAGCATCCCTGGAAAAGGCCTCTTTGTCGTATTGGACCTTTCCCTGCACCACGGCTCCCAGGTTTTTGAAGTGCGCTGCAGTCAGGAACATGGATGATTTGCGGTATTTGATGGCATCCTCGGGCTTCTCGAACTGTGCTTGTGCGATTCCAACCGCGGCGGCGACTGCAACGGCTGCCGTGACCCACATTACTCGTTTCATTAAGCCTCCTTCATCTCGATAGGTCTTTTCGATAGGTCTTTGTGTTGCGGGGTTTTTGACGCTTCTGGTTTTCTCGATCATGTGGACCTGGTACGATACAACACTACCGATCCTGGTCGTTTTACTATACTTCAATCCACCCGCTTTATGAATCCATAGCTGCCGTTGCGCCCGACCACAAGCGGCTGCAGGGCATCATTCAGATTGTAGGCCCAACTTTCAGTGGCAAAAAGCATTTCTCCCACAGTTAGATCCCATACTGTCGCCGTACTGGGCGTCCCGCTCCAACCGGCGGTGCGGTTGTCCAGATTCACCGCCGCAGCGCTGCCGGCCGCAGCAAGGCTGGTGCGCTGGAAACCACCCTGGCCATCCGCGCTCCATTGGACGGGAACCAGGCCGGCCGGTACCTCCGCCTCACCGACGATCAGACCGTTCGCATTGACTGCATAGGCAGCGCTCTCTATTTCAGCTGTATCGGCCAAGTCGGTCGCGCTGAAGGTGGTCTGATCCGCAGAGCGCCACAAGGCGGCATGCAGACGTCCGGTACCGTCCAGGGCCTCGCCGGCCACCCAGATTTCCGACCCGACGCGGGCCACTCCGCCCGCACTGCTGAAGGTGCTCAGCACCTGGTCCACGGCGAAGATGTTGACTGGAAGCACAGACGGCGGTGCGCTGAACGTGCCCTGAGCATCCGCCATCCAGATCACCGCGCGGGTACGTCCGGAGGCGTCTTGAGCTTCGCCGACGATCAGACCGCCGTCGCCACTCACATTGAAGGCCGTGCTGTTGCCGCCTGCCGCAAGCGCCGGCAGTTCTTCGGGAGCGCCGCTGGCGAAGGGCCAGCGCACCGCCACGCGCTGGGCGCCTTTGGCCGACTGGCCGACCGCATTGCCGTCTTCGTCGATCGCGAAGGCTGCGCTGAAGGTGTTGCCGGCCAGGGCGCTCAGGGCCGTGGGGGCCGCTGTGGCGGCGCCGGTGGCGTTGACGGTCCACAAGCCGGCCGCAAAGGGCTGGCCGGGCGACGCTTCCACATAGCCGACCACCTCGTTGGCGTTGTTGATGTCCACGGCGCTGGAGAAGTTCACAGACACGGGGGCGCCGGTGGCGTCGACGAATTCGTTCAGCGACAGTCCGGCGCCGCCGACATTGAGGTCACCAGTATTGCCGCCCCCGGGATTGGAGCCTCCCCCTCCGCCCCCGCCGCCGCAAGCAGACAGCAGCAGGGTCAGCGCGAATACAAAACTAGCTGGTCTTATCATCAGTTTCATAGGATACCTCCTCGTTAGCGCACTTGCAGCGGTTGATTGCGCAGCGTCGTTCCGCCCGCCGAGGAGGAAACGATGCTGATGCTGGTGACGTCGGGATTGGTGGTGGTAGTCGCACGCAGCGACCAGCGGCCGTTGTCGACCGTCGCCGTTCCGATCACCGGTCCGGCCTCCGTAGGCCCGGCGTGGATCGTCAGCGTGGTGCCGTCGAACGTACTGGTGCCGCGGATGTCCCAGCGCAGGCGCCGCAGGTCCAGACGCGCCCGGCTGATCGTGATGGTTTCTACCGGAATGACGGTGACCGTCACCACGGCGATGTTGGAGCTCAGGCCGTTGCTGTCGGCGATCCGGTAGCCGAAGGTGTCGGTGCCGCTGAAGCCTGCGTTCGGGGTGTACGTCACGGTGTTGTTGGCATTGACGGTGACTGCACCGCCTTCCGGCCCGAACGCTTCACCGGCCGGCAGGACTGTCAGGGTGGCCAGGGTTGCAGGGGCAACGATGGTGTCATTGGCCAATACATTGATGGTCACTGCTGCCGCCTGCGCCAGGTTCAGCTCGGCGGCGTCCTCCACCGCCACGGGTGCCAGTGCGTTGATGGAGAATTCGAACGTCTGCGGATCGTAGATCTTGCCCGAGACCGCGAACAGGTCGGTCTGCACGTTCAGACCGGGGCCCTGGACGCGGAAGAAGTTGTTGCCGGTGGGGCTGCCGGTCACCTGGTGCTCGATGCCCGGGTCGCCCACATAGTAGTTGTTCAACGCCGGGTTGAACGCGTTGGGCTTGATCAGCAGCGGGTCGGTCAAGGACGTGTCGCTGTTGAAGGTGGTCCATTTCAACACGGTCGGCCCGATGTCGCTGTACAAGGTGCCCTGGAACGCCCCGTCCGGGTCTTCCGGATCGATGATGCCGATGTCGGCGGTGTAGTTGATGCCGTCCGCCGCCGTCACATTCTCGAACACGATTTCGCCGTAAGGGTGGGTCACCGTATAGGTGCCGTCCTGCGGGACATCGACGCGGATGCGCACCCGGCCGAAGGTGATCTGCTGGCCGTCGACGATCGACTCGTCGCCGCCGAAGGTCGATTCCAGGCCCAGCACCAGCAGGGCACGGTCGCCGCCGCCGAGGTCGATGCGGGCGTCGGCCGACCAGTAAAATCCCTCGCCGCCGGTGCGCAGCGCCGTCATGACAGGGTCGAGCGGGTTGATGGGGTCCGAGATGCACATGGGGTCGCCGGGCGTGCACAAGGTCAGCATCAAGCCGCCCGCCGGCGCTTCGATGGTGCCGATGTTCTCCTGGTACCAGATCGGGTAGCCCACCGAGTAGAAGTGGTCCACTCCGGTCACGGTGCCGGTGGAAACGATATCGGGATTGAAAAAGTTCTCCCGGTTGACCGGACCGACCGCGAAGAGCTTCTTATCGGGCACGCCCGGGAAGACGTGCGCCGTCACTGCCTTGGACGGGTCGTAGACTTTGCCCATGACCGAGAACAGGTCGGTCTGAACGAAGTCATTGCCCTGTCCGTCGAGGTTCGATCCTGCCGGGCCTTCCACGCGGAAGAAGTTGTTGCCGGAGGGGCTGCCCGTCACCACGTGCGGTACGCCCGGGTTGCCCACGTACTGTTCCAGCACCGGACCGATGGGTTCGTTGGTGACTGGGTCAAGCGCCCTCAGTTGCAGGGTCGCGTCGTTCAAGTAATCCGGCCAGGTCAGGAAGGGGCCGATCGTGCTGTTCAGGGTGCCGTTGAACCCGATGACCGGGTTCAGGAAGTTGGCCGCGCCGAGGTCGGCCGTGTAGTTGATGCCGTCCTCAACGGTCACGTTCTCGAAGGTCATCGTCCCGTAGGGGTGAATGACGGTGTAGGTCCCGGCCACCGGCACATCGACGCGGATGCGCACGCGGCCGAAGGAGATCTGCTGTCCGTCGATGGGCGCTTCCGTGCCGCCGAAAGTGCCTTCGATGCCCAGAACCAGGATGGCGTCGCCGCCACCCGGCATGCCCATCTGGGCTTCGCCCATCCACCAGAAGATCTCACCGGCCACGACCAGAGCGCTGTCGGGGTCCAGCGGGTCGTAGATGCACATGCTGCCGTCGCCGAACGTGGCGTTGCCCGCAGGCGGCGGCAGGCAGGGCTCCAGCGCCAGCCCGTTGGTGTCCATGTAGAATGCCGGAAAGCCGTGCGGGTCGATCGGAATGCCGACCCCCCCCGGCGCCGGAGCCAGCGCGCCGAAGGCCGGCGTGTGCAGTGCGCTGACCGCCGCCAGCAGGATCAGCAATGGGATGATTAAGGTCCATGGTTTGAGTTTGACAGCAGCGCTGAAACTCGTGCTTCTGTCCGGGGTCACGCTGACGGTCGCATTTGCTTTCATATGAGGCGCTCCTTTGCTGTGCCTCGCAGGGAAGATGAGTTATCTTCCACTGCGCTGCGCGTTCAACTGCGTCGATATCCGGTGTTCGAAATTCTTCTCAGCGGGGCAGCGCCGCGATGGCGCGGCCCGCAAACATTCCCACGACCTGCATGCGGTCGTTGATTCCGTAAGCCTGGCTGAAAACAGCCTCGATGACCTGGTAATCGTCAGGATCGGCGGCGTTCCAGATCGTCGCCTGATCGTCGCCGGGCTGCGCAGCGGAGTGACCGGCGATGTGTCCGGCCCCGTTGACGGCCAGGGCCGCCGTATTCGGGCCCAGGTCGGCCGTGACGCTGCCGGCGTTGTTCCAGATCACCCCGTACAGCGTGCCGCCCTCTATTTCGGCCGTTCCGACGATGTTGCCGGCCGGGTCGATGGCGAAGGCGCTGCTGGCTGCCTGATCGATGAAGGGGGTGAGGGCGACGGGGGCTGCGTAGCCGCCGGTCGCCGCCGGCCTCCAGATCACTGCCTGCAGGCGGCCGGCGGCATTGCGCGATTCTCCGGCGATCAGGCCGTTGTCGCTGATGGTTTGCGCCGAGCTGTCGGCGTCGCCGGCCGAACTCAGGTGCGGGAGGACCAGAGGAGCGGCCCCCGGGCCGGCCCAGTAGACCGCCACGCGGTCACCCTGTTCGTTGTCGGCCGCTTCGCCCACCATCGCACCGCTGCTGCTGATGGCCAGCGCAACGCTGTCGCCCCCTGCGAACAGTCCTTCGACACTCAAGGCGGTTGGGATTGCCGCGGCGGAAGGCCAGAACACGGCTGTGCTGTGGTGGTCGGGAACCGGTGTGCCGCCGATGAGAGCCTCGGCCCCCGATTCGCCTACCGCGATGCCGGCGCTGTTGATGCCGTAAGCGGCGCTATAGGTGTTGCCGGGCAGGGGCGAAAGCTCGACCGGGTCGGTGAGCTCGCCATCGCCAATCGTCCATGTGGTCGCCTTGACCGTCTGCGAACCATCCGCCGAAAAGCCGACCGTTACCGGCGGCGCTGCGTTGTTGACGGCGACGGCGGCGCTGAAACCGCCGCCCAGATCGGTCAGATCGAACAGTTCCAGCAGCGCTGCGGAAACCGAACCGCCGCCCGTTCCACCGCCGGGGGCATTCGCTCCTCCTCCCCCCCCGCCTCCACCTCCGCAAGCGGCCAGCAGCAGGGCTGCCAAGCCGATCACCCCCATGGATTTAACCAGTCTGCATTTTTTCATCTTACGTCTCCTTTGCGGCAAAACAGCCACCCCCGCGGAAAGCTGTTTCAGAACTAGGCAACGACTGTGATCGGCACGCGCACGGTGCGCAAAACCGCATTGGTGATCCAGTGCCGGAATTCGATTTCAACCAGATGGGGTCCGATTGTGACGGCGCTTCCGCCTTCGATGAGGATGTCATAGCGCCGGGCCGTGGTGAGCATGAACTGGTGGCCGATCTCGGCCAGCGGGATCGGCCGGGAGTAGGACCCGAACGGGCTGCGTCCCAGGGTGCGCCCGTCCACGGCAGTCACTCGCCCCGCAAGACCCGTGGGGAATCTCCATACCTGGGTGCAATAGGAAGCGTTCAGCGCGCGCACCAGAAGCCGTTGGTTCAATCCCAGTTCCACGCCGGCCGGCGCGATCAGACTGCTGCCGTCGTCGACCAGAGGCGCGGCCTGGCCGCTGACCATGAACACATTGGGCCGGAAGTCGTGCAGCCGCGGGTTGTCGGGATCGTCGATGCGCATGAACCCGCTGCGCCCGTCGTTGTCAGGGTCCTGCAGGCCGGAGGCGACGTGCGTGACCACGGGGTTGCCGTTGAACAGCGGCCCGGCGTCGGCGCCGTGCCAGCGCGTATCGATGTCATCGGCCACCCAGATGGCCTCGACCTGGTAAGGGGTCGGGGCGTCGCCCACCATCGTGAAGCCGGGTCCTCCGTCGGCGAACGGCGCGCCGGCCACATCGGGGTCTACGATCAGCATGCCGTACATCCCGCGTTCGAAGTGCAGGGTGGTGTTGCGGTGGCAGTGGTAGAAATAGGTGCCGGATTCCGCTGCCTTCCACTGGTAGGTGTAAAGGCCCGAACCCACTTCGAACGTGAGATGCCCCACGCCGTCGTTCATCGCGGTGGGTTCGATGCCGTGGTGATGGATGGTGTGGGGGCCGGTACGACTGCCCAGGGCCGAGTGCACGATCTGGCCTTCCCGAACTCGTATGGTGGGCCCGGGAAATGACTGCAGCTCGCTGATCTGACCATTGTTCAGGCGGGCTTCGAAACTCCACATGTTGACCGGGGCCGTGCCGCCGCCCGGCAGCGGCACCAGGACGTTCTGGTCATGGAGTCCGCGGCGCTCGAAGATGGCGCTGGGGGAAGGTTCGACGCGGTCCGGGGTGGGTAAGTCGATTTCGCCTTCCGGGTTCGGCGTCAGGTTCTGGACCAACTCCGGACGGAACAGCTTGGCGGCACGCACCCGGTTCGCCCGGGTATTGCCCGGAGTGTTGTTATTGTTGACGGCATCGATCATTCCGTCGGTGCGGGGAACGTCGCTCGCAAATCCTTCGAATTCGGCTATCTGGTCCAAGTCGTTCGGATCGAAGGGGAAACTGAGATCGCGTTGTATGAAGTCGGTCATGGCTCTGCTCTCCTCTCAAAAACCGTTGTTCGACAGATTCCGCTGGATGTCATCGCAGCCTTAACGGTACGGACCGGATGGCGTGGACCACGGCTGAATCGTTTTCATCGTGATGCATCATGGTAATGAAACGGCTGGCCAGCGCCTTGAGCGCACGGCCCCTGAATTCGAAACGACCGTTTGCATCCACCTGGATGCGGTTGTTGATCACCTGCCCGCTGCCGCCGTGTACGTCGAGATGGATGTTGGGCACCGTGCAGCGGCCTTCGAGAATCAACTGGCCGGTCCTGACCCGCAGGTCGGCCCGGGTGATGGTGATCACCGCCGTGGCCGGGTCGGCCGGGTCGAAAGGCCCGTCGATCTGCCAGTGCGTGGCCATGCCCTGAGGATAGTTGCCGCCGGCCGCAGTGTTGCTGATCTCGTTGTGGTCGTGCATCGGGTAGACCAGCGGGAACAACTCCTGTTGCGGCGGCCACACGGCCTGCGGGATGTCCGGCGGCTGGATGAAGGGCAGCAGCACGTCCTTGATGTCGCCGGGCGCCAGCGTCCAGGTGTCCACCATGGTCAGGTTGTCCAGAATCGCGCGGCTGCCCGCAAGGGCGTTGGAATGCGTCAGGGTGTAGACGTGGTTGCCGTGGATGTGGGGCGAGTGCCACATCAGACCGGCATTGAGACTGCGGATGACGATCGGCTGGCCCACCGTGCCGCGGATGGAGACGTTGCCCTGGACGTCGAACAGACGTTCGGTCAGCGGGAGCTGATTCTCGCCGAACGCGTGCGAATGGTCGCCGCCTTCATCGGGGTCGCCGTGGCTGTGCTGGGCCGAGAAAAATCCGCTTTTGCCGTTGAGCGTGAAGTACTGGGGCAGAAAGCCGTTCAGAAAGCTCTGCGGCGCCAGAGGATCGTCATCGTCGGTCGCAGCCTCGGCCTTTTCCGGATCGATGGTGTTCAGAATCCACACCGCATTACGGGTAGGGTCCCAGGGGTTGCCGGGAAAATGAGCGGTGGTCCCCAGGTCGTCGAAGAGCCGCTGTATCGCGCTGCCGGAAGACAAACCGCTGTAAGGCGTGTTGTTGACGACCGGGTTGGGCAGCACCACAAGGGCGCCGTGCAGCCCCATGACGCGGTTGACGGGTGCATTGAGCGGGTCGAAGTACATATAGGTGCCGGCCGCGGGAGCCGTGAACATGATCTCGATCGGCTCTTCGTCCTCGGGAACGGTGACGTGCGTCAGCAGCTGCCCATTGGCCGTGAGCGGAACGCCGGGAATCGCAAAGCCGTGCGCGCCACCCTGGCGAATGTGGTTGGAGAGGGTCAGGTGGATGCGTTCGCCCTCCAATGCCACGATCGCCGGGCCGGGAATGCGCGCCCCGCCCGCAGGGTGCGAATGATCGCTGCCGGCAAGTTTGAAGGCCCACATGGGGACCTGCACACCATCCACCATTTCGGCGTCGGCCTCGACCATATCCAGATGGAGATGCGCACGGCCCGCAGTGGAGGCAAAAGCCCGCGATGCATTCAGAAACGAAGGCCATCCGCTCATGCTCCCGACTGCAACAGTTGCAAGGCCCGTTAAACCGAATTTGAGAAAATCACGTCTTTGCATTGCGGCATTTCCTTTCTTTGATATTCAGCGATGAAGCTCAGTATCTCGGCGATGATGGTATTCTCCGGGAATGCTTCGGAGATGGTGCAACTCTACGAATCGGGAGGGTTCGTGTAAATTGGCAGACTCCTGAAAGGGGATTATCCAATTCCTGATCCAGGGGGCTCCCTTAACTGAAGCATTCGGGATCAGGTTCTGAACCGCAGTAGTAGTACCGTCATCGAAAAAATGATCACCGGCGCGTCGGCATCGACCGCGCCCCCATCAGGATACGGCGGGATGTTCTTTATATAAGAAGTGATGCGGTGAAGAGAGGATGTGAAAGGCTGAACGCCTTTGCACGATCCGGCAGGTGCCTTGCTGCTGCTTAATTGCTCTGCCGTCGAGGAGTGGGTTGAGGCTGCCTCTGGCGCAACCGGTGGATGTAATCGGCGACAATCTCTCCTTCGATTGCCGGGCTCAAGTAGATATTGCCTCGGGCGACGCGATTGATGGCTGATAACAATTCATGTTTTGAACACCCTTTGAGCACAAATCCCCTGGCGCCTGATTTCAGCGAGCGTTCAACCCAGTAACGATCTCCGAATACCGACAACATGATGATTTTGGTCTTGGGTTTCTCAGCCAGAATACGGCGTGAAACTTCGATCCCATCCATCTCGGGCATGCGGATGTCCATCAGAACCATGTCGATATTCAATCCGTCGTCAAACGCCTTCTCAATTGCTGCTTTGCCGGTTTCCGCATCCGCAACCACCTGAAGATCGGGCCTCCCGGAAAGCAGACAACGCACTCCTTCGCGTATGATTTTCTGATCATCGACCACAAGCAGCCGATTCATAAGCCAAATCCTTCTTGCAAAGAGTTATCGGGTTTCGCTTGCGCAGCTTTGCTGTCGTATGATAACAGCCTCTGCCAGGATCGTCTATCAGGGGAATGCCGAAATGCATGGAGGAAAATCCTAAATAAACCATCGGGTATACTATTCTTCGCAGACCGGATTACAGTGCTTGGATTAGTCCAAAGGGTAACCGGCGTTGCAGGGAGTTACTAAATTTGCACACCCGACCTGGTGGCAGCTGTTTTTCATCGAGAGTATGCCACTTTCGTGCCAGGGTGGGTGGGCATCAAGGGCAATTCCTAAGAGCCGATAATAGTAGGCGTATCGATGGGCATTCGATCGAGGAAAGAAGTACTCTGGACTGACCGGTTTTGCGATGAGGAGCTGTTAGGTGATTCGACTGATCCTGGTGGACGACCACAAAATCATGCGTGACGGGCTGCAAACAATACTGAACGGGTCCAATGAATTCGAAATCGTGGGAGTTGCCGACAACGGGCGTTCGGCCGTTTCCCTGGCACGGCAGAAGAAGCCGGACATTGTTATTATGGATGTTTGCATGCCCGGTTTGAACGGCATCGAAGCAACCCGACAAATTGTCGAAGAAAATCCTGAAATCAAAATCATCACGCTGACAATGCTTTCCACAAAGAATTCAGTGGATGAGGCATTCAAAGCAGGCGTCTCCGGTTATTTGCTCAAGGACTGCGACTATGACGAACTGATCACCGCCATCAAGGCGGTTTTCATGGGCAAGAATTATCTCAGCCCCTCCATTACCAACATGGTCCTGCGAGATTATGTGCAGTTGCTTCGCGAAACCCCCGAAACAGAATCGGATTCGCTCACCTCAAGAGAAAAAGAGGTTCTGCAGCTGATCGCCGAAGAACACAGCACAACCGATATCGCCAAAATCATGAACCTCAGTCCCAAAACCGTCGAAAGCCATCGACTCAAATTGATGCGAAAACTTAACGTGAACAGTATCGCCGGGTTGACCAAAGTAGCCATAAAGCTTGGGATGACACCGATATGAAGTACCTGCCTTCAGTCAGCAAGCGCTGACATAACCCACCCTCAGGAAATGGAGAGCTCCCTTTCAGGAGTCTGCCGATTTACAAAACAGCTGCCGATTTGTACCCTTGGCACAGTCGACAAGATCGGAAACAAATAACCCTGTGCGAGGGCGGTCATGCGGGCCAATTCACTTGTTGTGGTCATCTGTTGCCTGGTGGTTCATTGCTACTTCTCAAATGCCCAGGCTGAATTCACCGGGCTCTCGGGACTTCCCGATCCGGGCAGCGACAGTGTGGCAGCGGGCGGCAACCCCGCCGATGTCGCCCTCAGTCTCGCCCACGGCTTCCCATTGTGGGTCATGGATTCGGGAGGGCGTAAAATCGCGCCCTGCCTCTCTTTCGGACCAATCATCGACATACCGCCGTCCATTACGGACCCGGGGGAACTGCTCACTCTGCCGGGAGTCAACCATTTTTGCACTGCCGAGGCGCTTTTTCTGAACCCGGCGCTTCCGGTAGTGTTCAACGGCGGGGTTTTCCCTGAGAACTTCCCCGAACTGTTCCCTTTTTACAGTATGGTGGCTGAAAAGACGGGAGATTTTAATGCGGATGGATTGCAGGATGGTTTGATCCTCGTGGACTCGAGCCTTTCCGGCGGTTTCGTCGGAGAAATACCGGCGGACGGCGACCAGATCATGATTGCGGAAACCTTCGTCCGCCTGCGCAATCTCCCTTCCGCGACCGGTTATCGCCTGGTCACCCCTTACGGCAGTTATACTTTCGATATTCTTGCGGGTGGCACCGATGTGCGTTTTCATCAGACGGTACAGAGTCTGGAAGGCGGCGATTTTCTCAGAGTGTTGAATCCTGCGCCGGCCGCTCTGGTGATCCGTGACGCGGCCAACCTGGACACTGACCCTGGGTCGGACATCGATGTTTTTCATGCCTGGCGGCCGGCCGAAATCCAGGCCTACAACACAGCGTTTCAGAATGCCTTTACGGCACCTCCGTCTACTCCGGGTGTGGGTAACACGCTTGACGACGTTTTCAGCCCCATTCGCAACGCGGACGGAGACGAGGTTGGGCGGCAGCGGTACCTGGCGGTGGCTCAGGCCGAAACACCGCATATCGTACCGGGCAACTACTCAGCGGCCGCCCGCCAGACGGTCTTCGACGGCAGCGGTGCGTTGACGGTCGTGGTGATTCCTCCAGCGGGGGTCAGCCTGCAAGGCCAGGGGCAGGAGGGCGCCGCGATCACCATCGATACCTTCAGCCTGCAAGGCAAACGGTTCCATGACGGCCCGAACACAGCGCCGGTTTCGGTAGCCGACAGCGGATTTGTACCCGCCGGGTCGAGCGCTTTGCTCGTCAAATCGGACGGAACGCCATTAGATGTTGTCGAAAATGACCTGGATGACCCTTCCAGCACCAATTTACACGGAATCGATCCGCAAGCGGTGTCAGCCGTCGATTTCGACCAGGCGCGTATCGGGGCCGGCGTAGGGTTTTCAGAACTGCCGTCCAATGCTGCCGGCAGTCTGCTGGTTGCCGCGCCGGTGACCACGGAAAGGGGCGGTGTGGTCCGCAGATCCATCGATCGGAGCACCGGCAGGAGCCGGTTTCTCTATACGCCCCCTGCAGGTCCGGACCCGACAAAACCCTTCAGTGGCCAGGACCGCTTCCTTTATGTGGTTCAGGATGCAGGGGGGCTGCTCTCGACGACGGCCCCGGTCACCATCCATGTAGAAGCAATCAGCACATCGATAGAATATCGTCCCAAGAACGGCCGCTGGACAATCAGCGGTGTCACCTCGGAACCCACTGTGCCTGATCCGCAAAACCCCGGTGAGCGCCTGCCGAATAGGATGTCCATCTACAAGGGAGACATCATCGCTCCCGATGCAATCCCGATTGCGACCGCCATAGTGCGGGCCGATGGCACATGGCTTTTTCGAGGCAAGCTCCCGATCAGCCCCGACAGCCCGATCACCATCCGGTCGGCCGGCGGCACCCCGCTGACCAGTGTGCGTACACAACTGAAATGAGGCTTATTGCGCCATGAAACGTATCTACGCATTGATTCGGGGAACAACCATGTATAACGACTCGGCGCCGGTATCCGCCCTGAGCATGCGGGCGCAGCACGGCATCGTTTTTCTGGTCGCTTCCCTCACCGCACTCATGATCGGAACGGCACTGGCTGCGCCGGTAGGCGATTTGAACGCGCTGCCTACTCCGGCTCCCGATGCAGCCAAACTGAGCCTTTATGTCAAGGGTGTGGTTGCTTCCGGCCATCCGGTGCCCAATGTCACCCCGACCCGGCAAACCATTTACCCATACAAATTGATAGCGCTGGGCAAGGCCTTTTTCTGGGACATGCAGGTGGGCAGCGATGGGATTGTGGCCTGCGCATCCTGTCATTTCAAATCCGGCATTGACGATCGCGAACGCAACACACTGCTGCCCGGGCCGGACGGTCTCTTCCAGGCCGGGCTCGGCGACGGCAGAAATGTATCGAGAGCTTCCTTTCCATTCCACAAGATGGTCAACGCAATGAGCCGCGGTGCGGGAGGTGAAGTTGAAGCCGACCCGGCCGTGGTCCACGATTTTGATGATGTCATTGGGCCACAGGGTGTGGTGCAGAGCGACTTTCTCTATGTACGACCGGGCCGCGGAGAGGATGCAGGCCGGCTGAAACGCGATTCGGCACAGGCCCTCAACGGCCGCAATATTCGCCAGGTCAGCGGGCGCCAGGCGCCTTCGATCATCAATGCTGTCTTCAATATGATGAATTTCTGGGACGGACGCGCCCACATGGCCTTCAACGGGGTGGACGGCTTCGGCCCCCTGACCCCCGATGCGCGCATACACGAGTTCAACGGCCTGAACATCGTCCCGTTCAACATGCTCGACCCTGCGCATCTTCTTACCAATGCGTCGCTTGCCTCCCAGGCACTGGTGCCGCCCTTGAGCGAAAAAGAGATGTCCTGGAAGGGGCGTTCCTGGCCCCAACTGGGGCGCAAGCTGTTGACGCTCAGACCTCTGGCCGGACAGCGGGTGCATCCCGATGACAGCATTTTCGGCTTTCTGGGTCTCGTCCATCCCACCGGACGGGGGCTTGATACCACCTATGGCGAATTGATCCGCGAGGTCTTCCAGGAGCGTTTCTGGAATGCACCCGCAGACAGCACCATTTTGATCGATGGAGAACCGTTCACCCTGGTGGAGGCCAACGCCTCCCTGTTCTGGGGCCTGGCCTTGATGGCCTACGAGAGTACGCTGGTATCGGATGATTCTCCGGTGGACCGGCACCAACGGGGCGATCCGTCCGTCCTGATCAATTTCTCCTCCCAGCTTGCGGCTGCCACCGGCCTTTCGGGCCTGGATGCCTTGCGAGGGAAAGGCCTCTTCGAATCGGATGCACTGGCCTGCGCCGACTGCCACGGTGGAGCGGCAACCACCGTGGCCACTGCTGCCAACCTTCTGCTGCCCGAAGAGGCTCTCGTGGAACTCATGCCCACCCACGCCACGCCTGACGATGGTGTTCTGCGATTTTACGATGTGGGATTCTATAACATAGGCGTCCGGCCGACCGGCGACGATCCTGGCCGGGGCGGCACCGCTCCTAACGGCATCCCTCTGGCCTTCAGCCGCCATCGAGATCTGACGCGGCCCGGTTTACCGCCTGATTTCGATCCCAGCCTGGGCGGCACCTTCGATTTGACCCCTATCTGCCAGGCGGCTGCAGCAGTTGCAGCCAATACAATTTGCCCTGCCGATGCCGCACTCCATCCAATACTGGAGGGGTCTGAAGCACTGTTCGGTGCGGACGGAAATCTGGCAGTCAGCGCTGCCTTCAAAACCCCCCATTTGAGAAATATTGAATTGACCGGACCCTATTTCCACACCGGCGGCATGAGCACGTTGATGCAGGTGGTGGAATTCTACGCTCGAGGCGGGGATTTCCATGAAAAGAACGAGGCCTTCATCCCCCTCGACCTGCCGGAAACCATCGACCCGCTGAACGACGGCGGTGATGGGTCAAAATTGGTCGAGCGCCAAAACCTGGTCGCCTTTTTGCTGGCCCTTACCGATGAGCGCGTCCGCCAGGAAGCGGCTCCGTTTGACCACCCGCAGCTCTTTTATGCCGAAGGTCACGACAACGCACTGGGCGGTCATCCCAAGATCACCCGGACCTTCAAGGATCATCTGGTCGAGGTGCCGGCCATCGGCCGCAGCGGCCGCAGCGTCGCCGGACAGCCAGCCCTGGCGCCCAGCTTTTCGACATCTGCAGATCGGATGTTCCATTTTCGACCGACACAATAACAAAAACAGGATTAGTGCCATCAGCCTGATGATATGTGGCTGTTCTCGGGGCAGGAGGTGAACATGAGCAAATGCGTAAGCTGGTGGTGGATTTTGATCTTGATGTGCATGGCCGCTGCAGTTGCATGCGGCGGTGGCGGAGGGGGAGGGGGTAGTGCAGGGCCGCCGCCGCTTGTATCCAACGACCGGGACGGCGACGGCATTCCTGACGATCAGGATGCCTTCCCCGACGACCCGGCGTTGTTCAGCGCTTACGGTATGCCTGCGATGCTCAGTAATCCGGCAGGAGGCAACTTCGCAGTTGCCGTAGCGATCAATGACGATAGTGTCGCCATTGGTATGGCCGATACGCCTGCAAATGTTTACAAGGCCGTCAGATGGGAGGTGGGCAAAGGGATTGCGGAGCTGAATTCCGATGTGTTGAACGGATTGGATGACAATTACAGCGCCGCTTATGGTATCAACGATGCCGGCCTGACTGCGGGGGAATCCTCGAGTGGAACAGCCATTGTACCCGTGGTCTGGACGCCAGGCGCTTCCATTCCTGCGGCCCTGCCGCTGCTGCCGAGCGGAGGCGCAAACGGAGCCGCTTACAGCGTCAATACTGCCGGCCAGGTGGTGGGGGAGGCTCAGAACGGCTCCGGAAATCAGGTGGCGGTATTCTGGCCGGGCGTCGCGGCCCTTCCGATTGTTCTGGACGGGCTTGGCGGTGCTGTGAGTGCAGCCTATTATCTCAACGATGCCTCAGAAGCAGTCGGTGAGGCCGAAGATACAGCCGGGATCAGGCAGGCGGTCATTTGGGACGTCGGCACCGGAAGTGTTACGGCCCTGCCCATGCTCCATTCCGACGATGCAGGTGCCGTTGCATTGAGCATCAACACCGCCGGGCAGATCGTTGGCGAACTCGAACTGGCCGACGGCAGCCGCACCGCCGTGCTGTGGCAGCCCGATGTCACCGGCCGCTACACGGCCGTCGATCTGGGGGGCAGCAGTGCTGCTGCAATCAATGATTTCAACCGCATTGTGGGAAATGCTGCCGACACGGCTGTGGCATGGGATGACCGCAGCACGGTTGTGGGAACGGCCAATACCGTTGCTTCCGGCTTGTTCAGCCATGCATATGGCATAAATGCATCCCATTTTGTGGTCGGCGTTCAGGACGGCCGGGCCTTCGTTTCCGCCGAACCCTGAAAAGCCTATATTTCAGGCGCTTCGATCCCATAAATCGCCCTGAGCAATTCGGCTGTCGATACGGTCTTGCTGAGAAATGCCTCCGCCCCCGCCGCTTTCATATCTCGGACGAGCCGTTCATCTTCATGCATCGAAAGACCGATGACCCGCACAGCGGGCAGTTCGGCTTTAATCAATCGGGTGGCTTCGATACCATCCATGTCCGGCATGGAGACGTCCATCACGACCACATCGGGTTTGTACAATCGCGCCAACTCGACTGATTGCAATCCATTGGATGCTTCGGCCACCAGTTGAATGTCCGGCTGTTCAGCGATCATGCGGATCATACCCTGGCGGATCAACTTGTGATCATCCACAAACAACACACGTATTTTCGAATCGAGAGCTGAGGGAATACCGTCCATGGACGATGATTGTCGTTTGCCGTCAGGGAAGGGAAAAGTATTTGTTTTATCCGTGTTGAAAGGACGGCGCGGCACCAGCAACGTAAAACGGCAACCCTTGCCAGGGGCGCTGTCGATTTCCAGGCTGCCACCGATGTATTTTGCCCGCTCACGAAGGCTCAGCAGTCCCAGTCCAACGGCATTGCATGCGGTGCAGCCATTCAAGATCGCGGCATCGAACCCTTTGCCTTTATCACTGACCACGATCCGAAGGGCGTCATCGCAATCCTCGATAACGACCCTTGCTTTTTTCACGCCGGAATGCTTGACGATATTGAACAGAAGCTCCTGAACGGCCCGAACCAGGAAAACTTTGAGAACTTCATTTTCGAAATGATCCTCTTTATTCCCATTCAACTCGACCGTGAGTCCGAATTGCTCCTGCATTACACCTGCGAGCCAATGCAGAGAGGCGATCAAACCCGAGTGAAACAGCTCCGGCGGGCTGAGCTCATGCGACAAACGGCGCGATTTGCCGATGGATTCCTCCAGCAGGCGGATTACATTATCCAGAAAGTTATTTGGGGGTAGTTTCCGCAGGGCGGCCTGCAGCTGCATTTTCGCCGCCGCCAACACCTGCTGTAAATCATCGTGAAGTATCTGGGAGATGCGACGACGCTCCCGCTCTTCGGACTCGATCAATTCCACCGCCAGCGCTTGCAGCTGCTTCGCGCGGGTTTCGGCCAGTGCAGTACGTTCGACCACTTGCTGCTCCAGAGTTTCATTCAGTTGCCGCAGTGCCTCCTGACTTTGTTGCAGCGCCTTTTCGGATTGTTTGCGTTCCGTAATGTCGCGGAGAAAAACGGAAACGCCATCGGCGTAGGGGTAGCAGTGGCACTCCAACCACACATTCAATGGGTCCGGGTAAAATTCTTCAAAATGCATGCTTGTGCCGCTCTGCACAGCCCTGTAGTACTCACTGTAAAATTTCAAAGGGATCGCTCGGGGGAAAAGCTTCCAGACACATTGGCCGATCAGTTCTTCGCGCTTCATTTTTGCGATGCGGATGCCGTGTGTATTGATGTAGGTGATTCGAGCATCACGGTCCAGCGATACAAAGGCATCCCCAATGGTCTCCAGAAATGAGCAGTCCTGGTTTACAGCGCCGGTCGAGACCACCTGCCGCATTTGGCAGTCCGGGATGTCTTGGAACAGACAATGCGATTTTCTGTCCGAAATATCGGAGATGACGCCTATGACCTGGTATACCTCCCTTTTCGCGTTCACAACCGGCAGATACAGAATATCAACCTCCCTCCGGGATTCGGTGAGAGACACCACGAGCGACTGCTCCTGCAGGGATTGATAACTTCTTTCCAGGATGGGGAGATATTGATTGCAGATCTCCGGCGCGACCAGCTCTTCATCGCGGCGGTCGATAAACCGGTCGCTTTGAAAGCCCAACAGCCTGGCTGCTTTTTCGTTTACGTACCGAAGCCGGCGATCAGCACCGTATATCAAAATTCCCGGAAACTGGTCCTGGGCTTTCTGGTCCGCCGTTTTTTTCTTCCATTCCGGGGAATTCTTTGGAGGCGATTCGGAATTGGGATGATCATTCAATAGCATGGCGACCTCTCGTCCCAAAACGGGATGTTCATTTCTCCGCTGTACAATGAATATGCAGGAGTTGATAAATGAAATAGGCGCGTATTGCAAGCGCCTCAGAGCCGCTTGGGCCAAGATGCAGCATCGATATATCGGCTTCGCCTCCAATCGCAAAAAGCTGTTTTTTCTGACCCCATGGCCATGCGACGGGTACCTATTGACATCAGCCTGCAGCTTGTCTACGCATCATACCGGCGTTAAAAATCACAGCCGCTTCCGGATCTTTTGATACCGCAGCAGCCAGGCTGCCCTGTCTTGCCATTGGCCGCGGTTTTGCCGACTCGCAACACGGAGGAATCACTGGAGGGATGTGAAAGCTGCCATTGTGCAATCCCGAATTAGAAAGGGGAGGTCCACCGTGTATGATATCCGTACACCGCATCCAAAAGAGGAAATCGGTGAGTCAGACCAATCCGGTTCGCAGCTCCATCGCGTGAGGGTTTGGGATTTGCCGACGCGCGTGTTCCACTGGACCCTGGTGCTTCTGGTCGGCGTCTCGGTTGTGACCGTGAGGATCGGCGCCACGTGGATGGATTGCCATGCAATTTGCGGCGCCTCCATAATGGCCTTGATTTTATTTCGAATCGCATGGGGCTTCATAGGCGGACGGGAATCCCGCTTCGCGAGTTTTATGCGCGGCCCAGCAACCGTGATCCGCTATGCGAAGACACTGCACCGGCAGTCGTCGATGCGCTACCTCGGCCATAATCCAATGGGCGGCTGGTCCGTCCTGTTAATGCTTTTTTCTCTTTTCTTTCAGGCTGCAACCGGTCTCTTCGCAAACGACGATATTCTTACCGAGGGTCCGCTTTTCCATCTGGTCGGCAAATCCGCCAGTGACAGCCTTACCACCCTGCATCGCCTGAACAGCAGCGTTTTTATCGCTCTGGTCTTCCTGCATGTGTGCGCCGTACTGTTCTACCTCGTCTATAAAAAAGACAATCTCGTGACGCCCATGTTCAGCGGCTTTAAATCCTGGCCCCGGAAGATCGACGCCGACGACGACAATGTCTGGATGGCCGTTGCGGTGACCGCTTTGTTGGCTTTGGGTGTCTATGGTATTTTCGGCCTCTCCTGAATCCCGGGATCGTGGATCGGTTTCAGGATGGATATACTGCCCCCGGATGATTCATCGCCGATTTTTCAGGCTGAAAACGTTGCGCGGTGGCTGCCGTGAATCGGATGAAGAAAGCCGGCCCGAAACAAGGCCGGCTGGCGGATCGTCTTGGGTGTCGATATAATGGATCCCATCGACCTAGTCCGCACTTGTAACAGGCACCTGTTTGGCATGCTTCTTTATTGCAGCGATCAATTCCGCTGCCTGCACGTCTTTTTTTAAGAATGCGTTCGCCCCTGCGTCATACATACTTTTTTGTTTGTCTTCACCGCTATACATAGAAAGGCCGATTACACCGATATCGGGTGCTTTATTTTTAATCATCCAAGTTGCCTGCGGTCCATCTAAAACGGGCATGGAATAGTCCATAAGGACCAAGTCCGGATGTAATTGAAGTGCATATGCTACTGCCTGCTCGCCATTCGAGGCTTCAGCCACTACTTTTATGTCAGGCTGATTTTGAAGCAAAGCCGCTAATCCTTGTCGCATGACTGCGTGATCATCTGCTATAACCACTGAAATAGAAGGTTTGTCCTGATTTTTGTCGAACTGGGCCTCTTTGGCTCTATTGTCGTTTTGATCGATAATCACTTCTTCCAAAAGGACTGGCAACTTCAATGAGATGCGGCTGCCTTGGTTCGGATTACTATGAATACCAAAGGATCCGCCAAGAGCTATTGCCCTTTCTTTGATATTAAACAAGCCAAATCCACCTTCAGTCCCCCCGAAAACATTTAGATTGCTCGGATCGAAACCAATGCCGTCATCGACAACGACGATTTTTATGAAGTTTTGCGATCTGGATAAATCAATGGAAACATTACTTGCTTTGGCGTGTTTGGCGCAGTTGAACATCAATTCCTGTATGCTACGAAAGACAAATGTGCTGATATCTTCATCAATTTCGGAATCACCTATGCCACATGTCACCTGAACTTGAAAACCAAATTGTTTGCCCAATTGTAATGCTTTTTTTTGTAATGCGCTTTTTAAATTTCCGCCGATTACAAATGCAGGATTCAACTCATGGCTCAGGTTTCTGGAAGCATCCATGGCCTGAGAAAGTATATCGTACACGGGTTGAGCGGTTTGCGCCATATCGCTGTTTGAAAGGTCGCCGATTAGAATTTCCATTTGCAGCCTTGCGGAGGCAAGCATTTGCTGCAGATCGTCATGCAGCACCTGGGCGATGCGTTTGCGCTCATTGTTTTCAGCGTGCGTCAGGTCCAGGGCAAGTTTCTGCAGCATCTCGGTGCGGGAGCGCAATTTTGCATTGGTTCGAACCAGATCCTTTAGCAGGTCCCTGACCTGATACTGACGCCGCCTGGCTTCTATTGCCGTGCGGATGACGCTTATCAATACGGGTCTTCTGACCGGTCGTTGAATCAGGCTGATCTCGCTGTGCACAGCCAGCATGTCGAAGCGCCGCATTTCATTCGCACGGCCGACTAAAATGATACCGGGAAGATTCGACCAATCTGGTTGATTGTTGAGCAACTCGGCCAGTTCATGCAGAGAATTTTCGGAAATGGCTTCATCGCCGACGATAAACGGTCCACACTCGCCGTGAATCTTCGATAGCAGGGCGTGCACGGATTCGCAGACAAAAATCTCAATATTTTGTTTCTCGAAGACGGTGCGAACCAGTTCGGCGTCGCGGCCGACGGGCAACAGGACCGGCAGAATCATCTGTTCATCGGTATTCAATTGGTTATGTAATGTGCGCGCCATCAACTCTTCTGCCCATCGCCAATCAGTTTTTCCGCTTTGCCGACGTAGGAGGGATTTCCGGTCAAAATGCCAACAAATTCTGTTAAGACTGGGCCTACCTGGCAACCGTGGCTGGCGATTTTGAACTCGCGGATCGTATGCTCATGGCTTCCGTGCCGCTTTTTGACAACCGCAATGCAGCGGTGAATTCTTCCCAGTGCCTCGAAATGCCTCAACAAAATGATCGTATCGGCAATATAGCTGGGGTCGAAATCTGTTTCAATAATGCCTGTTGAACCTACTTTAGTGTCCGTGATGATTGTCAACACGCCGACGCCGCTCAGGTAGCTGAGCAGTTCGTGCATCTGCGTCATAAGCAGGTGCTCATCGAACAACGCATTGAAGTAGCCGGTAATACTGTCGATCACGACGATCCTGGCCTTTTTCTCCTCGACGGCCATGCGTACGTTGTGCGCGAATTCTCCCGGTGACAATTGGTCGGCGCTCACCTGATGCACCTCTACCAGTCCCTGGGCGATATACGCGGGCATCTCCATCTTCAGCGAAGCGCTGCGCCGCAGGAAGGTGTCTTTGCGTTCATCGAATAGAAATACAATCGAGTGGTGCCCCTTTTTGGCAGCGGCCTGAACATAGAGGCTGGCCAGCGTACTCTTGCCGGCCCCGGTGCTGCCGGTGACCAGACAGGCGGTGCCTTCTTCCAGGCCGCCTCCCAATAGATTGTCAAGCTCCTTGATATCACTTGAAATCACTTGCCATTTATTTTTCCTGGAGACATCGCTGACCCCCGGCCAGGTGAAGACATCGAATCCTCCCGTTCGGATCCGATAATTTTGGTAGCCCGAAATATATTTGTGGCCCCTCATCTTTTTTACAATCAACTCGCGGCGAACTTGACCGTAGGCAGGGATTCTCATCTCCATGGAGATCGTCCCGTGAACGATGGTACTGAATTCTGTGGCAAGCCGTTGTGGGTCGCTGGAGGTAAGCAAAGCCGTACATCCCAGCGCGTGTATCATGTCCCGGAGCTTTAGAACCGATCTCCGCATCTGTTCCCAACTGTCGGTCAGCATGGACAGCTGAGTCATCGAATCCAACAATAAGCGGCTCGGCTTGTATTTCTCGATCGCCTCGACAATGGCATTGGCGATTTCACCGAACTCGACTTCTCCCGCAGGAAAAACAGTTTGCACTGAAATTGCAGAATCTCTCACATTCTGGGGCAATTCCATCAAATGAATGTTATCGAGATTCCAGCCGTGGGATTTTGCGACGTCGAAAAGCTCATCGCGCGTTTCGATCAAGCTGACCATCATCGCCCGCTCACCTGTCCGCACGCCTTCGAGCAGGAATTGCAAACCCAATGTTGTCTTGCCCACACCAGGAGGCCCCTCCACCAGATACGCCCTGCCTTTGGGCAAACCGCCCCTTAAAAGGGTATCCAGGCCGGGAATCCCTGTCAGCGCAAGTCCGGATTTATTTTTAGAATCGATCATATTGGCCTTCCGCGGTTTCGTAACCCGACAAAAACCGGTTAATAGTCAGATCTTAAAACACCTGTTCACGCCCATAGACTGCTGTTTGGGGACAAGGCGCTCAGCGCCCGCGCTGATAGGATAATACTTTGTGCCGAATTTTATCTTCTGCAGGGACATGCCCGCTTCCCCGGTTGCGTGTTGAACAGGCACAGTCAAATGACAGCGGCTTTCTCGATCCGGCCCGCTTTCGATTCCTGGGTCGTCTCCAATGTAACGGGACCGCTCGAATGCTGATTAATTAAGAGCCTTTTCGTACTCTGGTGTGAACAAGGTCTTTTGTCAAATCCTTTGCCTTGACGCTTACTGTTACCTCCAGGTGGCTGTTTTTGGCCGAAACCCACACGCTGGCGCTTTTTCGCCGGGCATGCTTGATGATATCGGATAATCGTTCTTGAACGGCCATGGAAAGGCTGCGCACCTTGCCTGGCGGCTCGATGCTCGTTTTACAAGCAGCCTGATAATTATCCGAATAGCTTCACCGGTGTCGAAAAGCCGGGCGGTTTGATGGCGAGCACCGAACATTCCAGTTGGTCCAGAATGGCCTCGGCGGTGTTGCCGATGATCAGCCCTGAAATACCGGTGCGGGCAATCGTCCCCATCACGACAATGTCCGCCTGCAGCTCTGCCGACAATTCTGCAATAATTTTCTTTGCCGGCCCCATATGCAGATGAAAGCGTGGAGAAATTCGATCATATGCCTCTGGACCGATCTGGTCGAGTAGCGCATCACCCAATTGGTGGAATCCTTTTTGATGAAGCGCGTATTGTTTCTGGACATGCGCGTCAACAATGCGGTCATCTGAAATGTCGCCTCTCGAGAGTATGGACTTTTCGGCAAACGTCTCCCATGCATGGACCAGATGCAAGTCGGCAGAGTCGGTCAGCGCAAGCGAACAGGAAAGCCCGATAATCTCGTGATTGAGGGCTTCTTCTGATGTCGAGGGATTCAGGGGATTGAAATCAACAGCCGCAAGAATGCGATGGTAATGGTTTTTTTCAGGCGGTTTCATTAGCCAAACCGGACACGGACATTTGCGCAAAAGATGCATGTCGTCGCTGCCGAATATCCGTTTCATGAAAAAGGGTTGTTCCGCCGGTTTGAGTACTATGTCATGCGCATTGCGCAGCACGGCGTGAATGACTTCGAGGAAAGTTGTGCCCATCAGCACATCATTTTGGATCGCCAGGCGGCTGCGGTAGGGACCGATCAAGGATTCCAGGTTTTTCTTGTGGGAATTTATTACATCCGTTCTGTACGCATCGTCGACAGCCGGGACTACCTCGATGACCGACAGTTTGGCCTGGTTGTTCTCCGCCAATGAGATTGCGCGTTCCAGCGCCGAAACTTGATCGACAGCCTTTTCGGTGACGTAGAGAATGTTTTTGAAAGGTTTCATATCACCCCACCTCTATCGGGAAAGAGATCATCAACAGGGTTCCAGGTATATGCCCCATCAGCTCACAGCAACGCTTCGGCGAGGCTGAAGTAGATGAGAAGCGTAGAGATATCGGTGATGGCCAGGGTCACCGGACCGGAGGCAATTTTAAGGTCGAGCTTTAACTTGTGTAAAAGCGATGGAACGCTCAGTCCGAATAAGCTGGCGGCGCACAGGTTTAGTACAATGCTGGATCCGATAGCAATCGCCGCAAAAGGATTGCCGCGCCAGACCCAGATAATCAGGCCAACCAGAAGACCGCATGCCGTTCCCAGCATAAGAGCCGTACCCGCCTCGCGTCGGGACGCCCGCACAAACCATCTGAACGTCGGTATTCTCGATCTTAACGCTTGGATCGTAACGGTCATGGACTGCATGCTGACACTCTCGCCCAGTCCCAAAACCAAAGTGAGAAAAAAAGCGAGAACGAGGCTTTTAGCCAGTGTCATTTCGTAGACACCGGCCAACAACGCGCATATGGTACCGCTGAGAATGGTTGCAAGTAACCATGGGAACCGAAAACGAAACGCTCGTATCGGCGATGCGTCTCGTACCTGCAGGAGGCGAAAGCCGATCGTTTCAAACACCCTGTCCATGCTGGTCTGATCGGCCAAATCGAAAGCCTCATCCGTAAACATGCCGATATCCACCACACCCAGGATATGGCGATGTTCATCCACTACAGGAAACGCCAACAGTTTATGCAGCACGAAAAACTCGTAAGCTTCCAGTACGGTCGCGCGCTTGGGGATCGTGATCACCGGGCCGATCATCACTTCGCAAATACATTGCTCCAAATCGGATGCGAGTAAACGTCGGGTCGGCACAACGCCCACGAGGCGGCCATTGTCGTCCACGACGTAAAAATAGACGATCCGGTCACCGATCCCCTTTTTCTTCCTGATGTTGTCCAAAGCCTCCTGGACGGTGGAATCTTTGTGCAGCTTCGCAAAATCTTTACGCGCGAGTGTTATCACCGGCTTGTGCAGAGGGCCTGTTTGCTTGGTCATCTTGATCGATATCCTTTCTGTTATCCCGGCCAGACCGGTGATGATGCTGCTTAGTATTGGCACGCATTCGACATACTCAATCCATTGTCACGCCTGAAGGCTGAGTTCCCCGCCCCGGTTGATCTCACAATGAGACTACAGTTTCTCAAGCAGCCAGAGAAACAAAAGATGATGCCGCCGAATGCAGCCAGTTTTTCCCGAAAATGATTTGTTGTATGTCTTGGGTGCGCTCTCGATTTCAGGCCGTTGAGAAGGTCCCTATTCAGCGTCGGGCGATTTGATACGGTTGCTTCGCATAAAGCCTCCATTGACAAATACAAATGGACTCACCTCAGTCATGAAACTGCTTGGGTGGCCTTGATTCAAATCATTTGCTTAAATCTCGGGGTAAGGAGGCGCCCGGATGCCAATAGCCGTATGCTCAGGACATTGGGCGGAGCGATCGCGAAAGTCGGTTGGAATGTATATGGACAGATCGGCCGAATCGGTTGACTTCTGGCCTATAATCAGGGCGTCTTTGCTTAGTCCATCGGAAGATTTTAGATTGGCCCGGTTATCGAAAGCGGCAGCGGCAACCGTACGCCCCGTGATGGCGGGTGTGAACAGAACGGTTTTTGGGCTTTTCTGCGGATTCTGCATTCCAGCCGGTTCATGTGCCGTGACGAACGGCAGAATGCAGAGTACCAGAAGCAGAGAAACGGTGAGCCGCAATGTGCGATTTGCCCTCAAAATCATTCGGCTTCCAAATAAATGGAGGCAACGCAATTGTGCATGATACAGCACCTTCCGGTTGATATAGTACCCTGCAGCCAAATGGCATGTGCTTCTATCTTTGCTTACCAGCTGTACGCGCATATTCCAACTTTTTTGTTGAACCTGAGACAAATAAACGCTTATTCGACAATCCAGTCCATCCGAACCTGGTTTTGTTAATCAATGGTTAATAAGTGGCCCCATTCTGTGAGTGTCGATAAGAGCGTCCGCTCGGGTAATTTTTCGACGCGACAAAGCGCATCTCGGTGAGGTCAAGTTTCCAGGCGGCCCAGAGACCAACGCTCGAGCGAATGCGATAGCACCCTTGAAAAGGTGGATATAGTAGGCATTTTACTGGCAAGTGATTGCCAAGTGTATCGAATTTGGGGGCGAAATGA
Organism: Pseudomonadota bacterium; assembly: GCA_023435265.1. Classification (GTDB taxonomy): domain Bacteria; phylum Desulfobacterota; class Desulfobacteria; order Desulfobacterales; family Desulfosarcinaceae; genus UBA2230. Next base: position 50,574 of record JAEYRZ010000115.1, read on the forward strand.
ATATGAAACCCAAAATCATCATTTCTTCGCGTGATTTAGAGCGGCTCGAGAACCTTTTAGAATCCCTTCCGCATGATGCATTTCCGGGGAAAGAAGATCTGGAAGATGAATTGGCTCGGGCGGAAGTGGTGGACCCGAAAAGTGTCCCGCCTCATGTGGTGACCATGAATTCAGCCGTAAGGTTTAAAGTGGCATCCACAGATCAAGAATATACGATGACACTGGTATATCCCAAGGACGTTAAACATGATGGAAGCACGGTATCGATCCTGGCACCGGTAGGCAGTGCGCTCCTCGGCCTTTCGCAAGGAGATGAAATTGAGTGGCCTAAACCTGGCGGCGGCGTTTTGCGCGTTCGCATCGAGGAAGTTACATACCAGCCCGAACGCTCCGGCGAGTACCATCGATAGCTCACAAGCCAGATTGGAGTTTCACCAGCATGCCAAATGCCTTCATCGCACCGCTAATCAGTGGCATCTGCTCTCCTGAAGGGTTTCACCATTTCTGAAAGAAACATATGTATCTTCATCGATTGGATAGTCCCAAGACCCGCTGCGATGCACAATGTCGCCGCCAAAACCCGATTTAAAGCGGTAAAGACCATAAAATGAATGCGACGGGTCCCGGCCGGGAGAAACCGCGCCCATCTCGTATGTTCCGTATCCTCGCAGACTCGCGTAGCGAATCGCTTCCCAATGAAGGGCGTAATTTCCCATAAATTCCCGCTTTTCGTTGGAAGAAGCGCCATGAAGAAAAAACGCACGCTTTCCCGAAATTGCAATGATGGCGCCGGCCAGGATGTCCGCCTTATGACAAGCAAACAATAACTGGGTATCGGTATCCTGTGCGCCCTGCGAATGTTCATCGAAAAGGGCGGCAAGCTGGCGGTGGCCGCCAACAGCAAAACCATTTCTTTCAGCGGTTATACAGTAGATTCTATAAAATTCTGGTAGCTCATCTATGGACGCGGTCCGAACATGCACACCTTTTCTTTTTGAAAGTCGAATATTGTATCGTGTTTTGGGTTTCATCCTCGCAAGCATTTCATCTTCATCCGATAGAATATGTACAATATAGCTGTTTGTAACAGTCATGTCCACCGGGGCTTTCCTGAGGTTCCAGTGTTTTGTTCCGAAGTTCATGCGCAACTCACGGATTCTGGATTCTGGAAAATCAGACCAATGCTTGATCCGCATTTCATCGGCATAGTGCGATTCCCAAGGCAGGTCATAGCGGATGAATGCCACACCTGGGTTCAGTTTTTGCACGATAGCTTCCGATAATTCTTCCAGAAAGGCGCCATATTCCGACTTATCGGGTGCAAACTCAGGTCCATGCGGCACATAGCAGGCTGAGGAATAACGATCGATGTGTTTTGTGAGCACAAGGATGTCAGCTCGGTCTGTATCGTCTATATCGAAGGCGTATGGCTTCCATCCAAGGATCGTTTTTACTTTTGCCCAGTAAGGGGATTGAAAGAGTATATCGGTTTGGAAAAGCTTGTCCGAATTCTTGGGTGTAATGTGCATTGAACCTGGAACCCCGTCTCCTTCGATGCAATAAGATTACTGCTGGAAGTCTGCAATTACAGGCGCGGGCGTGATGAATACACCGTGACTAAGAATCGAGAATTATACGCAATTCCATCAGGTGTTGCCCTGATCGATCATGGCATTGGCGACCTTGATAAAACCAGCGATGTTGGCTCCGAAAAAATAGTTATCCTTCTTGCCATAGCGTTCGGCAGAAAGCAGGCAGAGCTGATGAATTTCGCGCATGATGGTCCGCAGCCTCTTATCCACTTCCTCACGCGTCCATCTTATCTTGGAGCTGTTCTGGGCCATTTCGAGCCCGGAGCATGCGACGCCGGCCGCATTGGAAGCTTTGCCCGGAGAATAAAGAATCCCGCTTTCAAGGAATATATCCATGGCCTTCTGGGTTGCCGGCATATTCGCGCACTCAGTCACGCACCGGCAGCCGTTGGCAAGTAGTGTCTCGGCGTCATTGTCGTCTATTTCATTCTCACAGGCGCAAGGAAAAGCGATATCGCATTCTATTACCCAGGGTTTTTTCCACGGATAGAAATCCACACTGAACTTTTGTGCAAAATCTTCGACTTTATCCCGCGTGCTTCGCCGCATCTCGAGCATATAATCTATTTTCTCGCCTTTAATGCCTTCTTTGTCGTGAACAAAACCGTCAGGCCCTGATAGGGTAACGACCTTGCCGCCCATTTCGACTGCTTTGGACACAACTCCCCAGGCGACATTGCCGAACCCCGAAACGGCGATGGTTTTGCCTTCAATACCTTCGCCCCTGGTCTTGAGCATCTCCTCGGCAAAATAAACGGCGCCGAATCCAGTCGCTTCCGGTCTTAAATGGGACCCTCCCCAATCGAGGCCTTTTCCTGTGAGCACGCCTTCCCAGGTATTCTTCAACCTTTTGTACTGTCCGAAAAGGAAACCGATTTCCCGAGCTCCCACGCCGATATCACCAGCTGGAATGTCCGTATTGGCACCGATGTGCTGATATAAACTTGTCATGTAGCTTTGACAAAAAGACTCAATTTCATTGCCGGATCGACCTCGTGGATTAAAGTCACTGCCACCCTTGCCGCCGCCTAGCGGCAGTCCGGTAAGAGCATTTTTGAATGTCTGTTCGAATCCAAGAAATTTCAGGATGCCGAGATTTACTGAGGGGTGAAAGCGGATACCGCCTTTATAGGGGCCAAGAGCGCTGTTGAAGCCGATGCGGTAACCGGTATTGATGTTAATTTTGCCACTATCATCTTTCCAGGGAACCCTGAAGATATAAACCCTCTCCGGTTCAACGATTCTTTCCAAAATGCGCTCATTCCGGTAATGCGGATCATGATCGACTACTACACCGATAGAGAGAAATACTTCGTACACGGCCTGAATGAAGGCTTTTTCCCATGGATATTTATTGCTGATCGACTCTAATACTTCTGAGCAATAAGAATTTAAATTTTTCATAAGGTCCATCCCGGAAACATTGTTTTAACGTTAAAATTCGGATAACCGCGGTCGGAATCGATTGAACGCCGAGGATTTATTTCGCACTGTACCCCCGAATAAAATTCCTCACAAAAATGGATCCCCATATTAGATGCGGGGAATTTGCAAAACTGGCTGTCATTACAATTGGCACAAATCCCGTTAGCCGGCCGCGGTGGTTTACCAATATGCGGGTGAATTATTTTTTGACGCCTCGAACCGGACTGGATTCCCGAGGAATCAAACTCTTCACACCATAAAACCTGGGCCCCATTCTTCACATTGGTCATAAACCAAGGGCACTGCACCATGTGTCTACAGGTGGCGCATATACCTTTGGGTGTTGATTCTGAGAACATTCAGTATCTCCTTGGGGATTGTATGATAGTCCTCTAACTTCCCGGAATACCGATTTCCTCGGAAAGCCTGTTTAATGCATTCAGGAAAAGCGGAGGCTGCGGAATCCTTTCCAGCTTTGCGATTGTACTCTGCGTTCTCGCATGAATATCTTCGCTTCCGCCGCCTTCCATATTCCTCAGCAATTGAATCAAAGCTCTGCCGGCGAGTATCCGGACGTCGTAGTAGACGTTGTCGTCTTCTAGAAGGTCGAGCACCTGAGAGACTAAATCATTGGAAGGAGCCTCGATGCTTCCGGCGCGTTTCAGCACCTCTTCACGAAGTCTCCAGTTCCCTTTATAGCGCAGTATGCGTATTAAACCCGGCTGGTAATTGGATATATCGCCGCTCCGTTCCAACACATCAAGCATATCCAAGACTTGACCCCAGTCGGTGAGGTTTCCAAACGGATCCTGGTTCATTTCATTTCCTTCCCGTGTACGTTTTTATGAGACGATTCCCGGCCGCGGTTCGACGGTTAAGCCAACCATTGTGCATCTTTAAGCTCCGAATAAATCTCGACCTGTTTCCTGGTCAGGCGCTTATTGCGAACTGCCTCCTCAGGGTCAAAGAAATCCTGGGAAGCAAACAGATATCGCTTAAGGCGTTTGAGCTTGCCTTCCGGAGTAATCACCAAGATATCCGAGGCTCCTGAATCATCGAGCAATATAAAGAACTTACCTGAAACTTTATTTCTTATGAGTTCCATGCCCCGACCACCTCCAAAGATTGATTGGCGCACATTGATCCACAGCATGATGGGTGCCAAAATTGGCAAATGATGGCAACTAGTCGAAAAAGTTGCAAAAAGAGACTTCTAAAGGATGAGATTTCGGAATGCAAATGGGAAGAAAGCGCCCGTCACAAACAGAACAATTCGTGTAAGGCATTGAAAGAAAAAACTATTCTGGAAAGTGGGCGAAATAGCCCAGAAGGGCGATATTGGCACTTGGGGAAGCCATCTTATGTGCGGTCAGGCATTTTAATCGGTTGCACAAAGTTTATACCTGCACAAAGAGGATCAGCCAACGCCAGCCATGAGGCGTGGCCGTTAAGAGAGTCGTTTAGTGCTTTGGCTGGGGCTTCGACCGCGATTCTGCAGTGGAGAACGCGTTCAAGAGAACGGAGTGAATCGTCTCATGGTCCTTGGCATGCGCAAGCACGGTCACTCTATCCCATCCCTGCAGGTTGGTTGAGCCTTTCGGAACCACAATGTCCTTGTTTCGTGTTATCAGGACGATCACTGACCCAGCGGGAAGTCGCAAATCAGCGATGAGAGGTCCGATTGCGCCTTGCGGGCCTGGCAGATCGACCACCATCAGGTCGAAATCGCTTTCGGCCATGGTAACGAGTTCCAAATCGAACATAGGCATCGGCCGTCTGGGGGAAGTGAGATTGAGTACCCGCGCCAGCCAGCCCAGTGTGGAACCCTGTATTGCTATGGACAACAGAACGGCAAAGAACACTAGATTGAAAACCTCTTGCCCGATGGCAAGCCCAGCCGCCGCCGGGTAGGTGGCCAAGACGATGGGCACCGCGCCGCGAAGGCCCGCCCAAGCGATAAATGTCCTGCTTCTCCAGCCGAGCCCCATACCCACTGTTCCCAGCCATACGGCAAAAGGTCGCGCCAGCAGAGCCAAAACGATGAACAATAGAAGGCCGTCCAACCAGATCCCCCCCCACTGATGCGGGAATACCTGGAGTCCCATCAAGGCGAACATGCCGACGTTGGCGACGGTTGAGACGGCAGATGAGAAATTCGTAACTCCTCGTTTGTGGACAAACGGGTGATTCCCCATCGAGTAGCCTGCGACAAATACTGCCAAAATTCCGCTGCCATTGATCATTTCGGTCAGCCCATAGATCAGCATGATGATTCCCAATGAAAGCACATAGTAGTGTCCGCGGTCTTGCGGCTTAAGACGATTGAACAGCCACAGTGCCGCCTTGGCCATGAACCATCCGCAGAACGGTCCAACCGCAAACTTCCAGATGAAGATCAGCACAGACATCAACCAGGCGGATTGGGCGGAAGTGATTCCCTCGATCACCGCCATGGTGAGCAGGATCGCCATCGGATCGTTGGCAGCGCTTTCGATTTCAATAGTGGACGCGAGCTTCTGCGGCAGAGATTGCCGGTGAAGTATCGAGAAGATTGCTGCCGCGTCGGTTGACGAAATGATCGCGGCGAGCAGAAGCGCCTTGTAAAGCGGCCAGTTAAACCAACCATAAAGAACTCCGAAGGTCGCAACCGCCGTCAGAACTACGCCCCAGGTTGCAAGACCGCCCGCAGGAAGGGCAACTGCTTTGAAGTCGGAACGTTTGGTGGAGAAGCCGCCATGAAACAGAATAAATACCAAGGCAAGATTTGAGACTCTGTTCGTCAACCCGATATCATCAAAGTGCCAGAGCCGCAAAACATCACTGCCAAATAGGATTCCGGCACCAACGGCAACCAGTATGACAGGGACACTCCAGCGGTCAAGCCAGACAGCAGCCAGGACGATCGCAATCAGCAGGATTGGTCCAACAACATAGACGACGTCCATATCTGCCTATTCGCCTTTCTCAAGCATCGTTTAACAGGCTGTCGAAAAACCTCGCCTCAAGCCGTGATGCTGTTTGCGCGGCGTTCAAAAATGCTCGCATACTGCGTGTATGCTGTGCTTTTGAAAGCCGCGCGCCTTGCCTGACGGCTCGTGCTCGTTTTCAACACTCTGTAAAGAAAGTGAACCTTTATTTCTACCCAACGCTGCGCATTTTGCCGGCGCCCGGCGGTCAGTTGCGCGTCAGCGTATGGGCGCTTGTTGCATGATTCCTTGCCGAATATTGGCGTAAATAAACTGATTAAGTATTTTATTGTTTTTTAAAGATGCTTGCCCGAAGTCTCCCTGCATAAAGAAATCCTGCTTTTTATTATACTCTCATAGATGCTGGATTAGTACTGTAAGGTTCAGCCTGTATTCGGCTCGGCATTTGCGAATCGGAAAGCATTGGAGACTTCGTCACAAACAGCACGATGCAATAGGCGATAGATCTGGTGAGATACGGGCTTACATACCACAAACTATTGATGGTCGGCGGTTTGCGGAGTGATGGGTAAGATTAAAGTAAATCGGCTGCCCTGACCCGGTGAACTTTTTATCTCCAGACGCCCTCCGAAATAATTTGCACGCTCCCGTACACTCGCCAGCCCCAAGCCAGCCCTGGTGCTGGCAGACTCGAGTTGGTCGGTATCGAAACCTTTTCCCTCGTCGCTGACCGAAATTTGTATATTCTGTTCTGTATTGGTAAGCGCGACCCGTGCGCTTTTCGCGGTGGAGTGCTTGACCACATTGAACAATAACTCCTGTACGGCCCGGTAGATGAACATGGGTGCGAGCGAAAAATCAATCCCTTCATCGGTACGTACATCAATCTGAACATTCAAACCGAATTTTTCGTTCATCTGATTGGCAAGCCATCGAAGACCGGCGACAAGGCCCGAATGATAGAGCACGGAAGGACTCAGTTCATGCGACAGGCTGCGTGCCTTGCTTATCGATTCTTTCAGCAACTGCCGGACGGAATCGAGTTCGGCATCGGCGTTCAAACTTTCGCTGCACGAGTCCAGTTGCATCAGCGTGGCGGCTAAAACCTGCTGCAAATCGTCGTGCAACATTTCTGAAATGCGCCTGCGTTCCTGCTCCTCGGATTCAATCAACTCCATGGCCAGCCCTTGAAGCTGTTCTGCCCGGCGTTCGGCAAGTTGCGTGCGTTCGGTGACCTGCTGCTCGAGGGTCATGTTCAGCTGTTTCAGCGACCGTTCGAATCTTTTACGTTCCGAAATGTCCAGGATAAAAGATAAGATCTCACCGCTGTCCCCAGCATCATCACGCCCGTGACCAATACCGGCACGCGTGATCCGTCACGGCGGACGTATTCCTTTTCCATGGCGCGGTATAAGTCTCCGTTTTTCAGCTGCCGCAGGGCATATTCGTCCACCTCCTGCCATTCGGGCGGGGTCAGCGCCCGCCAGTCAACCTTGCCGGAGATGAGCTCTTGACGGGTACAACCGAAGATTTTCAGGAGATGATCATTGGCTCGGAGAACACGCCCCTCTGCGTTGCTGACGGCGATCCCGACGCCCTCGATCCGATGGTCGAACAGCGTCTGGAGGCGGCTGTAGGCGATGCGCAACGCGTCTTCCGATTTCTTGCGCTCGGTGATGTCGGTGGCGAGAATTGCAGCCCTTGGTTTTTCGCTGCCCTCGATGCGCCAGCAAAGAACGCTGAACCAACGCTTCAATTCGGCGGCATAATCCTCGAACCGGATGCGCTCGCCCGTCCTGACAACCCTTGCGTAGCGTTCCATCCACCGGGGTTCGATGCCGGGCATGAGTTGGCGCATCGTCCTGCCCGCGACATCCCGCAGGCCGGTCTGTCTTTCGAACGCCGGATTGGCCTCGATAAAAAGGAAGTCGACCCCGCCATCGGGTTCCTCGACCATTTCCTTGATGGCAAACGCTTCATCCATCGTGTCGAACAGCATCCGATAGCTTGCCTCGGTTTTGCGGATCGCCGCCTCTATTCTTTTGCGTTCGGTGATGTCGGCGCTGGTGCCCACATACCCGAGATATTCCCCCGCGGCGGATGCCCGCGGCCGGCCCCATGACTCGATCCATGCCCATCCGCCGTCGCGGCGGCGCCCCCGTACTTCGGCGTGAAACGGGCGCCGCTCGCGCACGCAGGCGAGAAACTCGGCGGTATGCGCCTCCTTGTCATCCGGGTGTATGAGCTGTTGCCATCGATCCCCCTTCATTTCTTCTGCAGTGACGCCGAAAAAGTCCAGAAAGGTACGGTTGACGAACTGCTGCCGGCCATCGGCATCATGAACCCATACGATGAGCGGCAATCCGTCCGCCATGATACGGAAGCGCTCCTCGCTTTCCTGAAGCGCCTGTTGTTCCCGCTCGCGCTCGGTGATGTCCATGACGATCCCATGCTTGTGAATCGGTCGGCCTTGAAGATCGAATTCGACCACCCCACGAAGCATCGCCCACCGGATCTCCCCGCGGGGCAGAACGATGCGGTGCCGGGTACTGAATTCCGGCGGCCCGGTGCGGTCAAGACATGCGCTAAGTTCGTCCAGCACTTTTTGGCGGTCCTGCGGGTGAACGACCGAAGGGATTCCGTCGCTCAAGGAGAGCGTATCGTTGGGGGCCAGGCCGTGGATCGCAAGGAATTCAGGCGACCAATAGTCCTCGCCGCTCTGTAAATTACGTGAGTAGGTGCCGATGTGCGCCGCCCGGGCTGCAAGCCTGAAATGCTCGTTTCTTGCGCGCAGCGCAGCCTCGGTTTTCTCCTGCTCGACGATGGACTCGCGTAATTTTCGTGCGGTTTCTTTTTCAATCCGCAGGGTGTTTTTGATGGTCCAGACCGACAATCCGATAGTCAGATAGGCAATAAGCCGGATCGAGGCGTTCCAGATCGTTAAAAAACCAGTGATTGCGAAGTGTCCGGTGGCGATAAAGACGCAAGCCCATAAAATCCAGCACATTATGGCAAAAACGACGGCCCCGGACCTGCCAATGAACCATGCGGCGAGCGATATCGGTAAAAAATAGAAGACGAAGAAACTGAGCTCGGAACCTGTCAAATAATCCAAAAGCCCGATAATGAGGGAGAGGGCACTGATTGACATCCATCGTTTGTGGTCATCCACCTTCATAGCCGTCCTTTATAACACTTGGAGCGTACAACTGCCGCAATGCCTGAGGGTATTGCAGGTGGCGGTCCATATATGATTAAGCGCCGATATATCGAAAACACAAGTGCGAAGGTGGATGCCTCAGTGAATTTCGTGGAATATCGGTTCGAGCAGATGGCTTGCGATAAGATCCGTATCCACTGCGAGTCAGGCGCTGCAAAACCAGCCGAAACCCGCCACTGAATCACGGCTTCTGATTTCCGATGGTTGCGAGTCTGCGGGGGCGACTCCAAGAGGCTGCTTGAATTTGTTAACCGTCTGGATTTTTGGAAAGAGGGCAGCGTGGAGCGCTGCCCTCTGCATTTTGATTACAGCCCCTGCGTGGCCTGCAGCGGGTGTGCCTTCAGGTACTCCAGGCGGTTCAGGCCGTTGATGTAGGCCAGTGCGCTGGCGGTCAGGATGTCGGGATCCGAACCGCGTCCCAGGGCGGTCAGCCCGTTTTCCCTGAGGCGCACGGTCACCTCGCCCTGGGCGTCGGTTCCGCCGGTCAGGGCGCTGATCGAAAAGCGCATCAGTTCCGACTGGGTGTGGGTCAGCTTGGCGATTGTATTGTAGCAGGCGTCGATGGGTCCGTTGCCGTAGCCGGCATCGCGCACCGAACGGCCGTTGATCGAGAGCTGAACGCTGGCCATGGGCATCACCGTGGTGCCGGCGCTGACGTGCAGGTACTGCAAGGCGAAGATGTCGGTGGTGCGCAGCACACCTTCGGTAACGATCGCTTCCAGATCTTCGTCCATCACATGCTTTTTCTTGTCCGCCAGCTCTTTGAACTTTTTGAAGACCAGGTTCAGTTCCTCATCGGAGAGATCGTAGCCGATCTCCTTCAGGCGGCTGCGCAGGGCATGCCGTCCGGAATGCTTGCCCATCACCATTTTCGTGGCGCTCAAGCCGATCGTTTCGGGCCGCATGATTTCGTAGGTCATGGGATTCTTGAGCATGCCGTCCTGGTGGATGCCGGCTTCATGCGCAAAGGCGTTGGCGCCCACGACGGCCTTGTTGGGCTGCACGATGATGCCCGTGATCAGGCTTACCAGGCGGCTGGTGGGGTAGAGGTGCTCGGTCTGGATGCGGGTGGCCAGCGGCAGGTAGTTGCCGCGCGTGTGCAGGGCCATGACCACCTCTTCGAGAGAAGTGTTGCCCGCCCGTTCGCCGATGCCGTTGATGGTCACTTCGGCCTGGCGCGCGCCGGCCGCAAGCGCCGCCAGCGTGTTGGCCGTGGCCAGGCCGAGGTCGTTGTGGCAGTGCACGCTGAGCACCGCGCGGTCGATGTTAGGGGTATGCGCGCAGACATACTTCACCAGATCGGCGAATTCGCTGGGGATGGCGTAACCGACCGTATCGGGCAGGTTGACCGTGGCGGCGCCCGCTTCGATGGCCGCCCCGAACACGCGGCACAGAAAATCGCGGTCGCTGCGCGAACCGTCTTCGGCCGAGAATTCGACGTTGTCGGTGAGCGATTTGGCATAACGCACGGCTTCCACGGCCGCGGCGACCACCTGGTCGCGGTTCATCTTGAGCTTGTATTCCATGTGGATGTCCGAGGTGGCGATGAACGTGTGGATGCGCGGCTTGACGGCCTTTTTCACGGCAGCCCAGGCGCGGTCGATGTCGGCCCGGTTGGCGCGCGCCAGTGCGGCCACCTCGGTAGTCTGCAGGCGGGCCGCGATCTGGGAGACGGCTTCATAGTCGCCTTCCGATGCCGCGGGAAACCCGGCTTCGAGCACATCCACGCCCAGCTTCTCCAATTGGACGGCCAAACGCAGTTTTTCGGCGGTGTTCATACTGGCGCCCGGCGACTGCTCGCCGTCGCGCAGGGTGGTATCGAAGATTTTGACGATTTCAGACATTTTCTTTTCCTCGCTCGTTGATCGATATCGATTCGGTAATCGCCTGTTCCGAAAACAGATGGATCTCAATCGACCCGAGCATGCGCCGCAGGAAGAAGGTGCTGATTTCTCCTGCGGCGTAAACACCGACCTTTCGCATAAATTCTCCCATTAATGAATGATTCAACCGTTCGGCGGCCGATCCCCCCAGAGGGCACAAAGCATGTACCTGGACACTCTTTGTGCCCTCTTTGTCCTCTGTCTAAACTACTGCTTCGCCAATTTATACTGAAAGCTGTCCGCCAGCGCCTGCCAGCTGGCTTCGATGATATCTTCCGAAACCCCCAGAGTGGCCCAGATGTCGTCCTGGTCGCGCGATTCGATGAAGACGCGTACGCGCGCCGCGGTGCCCTCGCAGCCGTCGATGACGCGCACCTTGAAATCAACCAGGCGCATACTCTCCAGGTTGGGGAAGAACTTGCCCAGCGCCTTGCGCAGGGCGTTGTCCAAGGCGCTGACCGGCCCGCTGCCTTCGGCGGCGGTGATTTCATGCTGGCCGTCCACGGCGATTTTGATCGTGGCGTGCGCGACACAATGCTTGTCTTTGTCCTTCTCGATGGTCACGCGGAACGATTCGAGTTCGAAGCGCGGGGTGAACTGCTCGGTACACTTCTGCAGCAGGATTTTGAGTGAACCCTCGGCCACGTCGAACTGGTAGCCCTTATCTTCGAGGGCCTTGATCTCGGAAACGATCTGCTTGCAACCCACGCCGTTCCCGCCAAGTTCGACACCCAACTCTCTGGCTTTGTAGGCCACATTGCTCTGGCCCGACATGTCGGAGACCAGCACGCGCCGCTGATTGCCGACCAGCGAAGGGTCCATGTGCTCGTAGGCGCGCGGCAGTTTCATGATGGCGTTGACATGCAGGCCGCCCTTGTGGGCGAAGGCGCTCTTGCCGACGAAGGGCCGTGAATTGAGCGGGATCATGTTGGCCGTTTCGCTGACGAAGCGGGAGATGCTTTTGAGCTGGGCTATGTTTGCGGCCGGTATGGTGGGGTGTCCCATTTTCAACGACAACACGGGGATCAGGGACATCAGGTCGGCATTGCCGCAGCGTTCGCCGTAGCCGTTGACTGTGCCCTGCACCATCGTCGCGCCGGACTGCACGGCAGCGATGGCGTTGGCCACGGCCAGTCCGCAGTCGTTGTGGGTATGGATGCCGATGCGAGCGCGGCAATCCTTCGCGTCCAGGAAGCGCTGGACGGCGTCCACGGCGGTCTGCACGTCGGAGGGCAGGGTGCCGCCGTTGGTATCGCACAGCACCAGGGTTTCGGCGCCGGCCGCGGCGGCTTCGGCCAGGGTCGCAAGCGCGTAATCCGGGTCGTTCTTCCACGCATCGAAGAAATGTTCGGCATCGTAAACCACTTCGCGGCCGTGCGTCCGGAGCAGGACGATGCTGTCGCGGATCATGGCCAGATTTTCGGCACGCGTGTTGTCCATGATTTCTTCCACATGCAGCGGCCAGCTCTTGCCGACGATGGCCACGGCCGGCGCGCGGCTGTCGATCAAGGCGCGCAGGTTGGGATCGTCGGCCGCCCGGGTGTTCGGTTTGCGCGTGGATCCGAAGGCCGTAATGCGGGCATTTTTGAAATTTTCCTTCTGCACCAGTTCATAGAAACGCCGGTCGCGGATATTGGCGCCCGGCCATCCGCCCTCGATGTAGTGTGCCCCCAGGTCGTCGAGTTTTTTGGCGATGCGCAGCTTCTCTTCGGCAGAGAAGTTGATGTTCTCTCCCTGAGTGCCATCGCGCAGTGTGGTATCGTAAATCAGAACGGGATGCATGCTCGATATCCTTGTCGTAGCGGCGCCCGGCCCGCCGACCGACCGGGCGCGCGGTTTACTTATTGCGGCCGCGATTTTCAGGGCGCAGACTGCGCACCGCACGCCCGGCCCGCCACATTTCTGAATCGCCGATGCGCTTCAATTCGGCATCCAATTTCTCCCGGTAATCCGGCGTGCTGTTGGCCGACAGCACGCGGCGGGTTTCATCGCCGGAAACGACTTTGCGATAGAGTTCTTGGAAGACCGGCGTCACCGCATCGCGGAACCGGGGGGCCCAGTCCAGCGCGCCGCGCTGGGCGGTGGTGCTGCAGTTGGCATACATCCAGTCCATGCCGTTGGCGGCCACCAGTCGGATCAGGCTCTGCGTGAGCTCTTCGACCGTTTCGTTGAAAGCTTCGCTGGGGCTGTGGCCGTTCTTGCGCAGCAGCGTGTATTGCGCCTCCATGACGCCGGCCAGGCAGCCCATCAGCACCCCGCGTTCACCGGTCAGGTCGCTGTACACCTCTTTTTCGAATGTGGTGGGGAAAAGATATCCGGAGCCGATGGCGATGCCCAGGGCCAGCGTGCGCTCCTTGGCGCGGCCGGTGGCGTCCTGGAAAACGGCATAGCTGGAATTGATGCCGCTGCCGTCCAGGAAGTTGGTGCGCACCGTGGTGCCTGAACCCTTGGGCGCCACCAGGATCACGTCCACGCCTTCGGGCGGTACGATGCCGGTCTGGTCACGGTACACCGCACCGAAACCGTGCGAGAAGCACAGCGCCTTGCCGGGTGAGAGACATTTTTTGATGGTCGGCCAGGCCGCCACCTGACCGGCATCGGATAGCAGGAACTGGACGATCGTGCCGCGGCCGGCCGCTTCTTCGATGTCGAACAGGGTTTTGCCGGGCACAAACCCGTCATTGACGGCCTTGTCCCATGACTTGCCGCCCTTGCGCTGCCCCACGATGACATTGACGCCGTTGTCGCGCAGGTTCAAGGCCTGGCCCGGTCCCTGCACGCCGTAGCCGATCACGGCCACGACTTCCTGCGCCAACACCCGGCGGGCCTGTTCCAGGGTGAATTCTTCGGACGTGGTGACTTCCTCGCTGATACCGCCAAAATCGATTAACGCCATTTCACTCTCCTTGAGGTTGGATAAATGCGGCCATGAGCGGCCGGTTCACAGCTATATTCCTTTTCGGGGTTCGCGGTACAGCGCCGCACTTCCCGTTCTGGCGATTTTCTTGATGCCCATGGGCCGCAGTAGATTGATGAAGGCCGTCATCTTCTCCGTGTCGCCGGTGGCTTCGATGATGTAATACACGGGGCCGACATCGATGATCTTGGCGCGGAAGAGATTGGCCAGGCGCAGGATCTCTTCGCGGTGTTCGGGGCGTGCGGCGCGTACGCAGATCAGGGCCATTTCCCGGCGTACGGCCCGGTTGTCCGACATGTCGCGCAGCTTGATCACGTTGACCAGTTTGCGCAGTTGTTTTTCGATCTGTTCCAGCACCGGCTTGTTGGCCTGGGTGACGATGGTGATGCGTGAGACTTTGGGGTCCATGGTCTCCGCCACGCACAGGCTGTCGATGTTGAAACCGCGTCCGCTGAACAAACCGACAACCCGCGACAGGACGCCCGGTTCATTGTCGACCAGCATCGTCAGGGTGTGTCTTTGGGATTGCACTTCCATGTCAGCCTCTTTTTATTGGTATGCGGAAAAATAAATCGCCTAAACCAGCAGCATTTCAGTGATCGGCGCGCCGGCCGGAACCATGGGATAGACGCATTCTTCCGGTTCGACCACGAAATCCATGATCACCGGTCCCGGCGTGGCAAGACCTTCCTGCAGCACCGCGCGGACCTCGTCCGGCCTGACGGCGCGCAGTCCGGAAGCGCCGAAGGCCTCGGCCAATTTGACGAAATCGGGCGCGCTGATGGCCGTGTGGGCGTAGCGGCGGTCGTAAAAAAGCTGCTGCCACTGCCGCACCATGCCCAGGCAGCCGTTGTTGAGTATGACCACCTTGACCGGCAGATTGTACTGCACGGCCGTGGCCATCTCCTGGATGTTCATTTGAATGCTGCCGTCGCCGGCCACATCCACGACCAGTTTGTCCGGAAAAGCGATCTGGGCGCCGATCGCCGCCGGCAACCCGAAACCCATGGTGCCCAATCCGCCCGAAGTAATGAAATGGCGAGGAGTATCGAAATGGTAGTACTGAGCGGCCCACATCTGGTTCTGCCCGACTTCGGTTGTGATGATCGCCCGTCCGCCGGTGAGCTCGTGGAGTTGCTCGATCACATACTGGGGCTTGACCACATCCGGGCTGCGTTCGTAAGCAAGTTTATGGGCGCTGCGCCAGGCATCGATCTGATCCAGCCACGGCCGGCGATTTTCGGTCCTTTGCGCCGCCGGCTCTGTCTCCAGCATAGCCGTCAATTCACCAAGGCTTATTTTGCAATCTCCTACGACCGGTACGGAGACCGGAATGTTTTTGCGGATCGAGGTGGGGTCGATGTCGATGTGCACGATTCTGGCCTGTGCTGCGAAGCTGTCGGTTTTGCCGGTCACACGATCGTCGAAGCGCACGCCCACGGCAATGAGCAGGTCGCAATTGGAAACGGCCATGTTGGCGCGGTAGGTGCCGTGCATGCCCAGCATGCCCAGCCAGAGCGGGTCCGAGCCGGGAAAAGCGCCCAAACCCATCAGCGACGTGGTGACCGGAATGCGAAGATCGCGGGCCAGCCGGGTCAGCTCCGTTGCACAACCGGACAGGATCACACCGCCGCCAGCGAAAATCAGCGGTCGCTGCGCCGACTTGAGTAGTTCCGCCGCTTTGCGCAGCTGTTTGCCATTGGGCACGTAGTTGGGATTGTACGAGGGGATGGAAACCGCGGGCGCCGTCCGGTATTCGGTTCTGGCTTTGACCACGTTTTTGGGTATGTCCACCAGCACCGGCCCCGGACGCCCGCTGCGGGCGATATGAAAGGCTTCCTTGAGGATACGCTGGAGATCCTCCACACAGCCGACAAGATAATTGTGCTTGGTGCAGGGGCGGGTGATGCCCACGATGTCCACTTCCTGGAAAGCATCGTTGCCGATCAGCTGCGTTGGGACCTGGCCGGTGATCACCACCAGGGGGATGGAGTCGGCGTATGCCGTGGCGATGCCGGTCACGGTGTTGGTGGCGCCGGGACCGGAGGTGACCAGGCAGACGCCGACTTTGCCGGTCGCGCGGGCATAACCGTCCGCGGCATGCACTGCGGCCTGTTCGTGACGCACCAGGATATGCCGGATCGGGTGGCGGATCAGCTCGTCGTACATATCGATGACGGCTCCGCCGGGGAATCCGAACATCAGATCGACTTTTTCTTCCTGCAGGGTCGTGAAGAGTATTTGCGCGCCGGTCATTTCCATGGCCTTCACCTCGGGTTTGATTGTGTCCAGCATATTCATGTTCCTTTGGTCCGTCCCGCGCCGCCGAAGGAGCCCTGCGCGCGATTGCTTTGGATGACGTCCGATGGACCCGCCTGGCGGCCGCGCCCGGAGTGCTGAGAAAATCCCAAAAAAAATCCGCTACCGCCTTTTGGGCGATAACGGATTTTGTTTTTTGCCGGGGTGCTACTTTAAGCCATTATCGCCCCTTGACCCGGTCGTCGGCAACACCGACGACGAGAATAATAAGGCTAATAAGGGAAATAATGGCGAAAATGGATTTCATGGTCATCCAGTTCAATTTCATCGCTGTTTACCGTCAACGTACTTTCAAAGTCAAGACAATTATGCGGTACGTTGAGAATCGGGCGGGATTCCCGGCCTTGAGCTTTGGTCGGCGATATGATTGTATGGGTGGCCTGTTCGGCATTTACTGCCCGCCGTCATCGGAGACCACCATGCGCATCGGCTTTCTGCTGCTTCTACTGATTTCTGGACTGTTCATGGCACTGCCGGTAAGCGGCGATGAAGGCCCTCTACACGTGAAGAACCGCTTTCCCCTGCACCTGCTTTTTCTGACGCCGCGTCCTGTCGGCCCGGGGCTGCCTGCGGCGGGAGAATTCGAGGCGTCGGCGGCCGTCGATTACAGCGCCGTATACTTTCAGCACCAAAACCGGGAATGGGATTTTCTGATCGATCTGGAGATGACCACTTTCGATCTGGCGGTTACCTGGGGCCTGACGCAACAAGTCGCCTTGAGCGTCGATCTGGCCCTGGTCAATATGGGCGGCGGATTCCTGGACGGTTTCCTGGAAAATTATCATGATGCCCTGGGGGTCTCCAATTATGGCCGCGAAGCGCGCCCCGAGAATGCGTTCGCCTACCGGGCGGCACGGGACGAACAGGTATGGCTTCAGGGAGAATCGAATACCTGGCAGCTTGCCGACGCGGTGGCATCGGCAATGATCCGGATCCCCGCACCCGCCGCGATGCCTGCGATGAGCAGTGCGCTGATCCCCGCCGTCAAGCTGCCGCTGGGGGATTCGGAGCGGGGGACGGGCAGCGGCCGCTGGGACGCGGGCCTTTACTGGACGGCGGTATTCGAATTCGCGCCCTGGGCTATCTACATGATGCCGGGGTTTGCCTTGATCTCCGATCCCCGCACGGACGGGCCCGATGTGGAGTCTCGCGACAGCTACAGTCTTTTGGCCGGCGCAGCCTATCGTTACGACGCGGATTGGCGCTGGCTGGTTCAACTGAACGGCTACACCTCCCCGCTGCAGCGCACCGGTATTAATCAACTCGATAACGGTGCAGTGGAGCTTGCATTTGGATTTCACTATCGCCTCAAGCCGAACTGGCGCGTCGAATTCGCCTTCTGCGAAGATTTGACACGCGCCGCACCCGATTTTACCGTACACTTAGGCGTCATATGGAATTATGAACGGAAGGGCGGCCCGGAGTGACCCACCCAGATGCCGATTCGGCCTACATCATCACCGGAACCACGCGCGGCATCGGCCGGGCACTGGCGCAGGCTGTACTCGCGCGCGGAAAGCAGTTGTTCGCGATCTCGCGAACGCCACGAATGCAGCAGGATAGCAGGCGACACGATTATGCCTGCGATCTGGGCGATCCCGACCAGATCCGCAACACAATGACCGCGGTGATGACGGCGATCGGCCGCATGGCGTGCGCTGATGTGATTCTGATCAACAATGCCGGTGTCCTGACCCCCATCGGACCGATCGAAAAAGCCACGGACGACCAGATCCGGCAGCACCTGGCGGTCAACCTGCAGGCCCCGGCGCTGCTGACCGCTCAATTCATCCGCCTCGGCGATCACGTTCCCGGACGGCGACGGATCATCAACATCACTTCGGGCGCCGGGGAACACCCTTATGCCGGGTGGGCCTTGTACTGCGCATCCAAGGCGGCTGTGAATATGCTGACCGCCAGCGTGGCCCTGGAACAGCGTGAACGCGAGCGGCCGGTCGGCGTGTGTGCCGTTGCGCCGGGCGTCGTCGATACCGATATGCAGCACGTCATCCGGTGCACTTCCGGGGCCGACTTCCCGGAGCGCGAACACTTTGCCCGGCTGCATGCCGAAGGTCGCCTGGCGCCGCCGGAGCAGGTCGCCGATTTGATCCTGGAACTGGACATTCGTGGGCTTCTCGCCAGCGGCGGGCTGTATGACTTGCGTGACGCACGCCGGCGCGAGGACGGTTGGGATATCCGGCCGCGTAATCTGGCCTGAGCAAGACAAAATGGCCGCCGGCGCCACCCAATGAAAAACATGCGTTGCGGCCCCGCGCACACGGGCCGCAGGCAGGGCGAGGTATTCATGCAGACCACGACATTTCTGAAGGGTCACTTTCTGATGGCCATGCCGACCATGGCCGATCCCAACTTCAAACAATCGGTCACTTGTATCGCCGAACACGGGGACGAAGGCGCCCTCGGGATCGTGATCAATCGCCTGCGCGAGCCCATCAGCGGCAGGGATATTTTCGACGAATTGAAAATCGTCTACAATGACGAGGGCGGGCGGATTGCCATCCATGCGGGCGGACCGGTGCACCCCAATGAGCTTTTCATACTCCATGCCGCGCCATTGGATTGGGGCGGAAGCCTGATGATCACCGACAACCTGGCGCTGAGCAATTCACGCAGCATCCTGGAGGCCATCGCGATCGGCGAGGGCCCGCGTGATTTCGTCATCAGCCTGGGCTGCGCCGGTTGGGGTCCGGGACAATTGGAGTGGGAGATGGCTCAAAACGCCTGGTTGAGCATGGTCGCCAGCCACGATATTATCTTCTCCCTTCCGATTGAATCCCGATGGGACAGCGCCATCCGGCGCTTGGGCATCGATCCCGAGTTGATCTCCGCCACAGCCGGCCACGCGTGAGCCGGATCAAATCTTCCTCATGAAGACACAATAAAAAAGGACGCCGTCCGGCGTCCTTGAATGCTTTGGGTGATGCCTTTTGCCCCGGGGATCAACCCTGGGCCTTTTTGCGTTTCTGTTTGGGTTTTTTCTTTTTCAAACATACTTTGTCTTTGCGAACGAAAGCGCACAGCTTCGGATTATAATACTCTTTGCAGTTTAGAGGGTTATAGAGCGGGCACTCAGGATGTTTTTCAGACATGAATCTCGATTCCCTTTCGCTGTCGCGAACCGTTCGGGTACCAACGCTTGATTTGATATCATAAAATAGCAGAATTAACAATTGATTATATTTGAGGGCAGCAATCGCCGGGCGGCCGGGCCCGCACGCGCGGCCATATGCTTTCCGATTCGCGATAGACTTCATCGGTGTTCTCTCGCCGAGGTCGCTTGCAAACGGCTTTGGCAGGCGGTAGTGTTCCGCCGTACGCCTCGCTTTTCTGCGAATTGCGAAACCGGCGCTGGAAAATGAACGGCCTTCAGCAGTATGCGCGCGCATCGCCGCCGGGAAGTGATTGCCCCGGTGCTTTGGCCTCCGGTGGCAACGGTCATCGAAGCGGGCGGAAAGTTTTGACAACACCGCGACATCATTATATAGGGAGCTGAATTTAATACTGAACTTCTCCCCGAACGAGTGCGCTCAGGCGGATACGGGCATTACCTGCGGCCATGGCCCTCCAGACGGCCGATACGGAACGCCCCGGTGGTGGGCGCCGGCAGGAGGCCGGGCCAAAAGGGTCAGCATGGATCGATATCAAAAACTGCGTAAAGATTTGCTCGACAATACCGCGGCCGCTTCGGCACTTCTCCAGAAAAGCCAGTCGGTGCTCGGTTCTTCGACCTCGGCGCTCACGCAATGGAGCCGGACATGCGGCAACATCGAACGCGATCTCCTTGACCATATCATCCGCGTTGCGGTGGTGGGGGCGATCAAATCGGGCAAAAGCACACTGATCAACGCCCTGCTCGGCGATGATTACCTCAAGCGCGGCGCAGGCGTGGTTACATCGATCGTCACCCGCATTCGAAAAGGAGAGCGGCTGCGCGCGCGCCTGTTCCTCAAATCGTGGGATGAAGTGAACCAGGAAATCGAGGAGGCCCTGGTTCTGTTTCCTGCCGAACAGCGGCAGGTTCCCGACCGACGGTTCGATATCCGCAAAAGTGCCGATCGGCAACACTTGACCGAAGCGCTTGGCGAGCTGGACCGCGAATTGCGGATCGCGCAGGATCAGTTGAATGCCAACAGCGTTCTGCTCTCGTCTTATTTGAAAGGCTACGAGCAGATCAAGGATCTGATCAAGGCGGAGAGCGTCACGCAGGTATTCGATGAACGTCATTTCGGCGCCCATCGCGATTTTGTGGGCGATGACGCCCTGGCGGTCTATTTAAAGGATATCGAGCTTGAAATCACCGGCGACAGGATGGGCGCCAATGTCGAAATCGCCGACTGCCAGGGCAGTGACTCCCCAAATCCGCTGCATATGGCCATGATCCAGGATTATCTTTTGAAAGCCCACCTGGTCATCTATGTGATCAGCAGCCGCACCGGCGTGCGCCAGGCCGATATCCGCTTCCTGTCCATGATCAGGCGCATGGGAATCGGCGGAAACATGCTGTTCGTATGCAATTTCGATTTCAACGAACACGACACGCTGGACGCGTTGAAGGCGCTGGCCGACCGCATCCGGGAAGAGATCGCGATTCTTATTCCCGACCCGCTTCTCTTCACTTTTTCGGCTTTGTATCACCTGTTTGCATCCAACGCGCCGAATCTTCCTGAAAAGGACAACGATCGCCTGGAGCAGTGGCGGCGCGCCGTCGATCTGGTCGAATTTTCCGCAAGCGAGACGCGGCGTTTGGAAATCGTGCTGGAGGGCAAGCTGAATCGCGAGCGTTCGGCCCTTTTGCTTCAAAACCAGCTCGAGCGGCTGGATGTGATTTGTTCGGGGCTGCAGCAGTGGATCCGCATGAATCGCGATCTTCTCGGGCGCGACGCGGGCGAGGCGCAGCGCATGGCCGAACGGGTGAAACAGCACCAGGATTATGTCACGCAGGTCCAGTCCATGATTCAAAGCACATTGGATGGCGCGACGCAGAAGATCAAGAATGAACTGAAGAAGTCGGTAGACAGATTTTTCGACTATTACAACGGCCCGGTATTGAAGAAGACGGTAGAATTCGTCCGCAGTTACTCGGTGGACCTTTCACGCTACCAGGATCAGTTGGCTTCGGCAGGCTTTTCGCACTCGCTCTATTCTGTTTTTCAGGAGTACAAACAGGCGGTCGACAACTTCATGGCCGAAAAGATCAATCCCGAAATCATAGGCTTCATCGCCCGTCAGGAGACGCGGCTCAAGGACTACTTCCAATCGGTCGGAGCGCCGTATGAAGGCATGGTGCGCGAGGCGCTGGAACGTTACGACCGTTTGCTGGAGCAGTTCGGGTTCGCCGGCGCTCAGGAACGCTGGACGATCAACCTTAGCCCCGATATTGCGGCGCTCAAACAGCGTGCGGACTTGGCGTTGCGGCCGGCGTCGAGCGTTCTGCGATATTCAGCCAACATCCGTACCCAGGCCATCCTGCGTTTCGGCGCCTATTCCATCGTCCGGGCGGTCCGAAAACTGCTGAAAAAGGCGGTTGTGAACGACAAAGAAGAAGAATTCAAGGCCCTCAAGGCGGGTATACGGCGCATGAAGCAGGAGACCGAGCGCTCCGTTCTAGCCCACTTCAAGGACTACCAGGAGAATATCAAGTTTCAGAATCTGCTGCGCCTGACAGACATCGTCGGCGCCCGCCTGTACGCACTGCTCCTGGAGAATTTCCAGGGCTATTCGAGCGACCTGAACCAAATCATGAACGCAATCGCCGGCGAACGCAGCGCAAAGGAGCATATGGACGGCACCCTGATCGCCATCGAGCGCGAGATCGCGGCATTGAAAGAGAAAACGCAAAGCACCCGGCAGGGAATCATGCAGTTGCGCGGCAGTGATAATGAATCCTGATCACCCCGAAGGAGGGAGTCTTCATGCGTGCATGGACGATTGCAATTGCCAATGAAAAAGGCGGTGTCGGAAAGACCGTTACGGCGATCAACCTGGCGGCGGCCTTGACGCGCGAGCATCAGAAGGTCCTGTTGGTCGACATGGATCCGCAGGCCAATGCCAGCAGGGGGCTGGGCATCGCAGCCGATCCGGAACGGCCCTCGGTTTACGACCTCCTGCAGCCGGCCGGGCTCTATGCCGCGCGCGAGGCGATCGTAAACACAGCCTGGGAAGGATTGGACGTGATCCCCGCGCACGTGGATCTGGCGGGCGCCGAAGTGGAACTGGTGGATGTGGACGGCCGCGAAAACCTGCTTAAGCAGGCACTGGCCGATGTCGCGGACCATTATGATTTCGTTCTGCTGGACACCCCTCCGAGTCTCTCGCTGCTGACCGTCAACGTGCTGGCGTATGCACGCTATATCCTGATTCCCTGCCAGACCCATCCCTACGCCTTCGGCGCACTCGAAGAACTCTTCGATACGGTGTCCGCCGTGCGCAGCGAGATCAATCCGCAGCTGAGCGTTCTAGGGATCGTGCCCACGTTCTATGACAGCCGGACGCGGGTCAGCCAGCAAATCGTGGATCGACTGCGTTCGGATGCGCGCTACAAGCCGGTACTGTTCGATACGCTGATCCGGGCCAACACCACCATCGCCGAGAGCGCCGCGGCGGGGCGCCCCGTGGTCTTCTTCCGGCGCAGCAGCTTCGGGGCCATCGACTACAACGATCTGGCCGAAGAATTGCTGAGCCGCTGCCGGGCGGCCGGGAACCCGGTCGACTATTCGGAGGCGCTCATCTGAATCAGGTGCTGGCGGGCGAACTCGATCCCCGGATCGAGCGTCAAGGCCACCCGATAATTCTCAATGGCCCTGGCGCGGTCGCCCATCGCACGATAGTTCGATGCAAGATTGGCATAATCGATCGCCGAATTCGGATTCAAGGCGATGATCTTTTTGAAACAGGCGACGGCCTCCGCGTAGGCCTGTTGTTTGTAGTAGCAGAACCCCATCAGGTTGAGCGTGTCGGTGCGCTCAGGATCGATGGCCTCCGCCCGGCGCAATACACCCAGCGCCTGGCGGTGCTCCCCCATGTCCTTGTGCACCATTCCCAGGTAGGTATACACTGCAGCGAGATCTTCATCCGGCGGCGACAGCGCCAACGCCTTGCGAAAGCACTCCAACGCCTGCGGAAAATCTTCGCGCTGCTGACTGAGCTGGCCGAGGTAAAAGTGAACGAAGTATTTGTCCGGCAGCAGCGCATCAAGATGCTGGAGCGCCTTGAAGGCTTGTTCGGCGGGCAGCGTCTCGGCCGCGATTTTGGCGCAGATCATGGCCACACTGGAATGAGCCGCGCGCTCGCGAAAGCGGGTCCCCGGAATCACGGTGTAAAAAGCCGGAATCCGCAGAATGGGATGGCGCAGATCGATGGCGAAGACATCCATCCGGCGCTCGGCAAGCGCCGCGATGCATTGTTCGACTTCAACCTTGATATTGTCGTGGCTGAGGTCCGGAAGACGGTCGAGTTGGGTGACCACCCCGGAGTGCGTCACGTATCGGACCTCGGCCAGGTCGTGCGGTTTGGGAAGTCCGCTGGCCACGTAATTTCCGCCGCTGTTGAAGTCGCCGGCCAGCTGTGCGATTTCCGTCAGGGCCCGGCAAAGGGCTTTCGCCGGGCCGGGCGTGGTGCCCGCCGTCCAGACGATTTCGCTGCGTTGAGGGAAGTTGGCCGGGTCCCAGGCGAGGGCGCCGACCGTCGGGATGCCCATTCGGGCGGTAAAGTCGGAAAGAAAAAGCTCGATACCGGCGCCGCGGAATTTCGCCAGCAGTTCCTTCGCCGCCGGATCCTGGACGGAGTCGGGGTCGATGCGCGGAGTGCTGGTCCGCTCCCGGCTGATCAGGGCGCAGACATGCCGCTCGACCACTTCGCAGATTCCCTGGCAAAGCGCCTCTTCGATGCAGTTGCCGGCCGAGGAACCGTTGAATTCGTTAATGGTGTAAAACCAGTTGAAGGGAATCAGCTCACGTTCGCCGCGGGTCAGGTTGTGCGCCCAGGTCCACGAGAGGGGCAGCGATTCAAAGAAAGGACGCACGCGTTCAGGTTCGTCGGACGCATCGTCCACCGAACGCGCGATCCAATGGTACTCCATTTTCGGACCTTCCAGGGCCCCCGCCGTCGCGCGGATGAAATTGGCCGGATCGCGATGGAAGCTGAAGAGGCTGAAACGCTCTCCCAGTTCCATCACCGCGCTGGCCTGAGACTGGTCGGGCGTGGCGCCCTTGCCCATCTGTTTGGTGTTTCCGATGGCGGCAAAGGCATCGCTGCCGCACAGGCTGAAATAAACCGGAATATCCAGCCGGCCATTGTCGATCCGGACCACTTCCTCCAGAATATTCAGCCCGGATGCAGCCACCCGCGCTTTGAACCGGCGGACGGTTTCGTCCGGGGAAATGACTTTTTCCTGATCGTGCCGGAAGTGCTTATAGGCATCCTGAAGCACGAGCGAGTCGGGTTTTTTGAGCATTGCGTCTCCCAGAATGCCGCCTGACCTGCGCGGCCGATCTAAATTGCGGATAATATCTTACAGCGAAGCGGTTTTACTTGGAACAGGGCCTGGAGGCAATCTTTTTTCTTAACGCCTGGCGCAACGGATCGTCCGTCGAATCGCCGGCTGTTGTGCTTAAGCATAAGCAATTGCTTGCTTTTCAGAGCACAATGCGATACAAACCAGCGCTGCCGCCAAACTGCCGGCTGCATGCCCTTTCAACCGTCCGAGAGAGGAACCCAGCCATGCCACGCATTGCCGAACTGGAGCGCAAAACCAACGAAACCCGGATTCGGGCCAGATTGAACCTCGACGGCGGCGGTTTACATGAAATCTCGACAGGCATCGGGTTTTTCGACCATATGCTGACCCTGATGACGGCGCACGGCCGCTTCGACCTGTCGATTGCGGCCGAAGGCGATCTCGCCGTCGATCTGCACCATACGGTTGAAGACGTGGGGCTGACTCTCGGTCAGATCCTGAGTGCTGCGCTGGGCGACCGCAAAGGCATCAACCGCTACGGGGACGCCGTGGTGCCCATGGACGATGCCCTGGCGCACGTCAGCATCGACCTTTCCAACCGGCCCTTCCTCGTATTCAATGTCGCCGAACCGGTGCCGCGCCAGAACGAGTTCGATGTCACCCTGTCCAGGGAGTTTTTTCGGGCATTGGCCCAGAAGGGCGGCATGAATCTGCACATCCGGATTCCATATGGTGAAAACTGGCATCACATGATCGAAGCCGCATTCAAAGCCCTCGGCCGGTCCTTGCGCGCGGCGGCCGATCGGGATGACCGCATTCAGGGCGTTCTTTCGACCAAGGGGAGTCTCTGATCCATAGAATTTTTTAGCATTTTTCGCGCCAAGGAGGATATCGTGGCGAGCATTTCAAGGATTTTCCTGCGGTCCTTCGCGGCCTGCCTTCTGATCAGCCAGCTCCTGCCGGCCTGCACATCCCGCCCGCCGGTGACCATCCCCGAAGTCGAGTCGGAGGAAGAACCGGCCGTTCCCATCCGGCATATCCTGGTCCTTCCATTTTATGACATGGTCCGGATCTTCGGCCCGGATACCGGGGTGCGCGGGCCATTTTCGGACCAGATCTTCGTCACCGGCGCGACCGATCCGCTGGTCACCGACTTCTTGACCCAGGACCTGATCACGCTGATCCGTCGGCAGCATCCCGATCTGCGGATCACGCCCGGTGCGTCCCGGGTGTTCGATCTTGCCCCGCAAACCGGCGAAGCGCTGGACCAGCAACGGATTTCCGCCCTGCGCGAGGCCGGACGGCAACAGTCGGCCGATGCCGTGATGGTGGGTTTCGTCTACGATTACCAGGATCGCCAGGGGGGTGCGCTGGGGGTGCGCGAGCCCTCGCGCGTGGCGTTCGAACTCAACCTGATCGGCGTGACCAGCGGCCGGCTTCTGTGGCAGCGGCAATTCCAGGAAGTTCAGAAGCCGCTCAACGAAAACCTCTTGCTGCTGCCGAAGTTCCTGCGGCGGGGCGGCCGTTGGGTCCCGGTCCGCGAGATGGCGCGCGAGGCGATGCAGCAAATGTTGAAAACCGTCCCACAAACCGATTGACAGCCTCTAATTGGGTATATATATTAGCAAATTTTGAAAGTGGCGTATCTGCTTGATTCATTTGCCCAAAGGAATTGCCCACTCCTTCCGAAGTGAGGCTTCATCCCGGTATATACGGACACGTTGAAAGGCGACCGGCTTGTCGGTGCACTTTCACGTGGAGGGTGATTGTTGGCTCGATCAATTCCCGAGGATGTCATTCAGCGCATCAGAAGCAGCGCCAATATCGTCGACGTGATCGGTGAAACCGTCGTATTGAAGAAAGCCGGACGCAATTACTTGGGACTCTGCCCGTTTCACGCCGAAAAAACACCATCCTTCTCCGTGAGCCCTGAAAAGCAGATATTTTACTGTTTCGGGTGCCACACGGGGGGTAACGCGATCAGCTTCCTGATGCAGCATCAAGGGCTTACATTTCCCGAAGCCGCCCGCAAACTGGCCGATCGATACGGGATCGAAATCCCTGCCGAGCGCCTCTCGCCGGCCGAACAGGCCCGGCTGTCCGAAAGAGAACAACTCTTTCAAATCAATGAAGCCGCCTTGACCTATTACCGGCGGATCCTGCACGACGCTCAACTCGGCCAGCGCGCCATGGCCTATCTGCTGGGCCGGGGGATGACCCGCAAAATCATCGACGGGTATGGATTGGGGTATGCCCCCGAACAGTGGGACGGATTGCTGCGGTTCCTGCGGCAGCAGCGGGTCGCACCCGATCTGGCTGCAAAGGTGGGGCTGGTGATTGCCCGCAAGGACCACAGCGGATTCTACGACCGCTTCCGCAACCGTGTGATATTCCCGATTTTCAACGACGGACGGCAGGTGATCGGGTTCGGCGGGCGTGTCATGGGCGATGATCTGCCCAAATATCTCAATTCGCCCGAAACCCCCCTGTATGCCAAGAGCCGCTCGCTTTACGGCATTGACCGCGCCCGGCCTGCGGCCCGCAAGACCGGCCGGATCTATGTCGTCGAAGGCTACTTCGATGTCCTTGCCATGCACCTGTACGGCTTCGAGAATACGGTGGCCACGCTGGGGACGGCCTTGACAGGCGAACATGCGCAGTTACTAAAGGGATTGGTCGGCCCGGACGGGCACATCGTTCTGGTCTACGATTCGGATCAGGCCGGTATCAAGGCCGCCCGGCGCAGCATTCCGACCTTCGAAGCGGGATATGTCGACGCCCGGATTCTGATCCTTCCGAAAGGATATGACCCGGATGCGTTTTTGAGGGAGAAAGGACCCGGCGACTTCACGGCGCAGGCCGAAAAAGCGGTGGCCATGATTCCCTTTCTGCTCGAAACGGCAGTTCAGGAACACGGGATGAGCCTGGAGGGCAAAGTCAAGACGGTCAACGCGCTGACCGCTCCGCTGGTCTCAGTACAGGACAGCGTCGCACGCGGGCTCTATATCAAACAAATCGCCGAACGCCTGAACATCGACGAATCCACCATCATGGGAAAGATCCGCGAAACGGCCGCTTCGGAGAACCGGCAAGGGCATCAACCACGCGCTTCATTGCAGGCGCCGGTGTCCGAGCAGCGCCTGGAGCGGCAGGTTCTGGCGATGATGCTGGGCTATCGGGCGATCATCCCGGAGATTATCCGGCGCAATTTGCTGGATGCATTCGAAGATGCGGAACTGCGGGCCATTGCGCGCACCATCGCTGCACAGTGCGTTAATGAAAATCGAAATGCGGCCGATGTGATCATGGCGATCGAAAATCCACGCCAGCGCAGCCTGCTGACCCGCCTGGCGATTGCCGAAGATCATTGGGATGACGAAGGATGTACGCGAGTCCTGGCGCAACTGGAAGGCCGAAAGCAGCGGCGCGCCACAGAAGCATTGCAGCGGCGGATCATCGCGGCTGAAAAAAATAACGATATCGATCTACTGCGCAGATTGTTACGCGAAAAGCAGGAACAGGCTGGCAAGGGATTGACCCATTAGGTACCAGGAGGCTTCTTTCCATGGCAAAGAAAACCACTTCAACATTCAAAGCCGGCGGCTCGCCGAAAATGGCCAAAAAAAAAGCGCTCAAGCAAAATCCCGAAAGTGCTCTGGATGGTTCTTCCAATTCCGATCTGGAAGCCGAGGATGCTATCGATGCGGGCGATGTCTCTCAGCGGACCATGAAGGCTTTGATTGCTCAAGGCAAGAAGCAAGGCTTTTTGACCTATGATGAACTCAACACGGCGTTGCCGGACGAGATGCTTTCCGCGGACCAGATCGACGAGACGCTGATCTTGTTCGATGACCTGGGTATCGATATCATCGACGAACAAAACCGCAAGCTGAACAAGGATAAACCCAAACCCAATTCGGTGGAACTCAAGAACAGCGATGATTTCAGCATGAGCGACTACGGGTCGGTGACCGACCCGGTCAAAATGTACCTGCGTGAAATGGGCTTGGTGACCCTGCTCAGCCGCGAAGGCGAAGTCGAAATCGCCAAAAAAATCGAAGCCGGAGAACAGGATGTGCTCAAGGCCCTGCTGGAGACAACGCTTGGCGTCGAGTACATACTGGAGTTGGGAAGGCGCATCGAAAACCAGACCCTGCGCCCCAAGCACGTGCTGCGCGATATCGATGAAGGCGATACCTATCAGGACGAACTGGTCCAGATCGATGCCTTTCTCAAGACCCTGCGCGAAATCAACGAGATCCACGCCGAAAATCTGGCTTTCCGCGACAAGCTGTTCGAGGAGCACAAACTCAAAGGCGAGGAACAGCGGCGCATCCGCCGTTGCGTCCAACGGCGCAACCAGAAGATTTTCGACATGCTCAAGGATTGGCGCCTGGAGGGCAGCGTCATCGATCAGATCGAGGAGGACATCCGCAATCTGATCAATTGGTACGACGCCATGAACCGCGTGATCTCGGCCACGGCCGAAAGTCTCGGCATACCGGTCACCACATTGCGCGAAAGCCTTGCGTCCAGGACACGGTTCGTGAAATCCGCCCCGCACGGCAACCTGGCTAAGAAGGAACTGGAGGAATTCTATCCCCACCTGAACGACATCCATGCCATGATCCAGGCCAAGGAGTCCGCCACCAAGGCCAACAGCCGTATTCTCAAGCGCATTCTATCCAGCGTGGATGAGGGACGGGCACGCGCCAAACTCGCCAAGAGCGAACTGATCAAAGCCAACCTGCGCCTCGTGGTCAGCATCGCCAAAAAATACACCAACCGCGGGTTGCAGTTCCTCGACCTGATCCAGGAAGGCAACATCGGACTGATGAAGGCGGTGGACAAGTTCGAGTACCGGCGCGGCTATAAATTCAGCACCTATGCCACCTGGTGGATTCGCCAGGCCATTACGCGGGCCATTGCCGACCAGGCGCGCACGATCCGCATCCCGGTGCACATGATCGAGACGATCAACAAGCTCATCCGGACTTCGCGCTACCTGGTACAGGAGTTGGGCCGTGAACCGAGGCCCGAAGAGATCGCCGAAAAAATGGAGATTCCCCTGGATAAGGTCCGCAAGGTGCTCAAGATTGCCCGCGAGCCGATTTCCCTGGAAACTCCGAT
Source organism: Pseudomonadota bacterium (assembly GCA_023435265.1). Classification (GTDB taxonomy): domain Bacteria; phylum Desulfobacterota; class Desulfobacteria; order Desulfobacterales; family Desulfosarcinaceae; genus UBA2230. The sequence continues at coordinate 80,463 of JAEYRZ010000115.1, forward strand.
CGGCGAGGAGGAAGACAGCCATCTGGGCGATTTCATCGAAGACAAGAAGTTCATGCTGCCGTCGGATGCCGCCGTCAGCCTCAACCTGGCCGAACAGACGCGCAAGGTTCTGGCCACCCTCACTCCGCGCGAGGAGAAAGTCCTGCGCATGCGCTTCGGCATCGGCGAGAAAGCCGATCATACTCTCGAAGAGGTGGGCCAGGATTTCACCGTCACCCGTGAGCGCATCCGACAGATCGAAGCCAAGGCGCTGCGCAAACTGCGCCACCCGACCCGCAGTCGGAAACTGAAAAGCTTCATCGACGGCTGATCCGGAAGGGTATAAAGAATTGACAAATCGCTCCACTGCCGCTACTTAGTGGCCGTCCCAAAAGGGCGGCGCCGGTCTGCGGCGGTTGAAGTTCAGGGCATGGGCCCATAGCTCAGTTGGTAGAGCCACCGGCTCATAACCGGTCGGTCCCTGGTTCGAGCCCAGGTGGGCCCACTGCAACCCGGTTTACTGGTCAGATGCACCACCGATTGACATTTTTTCTTTTTAAGGGCGTGGTTGATTTACGAACCACGCCCTTTTTTTTGTGGGGCGGGCGAATTTACGGCATTAGGTTTTGAAATTTAACCCGGTTCAGGGTATGAGTGTCCGTTTGAGATCATCCCGGCATGTTGGGCCTATGAAACATCCCAAAAGCAAGTGCAAGGCGGTTTGCGTCGGCGACATCGCCGACTGGCTGGAATCGGCCGCACCTTCCGGATTGGCCGAAGAGTGGGACAACTGCGGGCTGCAGGTCGGATCGCTGAAAAAAGAGGTCCGCAAGATATGGATCGCCCTCGATCCGCTGGGGACGGTGATCGACGCGGCGGTCGCCCAGGACGTGGACCTGTTGATCACGCATCACCCCTTGATAATGCGTCCGCTGGCGCGCCTGGATCTCGACACCCCGGCCGGAAGGTCCGTCGCTGCGGCGATCGGCGGGCGGCTGACGATTTTCAGCGTGCACACCAATCTGGACAGCGCCTCGGACGGTCTCAACGATATCCTGGGGCAACGGATCGGCATGGACCGGATGCGGCCCCTGGTGCCGGCGGCGGCCGGCGGCGCTTCGCTGGGATTGGGGCGCATCGGGCGGCTCAATCCCCCCCGGCGTGTGGGGGAACTGGCCCTTGCGATCAAAGAGCGGCTTCATACCGATGCGGTCCGGATCGCGGGCGCTGCGGACATGATCGTCCGCCGGGCGGCGGTTTGTTCGGGCGGCGGAAGCAGCCTGTTGGAAGCCTTTCTGGCTTCGGACGCCCAGGTCTACATCAGCGGGGATCTGCGGTATCACAATGCGCGGGATGTCGAAGCCGCCGGTCGGGCAATGATCGATATCGGGCACTTCCCCTCGGAATATATCGTCGTCGAAGATCTGACCGGAAGACTCCGCAAATTCGCGCAAGACGCGGGTTGGGCGGTTGAAGTAGAAGCATGCCGGCTGGAGCGCGATCCCTTCGTTACGCTGTGAACAGGCGATGCGAAGGAGCAGACGGCCGATTAACCCCAAGCGGGCAGGTAGAGCATGACGAGCAGCATCAAAGATCAGTTGAAAATTCTTTCAGACCTGCAGCGGATCGAGATCGAAATGACCCGGTCGGAAAAACGACTGGCCGATGTCGACAGCCGCATCGCGACGCTGGGAGAGGCGCTTTCCGCCTTCCAGGCGCATGTGAACGAGGCCCGGGAACACGTCGAAGGCTTGAAAAAACGGTATCGGGAGAGCGAAGCCGAAATCAAGGCGATCGAAGGCCGCGTGGCCCAGCGCAACGCCCAGTTACGCTCGGTGAAGACCAACAAGGAATATCAGACGATGCTCAAGGAGATCGAGGAAATGCAGTCGAAACGATCGGACCTTGAGGATCAGACGCTGGCCGTGCTGGACGATATCGAAAAATCGGAAGCCCGGATAAAGATACTGAAACGCGACCTTGCCGATCTGATGCAGGAAACCGAAGGCCAGCAGGCCGAGATCCGCAAGGCCGCTGAAGTGGAGCGTCAGGAGTTGGCCGAGTGGACGCAGGAGCGGGACGCCATTCTGGCCGGGCTGACGCCGGCGCTTCAAAAGTTGTTTGCCAAAGCCAAAAAGCAGGGGCGCGGCATCGGCGTCGCCGCGGTGATTGATGCGGTCTGCCAGGTATGCCGGATGAACATTCCACCCCAGATGTTCAACGAACTGCTGCGGCTGGACGAGTTGCGGACATGCCCGAACTGCCAGCGGATCATTTATCCGAAGGCGTTGATTGATGATTAGGGTAGGTTTTAAGTTTTAAGTGTTACGTTTTAAGCGAAGGAGTGGCACAAGGGCGTTTCAAGTTTTAAAGGTCGGGCGTTATGCGAAGGATGGGGTCGGTTTTAAGTTTCTTCACGTAAAGCTTGAACTTATGAACTTAAGCTTTTATCAAAAGACAGAATTCCTTCACTTAAAACATGAAACTTTGAACTTAAAACGTATTGATGCGGCCGGAGTAGACCAGGCGATCGCCGGTTCCCTCGGGAATCGGAGGAAAGTCCGAACACCACAGGGCAGGATGCTCCATAACGTGGAGTCGCGGCGACGCGAAGGCAAGTGCAACAGAAAGCAAACCGCCATGATTCGCAGGCTGCGCCCGCTACGCACGGCAAGCCCTTCCCAAGGCAAGCCCCTCCCGGGGCACGCCTGAAAGGGCGAAGCTCTGCGTAGCGCGGTCCCCAGCGCGAAGCAGGGTAAGGGTGAAACGGTGCGGTAAGAGCGCACCAGTTCTCCGGGCGACCGGGGAAGCTAGGTAAACCCCATCCGGTGCAAGACCAAATAGGGAAGCGTTTGAGGGCGGCCCGTCCGAAGCTTCCGGGTAGGTCGCTTGAGGTGCCGGGCAACCGGCATCCTAGATGAATGATCGTCGTCCCGCCGGCGGGTAACCGCCCCGGGAAACAGAATTCGGCTTACGGGCTGCTCCGGCCGCATTCAGCCCCGCGTTCCGGGAGGATTTTTGAATGAGAGGTGAACCATGTTGCTGATCGAAGACCTGCAGGTGGAAGTCGGCGGGCGCACGATTCTGAATCACGTGAATATGGAGATCCCGCGCGGGGAGACCCACATCCTCTTCGGGCCGAACGGGTCGGGGAAAACCAGTCTGATGATGACCCTGATGGGCTTTTCCGGGTACAAGGTGACCGACGGGAAAATCACGTTCAAAGGCGTGGACATCACCCACATGCCCATCCATGAAAGGGCCCGCATGGGCATCGGGGTTTCGTTCCAGCGCCCTCCTACGGTCAAGGGACTCAAGACGCGCAGCCTGGTCGAGATCTGCGCCCGGCAGCGCCGGCGGACCATCGACCTGCCCGCCATGGCCGCGGAATTGAAATTCGAGGCGTTCCTGGAGCGCGACGTCAATCACAATTTCTCCGGCGGAGAAATCAAGCGCAGCGAACTCCTGCAGCTCATGGCCCAGGACCCGGACCTGATCCTGCTCGATGAGCCCGAGTCGGGTGTCGACCTGGAGAACATGTCCCTGATCGGCGAAACCATCAACCTGCTGCTGCGGCGCGGAATCAAACATGCCCGCGGCAAGAGCCACAAGCAGTTGAACGGCGACCAGAGCAAGTCGGCGCTGGTCATCACCCATACGGGGCATATTCTGGACTACATCACGGCCGACCGGGGCCAGGTGCTGTATAACGGTCATATGTGCTGCTCGCGCAATGCCCGCGAAATTCTGAAGTGGATCGGTGAATTCGGTTACGAGGAGTGTATACGATGCGCAATGGAGATAGCGTCATGAACAACCCGCAGGTCGATCCCAAGCGATACCGGACCGATGCCGAGGAGCATGCTTACGTGGACGATCTTTCCAGAATCGCCGGGGAAGACGCCGAAAAACTGCTCAACGTGGGCATCGAAACCTCGGGCGGCGCACGTGCGGGTACGTTCGTGCAAATGGATCGTTCCGTGATCCATTCCAGGGTGCGGCAGCAGGGAGTGGAAGTACTTCCGATTTCGGGCGCTCTGGCCAAGCATGCCTGGCTTGGCGACTACTTGTGGCGCAATGTCGATCCCGAAACCGACAGCTTCACCCGCCAGGCCAAGGCGGTTCCGCACGAAGGCTATTTTATCCGCACCGAACCCGGCATCCGCGTCGAACAGCCGGTACAGGCCTGTCTTTACATCGCCAAGGAGAACTTCTCCCAGAACGTTCACAACGTCGTCATCGCCGAGCCGGACTCCAGCCTCCAGGTGATCACCGGTTGCGCCACCTCGCCGCACCTGATTTCGGGGCTGCATGTCGGCGTGTCCGAATTTTATGTCAAAAAAGGCGCCCAGCTTCACTTCACCATGATTCACGAGTGGGGTGAGCAGGTCAATGTGCGGCCGCGCACAGTGGTCCACGTGGAAGCCGGGGGCGTGTTTGTTTCCAACTACATCAGCCTCAAGCCGGTGGGTTCGCTGCAGATGAATCCCACCACAGTTCTGGCCGGAGAGGGCGCTGTGGCGCGTTTCAACAGCATTCTGGTCGCCGGCAGGGGATCCCATCTGGATGTCGGTTCGCGGGTCGTTCTGGCCGCGCCGCGCACCCGCGCAGAAATTATTTCGCGCGCCATCACCACCGGCGGTACGATCATCGCGCGGGGGGAATTGGTCGGCCAGGCCCCGGAGATCAAGGCGCACCTGGAATGTAAAGGCCTGATCCTCAAAGAAGGCCTGATGCATGCGATTCCCGAACTGCGGGCCACCATTCCGGGGGTCGAAATGTCGCACGAAGCCGCCGTCGGCAAGATCGATCAGCGCGAGATCGAGTATCTCATGGCCCGCGGTTTGGATGAAGAAGGGGCCGTGTCGACCATCGTGCGCGGCTTTCTGAATGTGGATATCGAAGGGTTGCCGACTTCCCTGAAGGCAAAAATCGACCAGATCATCGGTGAAACTCAGGACGACATGATGTGAAATGAACATCTGCCGCCATCAGATCAATGGGTATTGCGAAATCTCCTTTGCGGAGAAGGTGCGCATGTTCTCCCAGGACTACCTCAAGTGCTGCACCTATCTGACGCAGGGCGTATCTCCCGAGCACGCCTTCACCAAGAAGCTTTATTCCAAGCTGATATCCACTTCGCAGGTGCTCGAAGACTTCCTCGATTTCCATGGCGCCAAGAACAACGAAGAGTGGTATTTCTACCGCGAACTTTCGGCGGCCGTGCGCCACCTCAGCCTGGGCGGCTATTCACAGAAGCATGTTTCCAACCGCCTTATTTTCTACGGCCTTCCGGATACGGACGAGTTCAGCCGGGTCGGTAAGAAGACCGTCCTGTTTCTGAATCAGTCTTTGATGAAGCTGGCGCCTGTGATTCTCGAAGAGGCGCGGCGGCTGGGGATCCCCATTCCGGAGCAGGGCTTCGGCGCCGAAGACTTTCCCGGCATCTCCACCAGCGAAATGCTGCCCTATACGATCGACGATGAAGCCAAGGATGTTCAGAAGGAGCATATCGTCAAGATCGCCAGCGATTTCCTCAGTATCGCCTCGCGGTTCGACCAGCTGGGCTTCTACGAGCCCTACAGTATCGAACAACTTCGCCAACTCGTCCCGGCCAAGGTCAATGAAGTGGAAATCCGGCGCTTCGAGATGGTGGTGCACAACCTGCAGAGCTCCTTCGACACGTATGTCATTCACGGGGGTTTGCGCTTGGGCAGGAGCAAGCTCAAGGAGCTGCGCAGTTATTTTTCCGTCGTGTTCCACCTGCTGCAGATGATGGGCCGGCTGCTGCACTTCTACGAACGCCACCTGCATGAAGCCGGGTACAAGAACACCTATCAGCGTGCGCAGGAGCTTCTTGCTGCCCAGGTCGATCCGGATACGCTGCTCGAACTGACGGTCAACTACGGTCTTTTCTACGCCTGCCACTACCTGAGCGTCGGTAAGGATGTCGCCCGCCACATCCTGAACGAAAACGTGACGCGTGGCCGGATCCAGGTCGGCATTCCGGTCAAGCTCGGCTTTCACAGCCGACCCAGCCTGCTGGTCGCCAAGATCGTTCAGCACTACGGCGGCCCCGTCGAACTGGTGATCGGGCAGGACCGCTTCGACGCCGGCAGCGTGCTCGATATCCAATGGGCCGGCGGTAAAATCCAGAAGGAAAACATCGGCCAGGTTGTGTTCGAGGGTGACGTGCGTGCGCTGAAGGATATCGAAATCCTGGCGGGGGTGAACTACGGCGAGGACAGCATGGGCAAGGGAGTGCCGCTGCCGCGCGAGCTGAAATACCTGCGATGACGACGAGCGCCTTGATCGTTGCCGCCGGTGCAGGGGTGCGCATGGGCGGCGGAACGCGCAAGCAGTACCGCCCGCTCGCCGGCAGCCCCGTGTTGGCCCACAGCCTGGCGGCCTTCGATGCCTGCCCCGGTATCGAATGTCTGGTGGTCGTGGTTGCGGAGCGCGAAATCGACTTTTGCCGACGGGAAATCATTGCTCCCGCGAATTTGTCCAAACCCGTGTCGCTCGCTGCAGGCGGCGCCAGACGGCAGGATTCCGTGGCCAGCGGTCTTGCCGCCATCCAAGCCCGGGAAGGAATCGTCCTGATCCATGACGGTGTCCGTCCGCTGGTCGATGCGGGGCTGATCGAACGATGCATTGCCTCCGCCAGGCAATGGCAGGCCTGCATCCCCGCGCTGCCGGCCAGCGACACCCTCAAGCAGGTAGATGCCCGCGGCGTGATCCGCAGCACCCCGGCGCGGGACACCTTCTATCTCGCCCAGACCCCGCAGGCCTTCGATCTCGCCCTGATCCGCGAGGCACACGCCGCCGCCCGCCAAAACGGCTGGGAGGCCACAGACGACGCCTCGCTGGTCGAACGGCTCGGACTGCCGGTGCATGTTATTCCGGGTTCCCGCCACAATCTCAAGATCACCACACCCGAAGACCTGCTGATTGCGGAAGCACTGCTCCTCACGCTGCGGACGACATCCAAGTAAATCGACGGAGGACGGGCAATTACACACCGCACCCCATGCAGCCTGGTTCGGAAATAGATTATCCTGCCGTCATCCATGTGGATCAGGCTCGCCGGTCCGCGATCGACCCGGGATCTTGAAACCGATACGGTATGAGCCAGCGGCCTCTCCGCGCAACCAATGCGAATAAAGGAGATTCCGGTGCAGAAATGTCTGAACGCTTCGGGCATCGCAGGGGCGCTGGCACTGTTCATCGCCGTTCCTGCAGTGGTTATGGCGCAAGCCGAAACGCTGCGCACGAAAAAGGGCGTTGCCGTCCGGGTCGAAAATTTGATCGGCGGCTTGAATCATCCCTGGGGCATGGCCTTTCTTCCGGATGGCGGGCTGCTGATCACCGAACGCAACACCGGCCGGCTCTACCTGCTGCAACCGGACCGCAGCCTGTCGGGGCCCCTGGACGGGGTGCCGGATGTGTGGACGCGCGGTCAGGGCGGCCTGATGGATGTGGCCCTGGACCCCCGTTTCAAGGAGAACAACCTCATCTATCTCTCCTATGCCAAGCGCGGAGATAACGGCAGGGCGACCACCGCGCTGGGGCGCGGCAAACTCACGCAAAAAGGCATCGAGGGCTTTGAAGAGCTTTTCGTGCAACACCCGTACGTCGAGGGAACCAACCATTTCGGCAACCGCATCGCTTTTTCTCCGGACAGCCGATATCTCTTTCTTGCGCTCGGTGAACGGTTTCAGTTCGATCCGGCGCAGGATCCAACCAACCACCTCGGCGCGGTGATCCGCATCTATCCGGATGGCCGCGTGCCGCCGGACAATCCTTTCGTGGGTACAAACGGCGCAGACGAAATCTGGTCTTACGGCCACCGCAACATCGAGGCTCTGGCGTTTCAACCGGGGACGGACACGCTCTGGGCGGCTGAAATGGGACCCCGGGGAGGCGACGAACTGAACAAAATCGAAAAGGGCGCCAACTACGGCTGGCCGCTGGTCAGCTGGGGCCAGCATTACGACGGCCACCGAATTCCGGAACCGTCGACGCGTCCCGAATTCGAGGATGCCGTCAGGCACTGGACTCCGGTGATTTCTCCCTCAGGCATGACTTTCTATACCGGCGGTATGTTCCCGGATTGGAAGAACGATGCCTTGATCGGCGGGCTGACCTCGCAGGAACTCGTGCGGTTGAGGTTTGATGGATTGAGGGTTATCGAAGAAGATCGTCTTCCTTTGTCCGCACGGATTCGCGATGTCGAAACGGCTCCGGATGGATCGATCTACGTACTGACTGATGCCGAAGACGGCCAGGTGCGGAGAATCAGCGCCGCGGCAGGATCTCCATGATGATGGAAATAGAATTGATGAAACGGGTTTCGCACCGGCAGGTTTGATTTATCGATACTGGATGATCCGGATCTTGGAACGATCAGGGCGGGGGACCGAGGGTCGAACGGCGGCTATCGTGGCTGGATGCAGTTCTCGCGGCCTGTCATGGCGTGTATCATCTCGATCACCTCGCGCGGCGATTCGGCGCAACGCAGGCGGCCGGCGGCAATGAACGCGCTGAAGACCGGGGATACATCGATGTGCAGGGTGATCACCGGCTTGTCGTGTTTGAGGGCCAGGGCGATTTCGGAGATGGTGCCCGGGCCGCCGATGCAGGCAACCACCACGTCGCTGCTGAGGACGTTGATGGCATTGCGGGCGCTGCCCATGCCGGTGCAGATGGGGACGTGAACGTGTTCGGCCGCCCGGGCGCAGTCGGCATCGGGCAGGATGCCCACGGTGAGGCCGCCGTGCTCGGCGGCGCCCCGCGCCGAGGCTTCCATGATGCCGACATTGCGGCCGCCGTTCAGCAGGATCCAGCCCTGTTGGGCAATCAGGGCGCCGAGCGCGTAGGCTTCGTCGGCGGCCTGCGCCGAGACGCCGCCGCCCCCCATAACACCGACGATCAGTGGGCGTTTGCGCATGTTGCCGCCTGAAACAAAGACGAGAGCAGCCGGGCCAGCTTGAGCGAATCGTGACGCACGACATTGCCGGAGGTGTCGAGCAGGTCGGCCGTGTGGATGGCGCGCCGACCCCACCAGGGATCGGAGGGATCGACCTGCACGCATTCGGACTTCTGCGAGGCGTAAAGATCCTGCATTTCGCGCGGTGGGCAGGTGCTGTTGTAGACGATGGCGTCGACCGGCCGGCGCGTAAAGACCTCCAGGCGCTGGACAAAATCGATTCCCTTGAAATTGTGGGTTTCCCCGAATTTCGTCATGATGTTGACGATGTAAATCAGCTTCGCCGGACTGGCCTTGATCGCCTCGGCCACATCCGGCACCACCAGGTTGGGAATGACGCTGGTAAAGAGGTCGCCGGGACCCACGACAATGAAATCGGCTGCGGCAATGGCGTCGATCACCGGCGGATAGACGTGGATCGCGTCGCAGTGGTGCGGGACGAGAAAAACGTCCTTGATCTTTTCGCGTTGATCACCGCGCGGCACATCGATGGCCCGTTCGCCGAAGATGCGTGTGCCGTCGGTGAGTTCGGCCACCAGGGTGGCCTGGTCCATCGTGACCGGCAGGATGCGGCCCTGGACATCGAGAATCTCGGAGAGCGCCTGAATCCCCGAAGAGAAGCTGCCGGTGTATTGGGTGAGCATGGTCAGCAGCATGTTCCCGGCATTGTGGCCGGCCAGGCGGCGGTCCTTCTGGAACCGCTTCAACAGCAGGTTGCGGGCGGAATCCTGCTGGGGGGAAAGCGCCAGCACGCACTTGAGCACATCGCCGGGCGGCAGGATGCCCAGTTCGTCCCGCAGGCGTCCGGTGCTGCCGCCGCTGTCCATCATGGAGACGACCGCGGAAATGTCGATGTCTTCGATCCGGCGCAAACCCGAGAGAAGGGCGAACTGACCGCTGCCGCCTCCGATGGTGACGATCCGGAGCCTTTGGCCGAAAATGTTCAATGAAGCTCTGCGCTTTCCGGGTTCAGGGCTGCGCGCCGCTTGAACCGCATTGCGGATGTCGATCGATCGTCTCTTTGTGCGTCATCTGATCCGAAAAAGCAAGCACGATGGTCCATGGGGACACCCGTCTCCCGTATATGCCCGCCTGCCGTGATCCGCCCCGCGCGAACCGCATCCAGCCCCGACTCCGACCGGCCCGATTTGACAAAACACTCCTTCAAACGCATGTTAACCTGTTGAAAAACGGCCATATCGTCAAGAAAGGAGTCACGTCACATGGCAACCGGACCTAATCCCGAAGAGAAGGCGGCGCAAACCGAACAGGCGTTCCTGCGCCAGCTCCGTCACACATTCGAACAGCTGCCCAATGAAATTCCGCTGCTGCTCTTTGCGCACCGCGGCAAGGAAGATGTTTTCGTGCACGCTTGCAGGCAGGTCATCCGTGCATTTCGCGAACTGACGCCCAAGATCACCCTGCGGGAGTATCCGCTGGATCACGAGTTGGCCGTGCGCTATAAAGTCGACAGTTCGCCGACTCTGCTGATCGATCCCGATCATTACAACATCCGCTGGATCGGCGCACCGATGGGCGAGGAGGGGCGCTCTTTTCTCGAAGCCATGATCCTGGTCGGCAGCGGCAAAAGCAATATCAGCGGCCAGTCCAGAAAAGTGCTCGAACGCCTGGACGGACAGCGCGAGGTCAAGGTTTTCGTCAGTCCAACCTGTCCCTACTGTCCGCAGCAGGTGGTCAACGGGCTGAAAGCCGCCATCGAGAAACCCGACCTGGTCAGCCTGAGTATCGTGGATACGCAGGTTCGTCCCGACCTTGCCGACCAGTACGGCGCGCACAGCGTGCCCCAGGCGTTTGCCAACGAAGTGCTGATCGGAATGGGTGCCCAGCAGGAGGAGGTGTTCATGTCCTCCTTGCTGAAACTGGAGCCGCAGACGATCTTCATTCCGGAAAGCACTGACGAACTGGTTCAGACCGATGTGGTCATCGTTGGCGGCGGACCGGCCGGCTTGTCGGCCGGAATCTATACGGTGCGCAGCGGGCTCAAGACCGCCGTGATCGAGCGCGGCGCCCTGGGCGGGCAGGTGGCCCTGACGCCGATCGTGGAAAACTATCCCGGATTCACACAGGTCGGCGGAAAGACGCTGGTGGACATCATGGTCAGCCACGCCCTGCAGTATGTCCAGATTTTTCAAGGTGAAGACGTCATCGACATCGTTCCGGGCGATCCGATCGAGGTTCACACGAGCCGGCGCAAGTTCCGCACCAAAACGGTGCTGCTTGCCACGGGCGCATCGCACCGCGTGCTGGGCGTTCCGGGCGAGAAACGCCTCTCCGGCCGCGGAATCAGCTATTGCGCGACCTGCGACGGCCCGCTGTTCAAAGGCAAGCGCGTCATCATGGTGGGCGGCGGCAACTCGGCAGTGACCGACGCCCTGTACCTGGCCAATGTCGGTGCATCGGTAAGCATCGTGCACCGCCGCGATGCGCTGCGCGCCCAGGAGGTGCTGGTCCGGCAGCTGGCGGCCAACGACATCCCGGTCGTCTGGAACACGGAAGTGCAGGAGATCATGGGCAGCGCGCGGGTCGAAAAGGTGCGGCTCAAAAACAACCGCACGGGCTCCGTTTCGGAGATGGCCGTGGATGGTGTCTTTATCGCCATCGGCTACGAGCCGGCTGTGGACCTGGCCCGCAAGATCGGCGTGGAATTGACCGAGGAAGGCTTTATACGGCACGACGGCCTGCACCGCACCAACGTCCCCGGCATCTATTCGGCCGGCGACGTGGAGGGCGGCTACAAGCAGATCGTTACGGCGACCGGCCAGGGAGCGGCCGCCGCCATGACCATCTTCGAAGATATGATCAACCCCTACTGGAAGCAGTCAGAGGAGACCAAGGTGGTGGGCGTGATCGGCGCTCGGCGGTGATCCATTGGCCCGCATTTTGCTTCAAAACGATTCCGACTGAACGGATCCGGGTGTCGGCGGCGTGGATATCGGCGGAAAGGAGCGTTGAGCATGCAGACGGGAATCGTGCGATCATTCAACGATGAAGCGGGTTACGGGTTCATCGACACCGACGACGGTGAAACGTTCTTCGTGCATCACCGATCGATCGAAATGGAAGGCTTTCGCAGCCTTGCTCCGGGGGAAAAGGTGTTCTTCGAGGTGATCCACGGCAGGCGCGGACCCGAGGCCAAGAACGTGCGCAGGGTCTGAAACATAAAGTCTTGCACTATAGAAATGAGCATAACCAAATAGGTTTGCTCATTTTTTTTGTGCCGTGCTCGGTAAGAACAGTTACGGATCAACGGATTTCTGCCAGCAGGTGAACCAATGCCTGAAGAGCCAGGTTGTACCCCTGGATGCCCAAACCGACGATCTGCCCGGTGACCACATCCGAAAGCAGGGATCGGCGGCGGAACTCTTCGCGGCGGTGGATGTTGGAGATGTGGACTTCGATGATCGGCACCTCCAGAGTCAAAACGGCATCGCGCAGGGCGATGCTTGTGTGGGTATAGGCGGCCGGATTGATGATCAGGCCGGAGATCTTCCCCCTGACCCCCTGGACCGCGTCGATCAAGGCGCCTTCGCTGTTGGACTGAAAGCTCTGCAGTTCCAGGCCGATCTTGTTCGCCTGGGCGCGCAAATCGGCGTCGATCTCCGCCAAAGTGGCGCGGCCGTATAGTTCCGGCTCGCGGGTCCCCAAAAGGTTCAGATTGGGGCCGTGAATCACCTGAACGGGCAGGGTCTTGTGCTTGGACGGCATGATTACCCCCTGGGTGGTTGTTTCAACCGGGCGATGCTGGCGGCATAGTCCGGACTGTTGAAAACGGCCGATCCGGCCACGAAGACATCGGTGCCCGCCGCAGCGATGGCATCCACGGTCGCGGCGTTCACGCCGCCGTCGACTTGAATCAGGGCGGTGAGGCCGCGCGAGTCGATCATCGTCCGCAGGCGGCGGATTTTTTCCAGGCTGGATTCGATGAAGCGCTGGCCGCCGAAGCCTGGGTTCACGCTCATGATCACCACCAGGTCCAGGTCGGGGAGCACCCACTCCAGCGCGGAAAGCGGCGTCGCCGGATTCAGCACCGCCCCGGACTTTTTGCCAAGGTCCTTGATGAGTTGGATGCTGCGGTGAAGGTGAATGCAGGCTTCGACCTGCACGGAGATGTAATCGGCGCCCGCCCTGGCGAAATCGGGAATGTAGCGGTCGGGCTGTTCGATCATCAGGTGCACGTCGAGCGGCAGGGGTGTTGAGCGGCGCACGGCCTCGACCACCAGCGGCCCCATGGTGATGTTGGGAACGAAATGGCCGTCCATGACATCTACGTGAATCCAATCCGCGCCGGCCTTCTGGACGGCCGAAAGCTCCTCGCCCAACCGGGCGAAATCCGCTGATAGAATCGAAGGCGCGATCAGTCGCATATGTTCTCCTTTGTCTTTCGAATCGAAAATCGAGGTCAATTCATCGTCCGTGCGATCATGTCGGAGTCAGGCGCATGATACCCCGCGCGGTTAAAATCTCATGGCGATGCGGATGATCGCGCCGTCCATCCGGCTTTGCGGCGGTCCGGAAGCCGGCAGGACGCTCTGCTGCCGGAGTTCGTCGGCGAAGCGTTCCCGCTGCATCTGATTGTATTTGTGCGCGCCGGAAACCGCCCCGTAGATGTTGCCCATATAAAAACCCAATCCCACGAAGGCGATCAGGCTGCCGAGCGCCTCCTGTCCGTTGTCGAAAGATTCGAAGGCCGCCCAGGCCAGCCCGCCGTTGAGCAGAAATGCGGTCAGCCCATCCTGATAGCGGCCGAGGTACAATTGACCGGCGCCGGGCAGTATGGAGAGCGTTCCGGCCAGAACGGGATTTTTTCGGGGAATGTCGCCGCTTTGCGATAATCCCGCGAGCAGGCGATCGACCGGATAGGGGCTGTCCGGCCCGATTTGTTCCAGCGCACGACGGGCGCTTTCCCATTCGGTCTGATCGATTTGGATCCGGGCGATGCGGAAGTAAGCCCGATCGCGGACCTCCGAAGCGTCGTTCATGGCGATCAGGTTGTGCAGTTGGAGCAGCGCGCGGCTCGGGGCTTTCATGCGCAGGTAGGTTTCGGCGATCATGAAATGCGCCTCAACGGCGATGGCATCCAGGGTCTCGCCACCGGACAGCGCATTGAATTCCTGCATGGCAGACTGCGGGTCTTCGGCCCTGAGAAATGCGATGCCCGCCCTCAACACGGCTTCACGCCGCCGCGCGTCGCCGGGAAAGAAGAAGGCGAAGCGCTGGAACTCTTCCGCCGCGCGGCGGAACTGGCCGGCTTGATAGAGCTGCATCGCGAACGTGTACTGCTGATCCGGTTCGATGGTCAGCGCCTCGAGCGGGCCGGCGGCAGCAAGCAGCATCAGCGCGAACAATACGCCGTAAAGCCGCCGCCAAGTTGAAGAATATGTTTTCATTCCGATTTTTTGTCCCACCAGAAGGTGTTGGCCTCCAGCGGATCGTAAACGCCGCCGTGGCGTTGTTCGGTCAACCGGGTCTCGTCCCGACCGCAGCGCAGCAGCCGATCGCACGTGAGCATCCAACCTTTCCAAAAGCCGTTGCGGCTGAACGCCTGCCGGGCGTAGTGCGAACAGGATGGGTACATGGGGCAGCGCTGACCGTCTGCTTTGGACACGAAACGCTGGTACAGATCGAGCGGAGAGAAGCCGCGGGGATCGCTTTGCGGGTCTGCAGCCCAGGCCGGCTGGATGAACAAGCCGATCATAAGCATCAGGACCGCCGCTGCACAGCATATCTCAGGAAATAAAAATCGGCGCATATTGCTCTGCCTTTCTATTTGAATCCCCGAGCCGCAATCCGAGGAATGTCCCGGGACGGGGCGATGGATTTGCTTACTGCCATCGGGGATGAAATGCAAGGGATCGGATCGATGAGGGGCAATCCGGCTGAAATTGCGGAGCACCTATTTCTGATGAATTCGTAAAAAGTCGCTTTTCGGACGGCGCCGTAATAAGTGCAAGATCAAGGCGCCGTGAATCCCGTGTCCCGAGGCGTACTCAGTACGCCGCAGGGGCGACGGGATGAAGCGCAATGCAGCGGTTGGGCTTTTTACGGCGATGTCATTTCTGACTGACCCGGATCACCTCTTCGATGGTGGTGATCCCGCGCAGCACTTTTTCGATGCCGTCGCGGCGCAGCGTCACAAGCCCCTGCTTGAGCGCTTCCTGTTTGATCTGGTAGGCGTCGTAGGTACGCTGGATCATAGTCTTGAGGCTGTGATCCATGATCATGATTTCGTAGATGCCGATCCGTCCGCGGTAGCCGGTCTGGAAGCACTTGTCGCAACCCTTGGCGCGGTAGAAGGTATAGCGGCTTACGCGGTCGGGCCGGATGCCCAGGGCCTGCACAGTCATGTCGGGCTTGTAGGCCTCTTTGCAGTGCTCGCACAGGACGCGCACCAGGCGCTGAGCGATCACCGCCAGCACCGAGGAAGAGATCAGGAACGGCTCGACGCCGATATCCACCAGGCGGGTGATGGCGCTGGCGGAATCGTTGGTGTGCAGCGTGGAAAAAACCAGGTGTCCGGTCAGCGCCGACTGCACGGCGATCTCGGCCGTTTCGCGGTCGCGGATTTCGCCCACCAGGATCACGTCCGGGTCCTGGCGCACGATCGAGCGCAAACCGCGCGCAAATGTGAGGTCGATCTTGGGATTGACCTGGATCTGGCTGATGCCCTTGAGCTGGTACTCTACCGGGTCTTCGATGGTGATGATGTTGATGTCCGGCGTATTGATCGAGGAGAGCACGGAGTAGAGCGTCGTGGTCTTGCCGCTGCCGGTGGGGCCGGTCACCAGAATGATGCCGTTGGGCGCATGCGCAAGCTGTTCCAGAAGGGCCAGCTGCTTGGGCGAAAGGCCCAGTTCGCGCAGTTCGAACACCGAACTCGATTTGTTCAGGAGGCGCATGACCACCCGTTCGCCGAAGGAAATCGGTAGGGTGGAGACGCGCACATCGATCTTCTGGTCACCGATCTTGACCTCGAAGCGGCCGTCCTGGGGCAGGCGCTTTTCGGCGATGTTGAGTTTGGCCATGACTTTGACGCGCGACACCAGCGCCGCCTGGATCCATTTGGGCGGGGTCAGAAGATCGTACAGGATGCCGTCCACGCGGTAGCGGACCTTGAAGCTCTCCTGGGCGGGCTCGATGTGCACATCGCTGGCGCGCGCCTTGATCGCCTGGGAGAGAATATGGTTCACCAGCTTGATGATCGGTGCATCGCTGGTGTCTTCCAGCAGATCGGCGGCATCTTCGATTTCGCTGAAGATGGCGCTCTCTTCTTCCATGTCCTCGACCAGCTGTTGGGCGGAATCCTGATTCAGGTCGAAGGACAGGTTGATGGCCGCCGAGATGGCCTGGCGCGTGGAAAGCACCAGCTTTGGATTGTCCAGGGCCAGAATGCGGGCCAGATCGTCCACCACGTTCAGGTTGCTGGGATCGTTCAACGCGATGACGCAGATCGACGCGCCGTTTCCGTCTCCGTCCGCTTCCCTGCCCGAACCGCCCCGAGCGCCGGCGGTCGGATTGGGTACCGACAGGGGCACCATGAAGTGGCGCTTGAGAAACTGGATCGAAACGCTCTTGGCAAAGGCCCCGCTGCCGATATTTTCCATCGGCAGTTCGGGCCAGAAGGGGATTTCGTACTGCATGCTCAATGCTTCGAGCAGCTGGACTTCCGAAACGGCCTGGCGCTGGACCAGAATGTCGCCCAGGCGTCCGCCCTTTTCCTGTTGGATGTGGCGGGCCTCGGCCAGGGCATCGTCGGAAACGCCGAAACGATGTTTGAGAATATGGGTCAGATCCATGATTTACAGCTTAAGAAGCATCGGGTCGTACCGGTTGGTGCGCAGCTGCGCCATCACCGTCTCGGCCGATTGCTGTTGTTCGTAATAGCCCACCCGCAGGCAGTACCAGATTTTGCCGGCGTTTTCGGTGCGCACCGTGTAGGCCGCATACCCGAGGGCCGTGAGCTCCTGAAGCAGCTGGTTGGCGGCCTCCGGGGTCTGCAGCGAAGCCACCTGGATTGTGTAGCCGTTCGACCGGCCGCTGCGCGGTGAAGGCGTTTTGGGTTCGGCCGGTTTCCGGGCGACCGCCGGC
>JAEYRZ010000116.1 GCA_023435265.1 Pseudomonadota bacterium
CGGCGCTTTCACCTCGGGTATGCCCAGCCGGGCGACGAGGTCGCGCAGGCAGGCGCCGTCCGGCAATTCGAGCAGCGCCCCACGTTCCGGGTCGTAGTCGGGGTAGTGCGTGCGCAGGGTTGAGAACAGTTTTACGGTGACGTGCATGGGCAGCTCTACTCGAACTCGAAAGTGCGATCCATTTCTTCATCGCTGATCGTCACCACGGTGTTGTGGGGCGGCAGCGGTTCTTCATAGAAAAAGCGCGGCAGGCGGTCGTCCTTGCGCGTAAAACCCGCCTTGCGGTTGAATTCGCGTTCGGCCCGCAGCACCTGCAGACCCATTTCGCCGAGCGTCTGTGGTTCGAACCGGGTGCCCAGCTTGGCGTTGATGGCCTGTGTGAACGCCCGGCTGCCTTCGGGTGAGGCGAGGACATGGCTGGCCAGCACGCACAACCCCATGCTGTCCACCACGGCCATGGCGATCTGGCTGGCGCGCGAGGCCTCCACCTGCCCCTTGGGCTGCAGCGGATCCAGCCTGCCGGCGACATATTCGGCCACCACGTTGCCGGCCGTGTGATCGGCGCCCATGGGACTGGTGGCATAGGTGACCGCATTGCCCTGCATGGCCCGCGGGTCGTAGCCCGATATGCTCTGGCCCTTGACCACCGGTATGCGGTGGTGATTGAAATGGCGTCCCACGGCCGCCGGTCCGTCGCCGAAAATGAGTCCCAGCGGGGTGGCCCGGCCGATTTCTTCGACAATCTCGATGGCCGCCCGGCCGTCTCCGAAAGGCCGGAAACCCGCGTCCATGGCCACTGCAACGCCCACGCCGGTGCTCATGGTATCGATGCCGATGTCGTCGCACAGGAAATCGAGACGCGCGATGGTATCGAGATCGTCGATTCCGGTCATGCCGCCCATGGACCAGATGGTTTCATACTCGAGCGAACTGGTGACATACTTGCCCTGCTGGTCGACGAATTCATTGGAGCAGCGGATGATGCACTTGGAGCAGCCGCGGTGTGTGGTCCTGCCGCCGCGCTTGGCGATCACTTCGGCCATGTGTTCGCCGCTGATTTTTTCCCAGCCGTCGAAGACCCCTCGCGTGGCGTTGTAGGATGGAAACCCGCCCATCGAATTGACGGGCGCCACCAATCCGGCAGTGCCCAGCCTGGGCATCACCTGGCCGCTGAACGGGTTCGAGCGCACGGCCTTGGCAAAGGCGCGTGAAGCCTGCTCGAAGGCTTTGGGATCGGCGATGATGTCCGCGGCTTTGCCGCGTTGATCCAGAACGACGGCTTTGAGACCCTTCGAGCCCATCACCGCGCCCAGGCCCCCGCGTCCGGCGGCCCTGCAGGGGCGCCCTTTGGTATCGGTGCTCTGGATGGAGGCCGCGCGCATGCGCGCTTCCCCCGCCGGTCCGACGCACATGATGGCCTGGTGCGGGCCGAAGCGCGCCACCAGCTTTTCGACCAGCGCATAGGTGCGCATGCCTTTGAGTTCAGCGGCGTCCAGCAGAGCGGCGTTTCCCTGAGCGTCAATGGTCAGGATGGAGAGGCCCTCGGGGTCCTGTCCCTGGACGATGATGCCCGTGATTCCCAGGCGGCCGGCTGCATCCCCGAAAGTGCCGCCGGCGTTGCTCTCCTTGATCGTCCCGGTGAGCGGGCTCTTGGCACCTACGGCGATCCGGCTCGTATTGACCAGCTGCGTCCCGCCGAGCAGCCCGGGAGCGAAAACGAGTTTGTTTTCCGGCCCCAGGGGATCGCAGTGTGGCGGCACTTCGGCGTTGATCACGGCCGCAATCAGTCCGCGGCCCCCCAGGCCGACATATAGGGGCGGAACCGCCTCGGTTTTGATGGTTTTGGACGAAAGGTCGACCCGAATCAATTTCATGCGCACTCCTCGGGCATTTCGGGCGCAGGGGCCGGCAACGACAGCGGAGCGCCGCTTCGGCGCATCCACTCCGCGCGATCGTTTCCCCGCTCCCTTGCGAACGCTGCAGGCCAGCGTCGATAATAGTAAGTTTTAAAGGAAACTCTAACAAGTTACTTCCAAGAGTTCAATGGGCATGGAGGAACCGGCCGCGGAATCTGCCCGCGGCTTCTTCTCAAGCCAAGGCGTCCCGCTTCCGGGAAGAGGCGCCGCGCCGCAGATTTCAATTGACAACCCTGAAAACAGCGCTTAAACACCCCGTTCATGAAAATTCGATCACTTATCCGCATGTTTCCTTTTTGTTCCATCCCTCATCGGCCGGTGCGCAGCGACGCGGCCAACAGACCCACCCCGCCCTGATCCGTTCGTATAATAAGCAGTTCGATCCGCGGCCCGTTCGGTGCCCTTCCGACCGAAGCCCACGGGCAGCCTGTCATCGGAATCCGACAGGAATCCGGCAACCGTAAGAGGATGAAGCGATTGAATATGAACAGCCAAACCAACCGGTCATTCAACCGAGAAGTCGACCGCCGGCGAACCTTCGGCATTATCAGCCACCCGGATGCAGGCAAAACCACGCTGACCGAAAAATTGCTGCTCTTCGGCGGCGCCATCCAGATGGCGGGTTCGATCAAGGCCCGCAAGGCGGCACGCCACGCCACCAGCGACTGGATGGCCATCGAGCAGGAGCGGGGTATTTCGGTGACCAGTTCCGTTATGAAATTCAATTACCGCGACTACGAAATCAACCTGCTGGACACGCCCGGACACCAGGATTTCTCGGAAGATACCTACCGCGTGCTCACCGCCGTGGACAGCGCCGTCATGGTGATCGACAGCGTCAAGGGAGTGGAGGCGCAAACCCGCAAGCTGATGGAAGTGTGTCGGATGCGCAACACGCCCATCCTGACCTTCGTCAACAAGCTCGACCGCGAGGGCATGACGCCGCTTGACCTGTTGAGCGATATCGAAGAGAAGCTGCAGATCGAGTGCGCTCCGCTCTCGTGGCCGATCGGCATGGGCAAACGCTTCAAGGGAACCTACAACTTCTTCCGAAGAGAACTGACGCTCTTCACCCCCGGTCAGGAATACCGACCAGGAGATGCGGTCACGATCCGCGATCTGGCCGATCCGTTGCTGGACGCATTGCTGGGCGGCCAGGCGGACGAACTGCGCGAGGATGTCGCCCTGCTGGAAGGGGCCGCCAATCCCTTCGATCTGCATGAATTTTTAAAAGGCAACCAGACGCCTGTTTTCTTCGGCAGCGCGGTCAACAATTTCGGCGTGCGCGAACTGCTCGATGCTTTTGTCGAGATTGCGCCGGCACCCCTGCCAAGGCCGACCACCACCCGTACGGTCTTACCGCAGGAGACCTCTTTCTCGGGATTTGTGTTCAAAGTGCAAGCCAACATGGACCCTGCGCACCGCGACCGGATCGCCTTCCTGCGCGTCTGTTCGGGGCAGTTCCGGCGGGGGATGCGCGTACGGCATCACCGTCTGGGCAAGGACATGCTCATCGCCAATCCGATCATTTTCATGGCCCAGGACCGCAGCATGGTGGAGGAGGCCTGGCCGGGCGACATCATCGGCATTCACAACCACGGCACGATCCGCATCGGCGATACCTTCTCGGAAAAGGAACCGCTGACATTCACCGGAATTCCCAATTTCGCCCCCGAACATTTCCGCCGGGTGCGGCTGATCTCGCCGCTCAAAGCCAAGCAGCTTCAGCGCGGCCTGAATCAGCTGGTCGAAGAAGGGGCGGTGCAGGTCTTTCGCACGTTAACCGGAAACGACCTGATCCTCGGTGCGGTCGGGGTGCTGCAGTTCGAGGTGACCATGGCCCGGCTCAAGACGGAGTACGGTGTGGATGCCGCCTATGAACCGGTCGACTATGCCACCGCCCGCTGGGTGGGCTGTGAAGACCGGAAAAAGCTGGCCGCTTTTGAAAAGGCCAACCAGATGAAACTGGCCACCGACGCCGAGGGCAATCTGACCTATCTGGCACCGAGCGAGTGGCAGCTCAAGTGCATGGTCGAGGATTGGCCCGACATTCGTTTCCACAAGACCCGCGAGTGCCGCTGAGCCGCCCCCAAAAACAAAGCCCCGCGTGCGGGGCTTTGCCTGATTCGTTGACCGGGTGAGAGGCGTCAGTACAGTACGTTCGGCAGCCAGAGAACGAGCTGGGGAAAGATCAGGAACAGGATGATTCCGATGAAGACCGCCAGCAGGAAGGGGAAGATCCCTTTAAAAATGTCTTCCAGTTTGATCCCGCCGCCCGGCAGGCTGCGCCCGACGCCGTAGACCACGTAGACGTTGATCCCCACCGGCGGTGTGATAACGCCCATTTCGGTCACCATGACGATGATCAGCCCGAACCAGATCGGGTCGTACCCGATGGATTGGATCAAAGGAAAGAAAATCGGCACCGTGAGCATGACCAGTGCCAGCGAGTCCATGAAGCAGCCCCCCAGGAAATAAACGCCCACCACCATGGCCAGAACGATAACCGGCGGAAGATTAAAGCCGCCGATCCAGGAAGCGATCTCGAAGGGGATGCGGGTGACGGCCATGAACTTGCCGAAAACCACCGCGCCGGCGATCAGCATCATGATCATGCAGGAAGTCCGCAGGGTGTCGTACAGCGCGCCCATGAAGCTTTTCCAGGTGAGCTGCCGGTGTAAGAGCGAGGCCAGCAGCACTCCGGCGACCCCCACGGCCGCCGCTTCGGTGGGTGTGAAGAGCCCGAGGAAGAGGCCGCCCATGACCAGCGCGAAGACCAGCAGGGTTTCGCCAAGATCGAGCAGCGATTTGAAGCGCGCTTTCCAGGAGAAGGTTTCGCCCTTGGGGCCCTGTTCCGGCCGCAAGGCGCACCAGATCAGGATCGTGATGATGAAAAGAATCGTGACGATGATGGCGGGAATGATGCCCGCCACGAAGAGTTTGCCGATCGATTGCTCGGTCAGCACACCGTAGACGATCAGCACCACGCTGGGCGGCATGATCATGCCCAGGCCGCCGCCCGAGGCCACAGAGCCGGCCGACAATTGGTCCGCGTAGTTGAAGCGTTTCATTTCCGGCAGGCCCACCGTGGCCATCGTGGCCGCGGTGGCGGCGCTCGATCCGCACACGGCACCGAAGGCGGTACAGGCCGTGACGGTGGTGATGCTCAGACCGCCGCGGATGCCGCCCAGAAATTTGTATGCGGTATTGTACAACCGCCGGCTGATGCCGCAATTGAAGGCCAATTGGCCCATCAGGACGAACAGCGGTACGGTGGTCAAATCGTAATTCGAAAACACTTCATAAAAGTCTTTGGCCAGCAGGTTAAAACCGCCGGTCGGGGAGGCGACCAGGCTGAAGCCGATCAGCCCGATCGCGGCCATGACGTAAGCCACCGGCATGCGCGTCAGAAAGAGCAGAATCATCACCGCAATGCCGGAGATGCCGAGTAGAGTAGGGCTCATTTTCCTCTCAACCTGTCAAATGATTGTAATATGCTGCGGAGGATGAAGATCGTGAAGATCAGAAAGCTGAAGGCGACGACCAGGATGATCAAGTATTCGGGAAGTCCGAGGTTCATGGAAACCTCTCCGGAATTCCTGAATTTGATGCTGTACTCGAACATCTTGTAGGTGACGATGCAGAAAAGCGCGAGGCTCAGAAAACCCACCATGATTTCGACCACCGCGCGCGGCGTGCGCGGAAGTTTGTTGACAAACAGTTCGACTCCGATGTGGCCGTTGTTGATGTGCGTATCCGGCAGGGCCATGGCGGTGGCGATGGCGCCCATCAGATACATCAGTTCGATGGAGCCGAAGACCGGATGGGCGAACAGCCGACCCACGACGTCCACGCAGGTCAAAGCGGTCATGGCCATCAGCATGAGAGCGCCGATATTCCGCATTTTCCCTGAAATCCATTCAAAAAACTTCCAAACCGCATTCATAGTCATTCCGTCCGCTGAAGGGTTCAACGTGGGACCGGCTTACCCGGGGGGAAGCCGGTCCCGTGTTCAGTGCGCTTCTTATGCTTCGCGCTATTTTTTGAATGCTTCCTGAATCGTGGAGACGACCTTGGCGCCATCCAGGCCCTGGCCGGTCAACTGCTTGGCATAGGCATCGATCACCGGTTTCACGGCGGCGCCCCAACGGGCCGATTCGGCCTCGTCCAGTTTGATGATCTCGTTGCCCTTCTGGCTGGCGAAGAACTGGGTTCCTTCCACATCGCTGCTGTCCCAGGCCTCGCCATGTTTCGGCGCCCATTCCTTGTTGATCGCTTCGATGATCTGCCGATCCTTGGGATCGAGCGCGTTCCATTTATTCTTGTTCATGACCACATACATGTTGGTCGTGTAGGCGGCCGGGTAGGCAAAGGTGGCATATTTGACCACTTCGCCGATTTTCCAACCTTTGTTGGTTTCGGTTGGGTGGACGCTGCCGTCCACGACACCCTTCTGCAGCGCCTGATAGGAGTCGGGCATCGGCATCGGAACCGGGACGCCGCCCAGGGCCGTGACCACATCGGCGCTCATTCCGGTGGAACGGATCTTCAACCCCTTCATGTCCTCCAACTTTTTGACAGCCTTGTTGCGGGTGTGCAGCAGGCCGGGACCGTGGGCGTGGAAGTACATGACCTGGGTTTCATCGAACTCTTTGGGCTTCATCGCCGTGTACAGCGCATTGGCGACCGACGTGGCCTGTTTTCCGGACTGGTAGCCGAACGGCAGGTCGACCGACGCCATGACCGGAAAGCGCCCCTGGGTGTAGGCGATGCATGAAAAACCGATGTCGGCGATGCCGTCGACGACCCCGTCATAGGTCTGTTTGGCCTTGGTCAGCGTCTGACCGGGGAAATACTGGATTTTAACGCGCCCTTCGGTGCGTTTTTCGACTTCTTTGCACCAGGCTTCGGCGGTCTGGCTTTGAATATGGGTGGGCGGGAAAAAGTTGCTGTAGGTCAGTGTGGTTTCGGCCTGCGGCTGCGCAGGGGTGAATGCCATGAAGCCGAACAAAGCGATCGCCATAAAAAAAATCGGAATGATTCTCCTCATCGAACAATCCCTCCTTATACCTGATTAATGGATTAGCCCCCTATCTCTTCTGATTTTACTTGATCACCTCCTTTATGAAATTGAACGACGCCGACCCGAGCCGAAAGGTCTACTGCACCGGAAATGCTTTCCTTGATCGAGATCATCGTAGACCATCATCCGCGCGTGTACAAGCGTTGCCTGCCCCGCCGCTGTCGGAATCGGAATCATGGCCCTCGTCTTCCGTCCGAGACGAATCAGGGATGGCGGCGGCATCATCCGGGCAGGCCGATATCGCTCTGATGCAGAAGCCTTTACCATCGGTCCGCCTCCGTTATGCGGATATAAGAAGGGATCACGCGCAAACCCCAGAGGCCGGCGGTTCGGATTTACATCCAGGCTGCAGTGCATGCGCTACTCTGGGGTGGTGTGGCAAAAGAGGTCAGCCAAGTCATCGGACAGTTTTTCCAGCTCGCACCCGCTTGGCCTTTACAAATGAGGGGAGTCCAGCAGGTCTTTTGAGTTTACAGCTCCAGGCTCGACCATTACATGTAATTCGGTGCAGTTCAAGGATATGGCTGCGACTTTCCGCCGGCGCGACAACCCCCGCGCTTTCAACACAGAAGGTCAGCGCTCGATACCGAATGAATGAGGTATAGTGGCGCCGGTCCTTGATTGTCAAGCTTTTTTGCATGTAATTTTTCATTTTGTTCAGGCGCTTTTTCTTATAAATCTCATCCATTTAAAAAATCATCTTAATCGGGGCTGCGGCGTATTCAGGGCAGGCGGATACGAAATTTTCAGCTGCCGCTGGAAAGCGCGTGCAAGGCGTGTAACCGGCCGACGTCACCGCCGGGAGGCCGAGCCCGTTTTCCCGCCGCGCCGAATGTTGAACAGGTGCATAAGGCCGTCATCGTCCGGCTGCCTTGCTCAATCGGTTTTTGGACGTTATTTTCGGATCGGTGCCATATACGGAGTGCCCGCGTGCGGTGATATCCAGGAGGCGAATATGTCGAATGCAATCTTCGGGCTGCAAGAGCCTGCCAATGAACACGTACTGACCTACGCCCCGGGGACGGCCGAGAGAGCCGCCGTGGCCGCCGAGCTTTCGGCGCTGCGGGGGGAGACGGTCGACATCCCCCTGATCATCGGGGGAAGGCAGATCCGCACCGGCGACACCGCACCCTGCGTGATCCCCCACGATCACCGCCACAGCCTGGGGGGCTTTCACCAGGCCGGCGCCGAACAAGTCCACATGGCCGTGGCGGCCGCCCGCAAAGCCGCCGGGCCGTGGGCGCAGATGCCCTGGCAGGACCGCGCGGCCATCTTCCGCAGGGCCGCCGAGCTGATCGCCGGCCCGCTGCGCATGCGGATCAACGCCGCCACCATGCTCGGGC
>JAEYRZ010000124.1 GCA_023435265.1 Pseudomonadota bacterium
CGTTTATCCAATGCGTTGGAAGCCGCGATGCCCGGCTCAACCATTTGTGGTGTTCCCGGTTCTGCTGCGCTTCCGCCCTGCGCATGGCCCGGCGGATCCGTCATCTTCATCCGGAAACGGAGGTGACGGTCTTTTATATCGACATCCAGACTTTTGGAAAGGACTTCCAGACCGCCTACGCGCAGATGCGGCAGGAATTGCGGTTCATCCGCGCCATTCCCGGAGACATTGTGGCCGCCGAAGCGGACGGCTGTGCGGTCAACTACTTCGATCCCGATTCCGGCAAGGCCCGGGAGACGGTTTTCGACCTGGTGGTGCTTTCGACCGGCATGACGCCGTCGCCCGATCACGCGCGTCTGGCGAAGTTGCTCGACTGGCCGCTCGCCGCGCACGGTTTTTTCCCGGAGGAGGGGCGGCCGGACGGCGTGTTTTGCGCCGGAGCGGCACAGGGCCCGATGACCATCGCCGAAAGTGTCGCCAGCGGAACCCGCGCTGCATGGCGGATCATCGAGTACCTGCGGGAACGGGGGAGGAAAATTTAAGATGACGCAGCGGCCCCTCGATTCCCGCGATGAATCATGCGACGTCCTGGTGATCGGCGACCCCGCCGCAGCGGAACCACTGTCCCGCGATCTGAAAAACAGCGGCATCCGCGTGCGTGCGCTTTTGCCGGACCATTCCAGTATCGATCGCATCGAAGATCCGGATCTCCTACTGGGCGATTTGACCGGCTGCGGGGGATTCACCGGCGTCTATCGGGTCGACGCGGTCGGCGAGACATGCGCCTGGCGCATTCAGACCGCCGCCATCGTCATCGCCCTGGACGAGCGCCGGGTGCCGGAGCATCCATTCCCCGGAGCGGCGGAAAGCGCACGCGTGCATAGCCTGGGCGAGGCCGAAAACCTCGTTCTATCCGGCAATTACGAGTACCCGGGCGAGACGGTGGTCCTGCTCAACGGCCTTTCCAGGGAAAGCCACCCCGCCATCACCGGCCGCATGCTGAGCCTGTGCCTTAGGTTGCGGGAACGTGCACCGGACACCCGAGTGGTATTGATCACCAACAACCTCAAAGTGGCGGGGCACGGAATCGAGGCTCTGGCCTTCGAGGCCAGACGCCGGGGTACCTTTATATATAAGCTCGACGGTGTGCGCCCCGCGTTTGAGCTGACCGGTCAGGGCCGGGTCCGGCTCTCTTTCTTCGATCCGGCCGTGCGGCAGGCGGTGACGCTGACCGCCGACCGGATGATCGTGGACGAACACATCCTCCCCCCGCCGCGAATGACCAAGATTGCGGAACCGCTGCGTCTGCGTCTGGATCCGTCCGGATTCGGCCAGGCGGACAACGTGCGGCGCCTTTCGAACCTGACCAACCGGCGCGGCATCTTCGTGGCCGGCGCCGCCCGGGGTGTGCTGAGCGATGAAGAGCAGCTTGCCGAGCGGGCAACGGTATGCGAGGCGGTGAAGGCGTTTCTGGCCGGAACCGATCGCCCGGAGGTTCTCGGCGCCGTCATCGATACCAGCCGTTGTGGCCGCTGTCTGACCTGCTACCGGATCTGCCCCTACGCGGCGGTTCACATCGGCGACCACATGGAGGTGGTCCGGGAGGCATGCCAGGCGTGCGGGCTTTGCGCGGCCGCCTGTCCGGCCAAGGCCATCGGCATGCAGGCGGAGCTGACCTGCGGGCTGCATTTCGAGCCGGATACCACCACGCCGACGCCGCGCATCGCCCTGTTCTGCTGCCAGCGCTCGGCCGGCACGGCCTACGAGAGCGCTTTGGCGTCAAAAGCGCCTCTGCCCGCCGGCATGGTCCGCATCCAGGTCCCCTGCGGCGGACGCGTGGGAACGAACGACATTGCGGCTGCTTTCGAGGCCGGCGCCGACGGTGTCATGGTCCTGGCCTGTCATGAGGGGAATTGCCATTCCGAGATCGGCAGCCGCACCGCCGGGAAACGGGTCGCGGCGGCGCGCAAGGCCCTTACGGCCGCCGGCATCGAACCCGAACGCATCTTTTTTGCCGGCATTGCCGCCAACATGAGCGGCGAGATCGTGCAATGGTGCAACGGCTTCGACGCCCGCCTGCGCGCGCTGTCGTCCCCACCGGTCCTCCGCGATGAAAAAGGACGAACGCACCATGAGTGAACATGCCCATCCCCTGGCCTGGGAAGACACCCGTCCGGATCGTTTTCAGCAGTGGCCCTGCAATCACGAGCGCTGCATGAGTTGCGCACTGTGTTCGAGTGCCTGCCCTGTCTCCGGCATCGACGATTTCGACCCGCGCAAGGTGGTCCGCATGCTTTCCCTGGGGCTGGAATCCGAACTGGTTGCGGCCCGCTGGCCGTGGATCTGCACCATGTGCGGCAAGTGCGAACAGGTCTGCCCCATGGAGGTTTCCATTCCCGACCTGATCCGCCGGCTGCGCGGGCTGCGCGAACGGGAAAAGGTTCCCGGAATCCTGCACAAGGGGTTGAGCGCGGCGCTTGCGACCGGCAACAACCTGGCCTTGCCGCGGGAGGATTTCGTTTTCATCCTGGAAGATGTCGCCCAGGAGATCGCCGAAGAAGAAGGTTACGCTGATTTCAGCGTGCCCATCGACAAGTCGGGGGCGGGCCTGCTGACCACCATCCACAACAAGCTGGTCAACACGCACACCGAAGACCTGAAGCACTGGTGGAAGATCTTCCATGCCGCCGGCGAGGACTGGACGGTGGCTTCGCACAACTGGGAAGGCACCAACTGGGGCTACTTCACCGGTGACGATGAGAGCATGAAGATCATGGCCGGCCGGATTGCCGCGAACATGCGCGACCTCAATATCGGCAACCTGCTCTGGCCCGAATGAGGGCATGCCTATCTGGCGACCAGGACTGGTCTGCAGAAATGGTTCCCCGAGGCGCTGTCCGCATTCAAGGCGCTGACCGTCTTCGATCTTCTGATCGAGTACATCCGCGGCGGAAGGATCCGGCTGGACAGGCAGCGCTTCGACCTGCGCGCCACGTACCACGATCCATGCAATTACGGCCGCCGCGCCTTGAAGCAATTCGGCCATGGCTTTTTCGAAGAGCCGCGCTGGATACTGGATCAATGTCTCGCCGATTGGGTCGATCTGTATCCCAACCGGGAGCACCAGCAGTGCTGCGGCGGCGGGGGCGGTGCATTGACTTCCGGATATAACGATGAACGGGTTTACTACGGGCGGCGCAAGATGGAGCAGATAAAGGCCAGTGGCGCGCGGATGGTGGTCGTCCCGTGCCACAGCTGCCACGGGCAGCTCAATGCCATCAAATCGGTCTACGGCATGCCTGATCTGCAGGTGAAGTACTTGTGGGAGCTGGTTGCCGATTGCCTCGTGCTTTGACGACCGCAGAGCCGGCTGAAACGCTTTGTGATGAAAATTCGAATTGTGGAGGACCCATGCGCAAGATGATGCTTGCTTTTCTCGTCGGCTGTTTTCTTTTCTCCGGCTGCTCCGGAGAGACTTCCAAGGGATACACCATCCTGTTCGACGACATGCCCTCCCTTTATGGTGAACAGATTTACGACAACGGCGCTCCGGTCGGACGCATTGTCCAGAAGGAAGTCAATCCGGCCGGCCAGGTACGGGTGGTTGCGGTTTTCGAGGAGGACTGGCTCCGCCGGGCGAACGAGAACATCGTCTTCTACCCGCGCTACGGTCACCTGCAGGCCGAACACCTGCAAAGGCACGGCGCGCCGCTTCCCAAAGATGCCGCCATGTGCGGTTTCGCATCGCGCAACGGAATGATCTGGTTCAAGATGAAAACCCTGATCTCGGACCGCGGCGCGGAAGCCCGCAAAAAGGCCCGGGAACTGCAGGCACGCTTCGGCGCCCTCTGACGGCCGCCTTCCTGTGCGGGTTGCTTTTCCTTTTGAAGTCGCTAGTTTGGAGAAAATGGATTCCCGGACCGCGGCTGGCGGTCGACAGGGCACGTGGTGATGATTGAAATGAGCTCCCCAACCGTGGAATTGGCCGCGCCGTTCACACTTTATCTTGCGCCTTTAAAGGGATTGACCGATGCGGTTTTCCGCAGCGTCTACGGCGCATTCTTCACCGGCCTCGATTGCGCCGTGACGCCCTTTCTGACCACCGTCGAAGGATTCAAGGTCAAGCCCTCACATCTGAAAGAGGTCCTGCCGGAATGCAACCGCCGCATGGCGATCATTCCCCAGGTTCTGAGCAAATCGGCCGACGATTTCATCGCTCTGGCGCAGGCATTGTTCGATCTGGGACACTCGCGGATCAACTGGAACCTCGGCTGCCCCTTTCCCATGGTGGCCCGCAAGCAACGCGGATCGGGCCTGCTGCCCTATCCGGAAGCGATCGACGGTTTTCTGGAGCGGACGCTGGCCGCGATTCCAAACCGGTTGAGCATCAAGCTGCGCCTGGGCCGCTTCAAACCCGACGAAATCTTCTGCCTGCTGCCGGTCCTGAACCGCTACCCGATCGAAGCCCTGATCATTCATCCACGCACCGGCGTGCAGATGTACGGCGGGGTTCCCGACCTTGCGGCGTTTGAAAAATGCCTGGCTGCGACCCATCATCCCGTGGTCTACAACGGCGATATCGTCTGCCCTGCCGATTTCGAGCGCCTGCGCGCGCGCTTCCCCGGCCTGAGCGCCTGGATGGTCGGACGCGGCGTCCTGATCGACCCCTTTCTGCCGGCAGCATTGAAGGCTGTTCCTTTTGCCGGCGAGCGGCTGGCGCACTTCCGTCGCTTTCACGACGCATTGTTCGAGGCCTACGGCAGGATACTCAAAGGCGCGCACCTGGTGGACAAGCTCAAAGGATTCTGGACCTACTTTGCGCGGGGCTTTCCCGAGGGCGACCGAATCCGCAAGCAGGTGCACAAGGCCCACAGCATCCAACGGTACCGCGATGCGGTCGAGGCTTTCTTCGACGACGAAGCGTGTCGGCAAACGACCGCCTCCCCCGCGCCGCAGGTTGCCGCGTGCGCGCGTTGACCGCGATGCTGCGAAGTGCCGTCCTGGTTTTCGGATTACTGGTCGGCGCGCTCTTTCCCGCAGCGGGGGCGCACTCCGCCGAACCGGACCTGGCGCTGGCTGCGCGGCTTCCCGAGAACCTGTCGTTCTGTGGTGAACGAGTGGCCCAGGATCACCCGGCCGTCCGGGAGCTGTTTGAAAAGGAGATGCTGCTGACCCTCGGGGATCGGCCCCAGGTGATCTTGTGGCTGAAACGTGCCCCACGTTATCTTCCGGAAATAGCAGATGAATTGAAGCGCCGGGGGATGCCGGAAGATTTGAAGTACCTGGTTGTGACCGAGAGCGGGCTGCGGCCGCATGTGGGATCGCCCAAGGGGGCGCTGGGCTTCTGGCAGTTGATGCCGGAGACCGCACGACGGTACGGACTGCGGGTCGATCGATACATCGACGAACGCCGCGATCTTGGGCGGTCCACCCCGGCGGCGCTGCGATACCTGCGGGAGCTGCGGGAACGGCTCGGGTCATGGCTGCTGGCGGCAGCCGCATTCAACATGGGTGAAGAGGGCCTTATCGCCGAAATGATCGAACAGAATACGCGCAACTATCTCGACCTCTATCTTTCTTTGGAAACCCAGCGTTATCTGTTCCGCATCCTGGTGGCCAAGCGGATTCTCGAAGATCCGGCCGGTTACGGATTCGACCTCCGCCGGGAGGACCTTTACGCCCCGCCGGCGTATCGAACCGTGGCCCTCGATTTCAGCGTGGAAACGCCGATCAGCCTGCTGGCCAGGCTCTCGGGAACGACATTCAAGGCCATCAAGGAGTTGAATCCCCACCTTCGGGGTCATTACATCCAGCCGGGACGGCACGAGATCCGCCTGCCGCCGGCTGTACCTGAAGATCTGCAGGCCGGCCTGGACGTGCAGCTGGCCGCCTATTTAAGCGAGCGCCGCCAGCGCGTCTATGTGGTGCAAAGCGGGGACAACCTGTCGTCGATCGCCGAAAGGCACAATGTTCCTCTGGCGGCGCTGCTCATCTGGAACCGGATCGATACGACGCGCGTGATTCATCCCGGAGATCGGCTCGTGATCTATCCGCGCAGTCTGAACGACATCGATCCCTGAAGCCGGCCCGAATAGCGATTTCGATCCGGCGGAGCGTCGAATCGTCTCCGGCGGATTCAAGGTATGATCATCAATCATGAAAAAGAAAAAACGATACGGTACATCGCTCAAGGAGCAATTGCAGGCCAGCATTGACGACCGGCTGTATAATTTCCTGCTGGCCGGGGACACCGTGCGGGGGGTGATCGTCAACGGGACCCGCATGGTCAACGAAATGCGCTGGAATCATGAACTGGGAATCATGGAAACGCTGGTCCTGGGGCATGCGTACCTGGCTGCGGCCCTCATGTCGGCGGGTCTTAAAGGCAACGACCGGCTCAGCCTCCAGGTCGACTGCTCCGGGCCGATCAAAGGCCTGGTCGTGGAGGCCAATGCGTTCGGCGAAGTGCGCGGCTACCTGAAGCAAGTGCCCATTCCGATTGCGGAACCGCCGTCCAGTTTCAACCTTGCGCCTTTTTTCGGAGCCGGGTTCGTATCGGTCACCAAGCACCTCGAAGACAGCCGCCATCCTTTCAGGGGCAATGTGATGATGGAGCACGGCACGCTGGCCAAGGACCTGGCCGTCTACTACCAGCGGTCGGAACAGATCCAGACCGCCATTGCTCTGAGTGTGGCCTTCGATGCAGCCGGGGAGGTCGAAGGCGCCGCCGGCCTGTTTTTGCAGGCGCTTCCGGGCGCCGAGGAAAAGGTGCTGGCCGAAATGGAACACCAATTGGCCCACATCCCGAGCCTGGGCCGAACCGTGCATTCCGGTGATTTTCCCGGCGCTACGCTGGAATCGATCCTGGGAAATTTCCAACCGCGCCTGATCGACCACCGCGGCGTGGAGTTCATGTGCCATTGCAGCCGCAAGCGGATCGTCACCATGCTGCACATGCTCAAAGCCGAGGATCTCGAGGAGATGGCGGTCAATGGACCGTTTCCGGTCGAGATCCGCTGCCACAACTGCAACACGGCTTACAATTTCAGCCAGAAACAGCTCCAGACATTGGTCAACCAGCGTCTCAGCCGCAGTTAGATCGGACACCGCATCTATGGACCGCAGCCCTTTACCGGAAGACGCGCCAGCGCCGGGGATCTGCGTGCAGCCATCCCGGATGGGATGGCAGATCGTCGCCGCCTGCGGGTGCCGATTGATGCTCAATACCGCGCGCCGCTTCGCCTATCCCTTTGCTCCGGCTCTCAGCCGAGGGCTTCAGGTGCCGCTTACGGCGGTCACCTCCATGGTGGCCGCAATACAGGTGGCCGCTTTCCTGGGGTTGTTCGGCGGGCCGCTGGCCGACCGTTGGGGATACCGGCGCATGATGCTGGCCGGTCTGGGGCTGTTGGCGGTCGGGATGCTGGCCGTGGGAATTGCACCGATTTACTCGGTCGTTCTGGTCGGACTGTTCCTGGCCGGAACGGCCAAAAGCATGTATGACCCCGCCCTGTACGGGTATACCGGCAAACGGGTGCCTTTTGCGCAGCGCGGCCGCGTCACAGGTTTTCTGGAGTTCTCATGGGCCGGGAGCGCCCTGATCGGGATTCCGCTGATCGGCCTGGTGATCGAAAAACAGGGCTGGCGCGCACCATTCTGGTGGCTGGCCGGGCTCGGCATCGTTTTCATGATCCTGACCGCCCGGCTGATGCCCCGCGATGTCGTGCCCTCCAATGAGCGCTCCGGATCCGGGGTGCGGGTCGCGTGGCGGCAGATATTGAAAGAGCCTGCGGCCCTGGGGCTGCTCGGATTCACCTTCTGGGCGAGCCTGGGCAACGATCAGTTGTTCGTGGTGTACGGCGCCTGGATGGAGAAGTCTTTCGCGCTGAAAGTGGGTGCCCTGGGGCTCACCACGGTCGTGATCGGCGCCGCCGAACTGGCCGGGGAGGGGCTGACGGTCGTCCTGAGCGACCGCATCGGCTTGAAAC
>JAEYRZ010000176.1 GCA_023435265.1 Pseudomonadota bacterium
AAAAGTCCAATATCTGCGTTGCGCTTCATCCCGTCGTCCCTGCGGCGTACTGCAGTACGCCTCGGGACACGGGATTCGCGGCGCCTTGATCTTGAACTTTTTACGGCGCCGTCGGTTTGGAGATTAAATTTGAATTCGTAAATCCCCGAATTCATCAACAGTGTTACGTGTTAAGTTTAAATGTTAAATTTAAATGTTAAGCCAAATATCTGGTCTTTTGATTATTAAATCAGATAATAACCTCTGGTTAACTAAAACTGCCGTAAAAGGTGCGAAAGCGACTTTTTGCGAGTCCATCAGATTTGTTAACGGGTGACCCCATGATCTGTTACATGCCGTTCTCCTATTTTGCGGAGGCGCGCCTTCGCCGCGCGGTCCGCTATTTCGGCAAGCTGATTGTTTACCAACCGGGAGATTTTCTGCTGACCGAGTCCCTTCGTCGCCGTCGCGCGGCGGGCGAGGTGGATGCGCGCATGCCGTCCGGCATCGATCCGGTTCGGCTTCGGAACGTGTTGCAGGCTTTCAAGGGCTGGGCCGGCCGAGTGCAGTCGCGGCCCGGCGATCTGTCCAGCTTCTTTCGCTCGATGGCGGGACGTTTTCCGATGATGGACGACGGCAACCCTTCGCAGATCGGGACCCGGATTCGACAGTACGGCCAGCCGCCTGAAGAGCCGGATTCCGATCCATTCTTCCAGGCCGTTCTGTTCATGGCTATGGCCCATGAGTTCGATGCGCAGCAGGATGCGCTCGGCCGTGAGTTGGGCTCGGTCAGAACGTTGGAAAAGCGCATGTTCGATCAGCTCGCCGGGCGGCATGAAACGTCCGAAGAGATCGACGAGGCGGTCGAAGCGCTGAGTGTCGAAAGATCGTCGCCTCCAGAGGAGGATTCAGGACTCTACATGACCGACCAGCGTATTCAGGCCTGGGCGGCTCTCGCGGCGGCCGACCCTGAGCCGCCTGGGGTGTATGTCACCCATAGCCGGGCGGTTTGGGAAAGCCTCGTCGAAATGCTGCCTGAAATGACCCGCGCGGCGCAATGGGCCATGGACGCGGAAGCCGGACTGAGCGCCGAGCGGCTTAAAACCATGGAGAACCTTCTTTACAGCAGGGAACCGCTGAACGAACCGATCCCGGGCGTAACCGCACCGAGGCTGTCGTTGAATGTTTTGACCGACTGCAATCCCCGTCGTTTCTGCGACCTGCTGTCCGGACGCGATGATCTGCCACCGTCAGCCCCGGCGGCCGGAATCCCGGTCAATACGGTGCTCGGCCTGCTGGAAGAAGGCCGTTAACCTTGATGAATTCGAAAAAGCCCCAAATTCATCAATGCTTGCTTGACGGACCCATTTAATTGGTATAAGCCGTTTTGCCTGGTTTGCCCAAAAAGTTGATTTCGATCAACTTCATTTAGAAAAATCATCTGAAAGGAGGCGTTTCGATGGCTTTCAATCCCGTAGTGGACGAAGACAAATGCGCAGGCTGTGAGGAGTGCGTCGACGTTTGTCCGGTTGAGGTGTTTGAAATGCAGGACGGCAAATCCAAGCCGGTCAACGCGGATGAGTGCCTCGGCTGCGAAAGCTGCGTCGAGGTATGTGAAGCAGGCGCGATCACTGTCGAGGAAATCTAAAAAATCTGCCGACGCTTCCCCGGCATCGATTGATACCGGGGAAGCGACCGGCTTCTGCTGACGTTCCCCCCAGCATTCCTGACATCCTTTTTAGAATCTAAATCAACGCGGATCGGTCGATTTCGAGACCGTTCGGAATCCGTTCACCGGGTTCTTCGGTAATCCGTTCACCGGAGTCAGCGCTTTGTCTGCATGATCACGGCAGTCAGTACGCCGGCCAGGAGAACAGCGATGGTGGCCGGCAGGGGGCCGGCCTGTCGATTTCGGAAGTCTTCGGACCTTGCGGTGGAAACTGCGGGAATCACGGCCCCGGGATCCGCCTGACCGTGAACGCCCCCGGCGTTCCAAGCCACCGAAAGACTTTCGGCTTTGATGGCGACAACCGGCGGGTTCTGGCCATGAACCGTTCCGGTCCAGATCAGCACGACGAACATCATGAGCAGAATTTTGGATCTCATATCCACCTGCCAGCCTTTTGGGAAGTTCGATGCTGCCGATTGGCTGGATGGAATGCATATCCCGGACCATTTCGGGAATTAAATTGTATCATATTGGAATTAAAAATAAAAAGATATGTAACGAAACCCAAATCGTTCATGCGTTCGGTATTCGGCATCCCAGTTTTTATGGTATTTGGGTTACAGGGTGGAACGCCTCATACCGTCGAACGGGCGCACGGCTGCGGCTCCGAATGGGCCGAGGCCGCCGCAGCGGTCGAGGCGGCTGTGAAGGCCGGCTCGCGGGTTCCGCCAAGGCGCGGCTGCCCCAGCATGACATGCATTCTTGCCCCCTGCCGCCAATTATGCTAGGAAACGGGCACTATGAAACAATACCTGGTCGATGAGCTTCGCCCGGCGGATCACGATCAAATCAAGCAATTCCTGGATACCCGCTATGCGGTTCGCGGCTTCGAGGGGCTCTATTGGATTCCGATACCACTCGACCTGCTGGAGGGGGAACAGGCGGTTCATGTGGAATGCCAGCCGCATTACCTGGCCCTCGAACTCCTGCCGGATCGACTGGCTTGTGAACTGCTGGTGCGCAGCCAACAACGCATTCGCTGCAGCTGCATTCACTACGCTTCCGAGCGACAGCGCAATTGGCTGATTCAGGTGGTGGATACTTTTTTCGAACAACTGGGCATTCAGAGTTGATGGCGCAGCGCCGTGTATCCATGACAAGCGCAGCCGTTTCGCGTTCACCGAAGCGGGATGATGCGGAGAATTCATTTCAATGTTGATTTCGGGCTCGGCCGCCGTGAGCATGGTGTCAGCCGCTTACTGTATGGATCGTTCACATGGCACTCGTTTTTGGGAAATATAAGGTTTTCATCGTCCTGCATACGGGACTGATTTATCTCTGGACGATCCTTTCCACGTTTACCATGGGGCTGACGGCCATTCTGGTTTCCTTTTTCTCCAAGACCGGCGACGGCGTTCATCTGGTCGCCCGCTGGTGGGGCCGGAGCCTGCTGTGGGCCTGCTGCATCCCGATCCGGGTCGCGGGACTGGAACACATCGATCCGGCACGTTCCTGCATTTATATGTCCAATCATCAGAGCAACTTCGATATCCCCGTGCTGCTGAGCAGACTGCCTGTCCAGTTTCGCTGGCTGGCCAAGGCGGAACTCTTCAGGATTCCCATTTTCGGCCGCGGCATGCGCGGGGCCGGGTATATCAGCATCGACCGCAGCAACCGCAAATCGGCATTTCACAGTCTGGCGAGGGCGGCCGAGAGCATCCGCAAAGGGACATCCGTACTGATTTTCCCCGAAGGCACCCGCAGCCGCGATGGTCGCCTGCAGCCCTTTAAAAAGGGAGGGTTCGTTCTGGCCGTCGATGCCGGCGTGCCGATCGTGCCGATCATCATCCAGGGAACCGACGCCATGATGCCTAAAGGCAGCCTTTTGATCCGCAGGCGGACCGTCCGCGTGGACATCAGGCCGCCCATTCCGACCTGCGGCTACGATCGGCGCTCCAAGGACGCCTTGATGGAAAAAGTCTGGTCGGTCATGGCCGAGCAACTGCCGACCCAGAGCGGAGGCCCGCATGCTTAAGCTCATCCCGCTGGGCGGCCTCGGCGAAATCGGCCTCAACATGATGGCGGTCGAATACGAGCATACCCTGTTCGTCATCGACGCCGGCCTGATGTTCCCGGAAGAGTATATGCTGGGTGTGGATTACGTCATTCCCGACATGACCTATCTGCGCCAGAACCGCAAGAAACTGGCGGGCATCGTCCTGACGCATGCCCACGAAGACCACATCGGTGCGCTGCCGTTCTTGCTCAGGGACATCCATGCGCCCGTATTCGGCACGCCGTTCACGCTGGGGGTGGTCCGGCATAAACTCGAAGAATACGACTTGCTCCATTCCGCCGCCCTGTATGCCGTTCACCCCCGCGAGACGCTCAAGATCGGCCCTTTCGAGCTCGAATTCATCCGCGTCAACCACAGCGTCGTAGATGGCATCGGGATCGCCATCCGCACGCCTCTGGGCACCATCATTCACACCGGTGATTTCAAATTCAGCGAAACCGCCATCGAGGGCATGGCCACCGATGTGGAGCGTTTCACGCGTTACGGCGACAGCGGCGTGCTGGCGTTGCTTTCCGATTCGACCAATGTGGAAAGCACCGGCCGGACCATGTCCGACGCCCATATCGGCGACGGGATGCGGCGGATTTTCGAGAATTGCCCGGGCCGCGTGATCGTGGCCCTGTTCGCCTCCAATATCGGCCGCATCCAGCAGATCGTGGATATCGCCGCCGGCTGCAACCGCAAAATCATTTTCAACGGCCGCAGCATCGAGGTCAGCGTCAATATCGCCCGACAATTGAAGTTTTTGCGCATCCCGCCGGACATGGAGATCGGGATCGAGCAGATCGGCCACTATCCCGATGAAGAGATCGTCATCATCACCACGGGCAGCCAGGGCGAACCGATGTCGGCCCTGGCACGCATGGCCGCCCGCACGCACAAGCAGATCAAGACCAAGCCGGGAGATACGGTGATTCTTTCGTCCAAGTTCATTCCCGGCAACGAAAAGGCGATCAACACGATCATCAACGACCTGTACCGCTGTGGCGCCGACGTCATTTACGAAAAAATCGCCAACATTCATGTTTCCGGTCATGCGTTCCAGGAAGA
The DNA here is from genome assembly GCA_023435265.1 of Pseudomonadota bacterium. Classification (GTDB taxonomy): domain Bacteria; phylum Desulfobacterota; class Desulfobacteria; order Desulfobacterales; family Desulfosarcinaceae; genus UBA2230. The sequence continues at coordinate 4,776 of JAEYRZ010000176.1, forward strand.
GCTCAAGGCGATGATCCGCATGACCCGTCCGCGCTACTTCATTCCCATTCACGGCGAATACCGGCACCTCGTACTGCACTCCCGGCTGGCCGAACAGGAAGGCATCCCCCGCAAGAACATCCTGCTGGCGCAGGACGGCCAACCGATCATCTTCGGCCCCCAGGGGGCGGTGATCGGCGAAAATGTCCCCACCGGACGGCTGATGATCGACGGCAAGGGGATCGGTGACGTGGGGCGCAGCGTCCTGCGCGAACGCCGCATCCTTTCGGAAGAAGGCATGGTGGTCGTCAACATGGCCTTCGACGAAGATACCGGGGTCATCATCTATGGCCCCGATGTCGTCTCCAAGGGTTTCGTTTTTGAAACCGAGACCGGGCATCTGCTCGATGACGCCCAATGCGTGATACTGGAAATCGTGGAGGATGTGCCGCCGGAGGTGCCCAACCGCACCGATATTATCCGTACGCGCGTACAAGCCGCCCTGCGCCAGTATTTCTTCTTCGCCATCGGACGGCGGCCGGTGATCATGCCGTTCATCGTCGAAGTTTAGGGCGGCGGCGCTTCGTTCATGACAAAAAATCGGACGGACAGGACCATGCGCAAGGAGATCATCGGCATTCTGCTCTTTTTTCTCGTCCTCTTCACCGCGGTCAGCCTGCTTTCCTATCATCATGCCGATCCCTCGATCCATTCCGCCGGCGACTCGGGCCGCATCCACAATCTCTTCGGCCCGATGGGGGCGCATGTGGCAGGCGTGCTGGTTGGGCTTTTCGGCTTGGGTGCTTTCTGGCTTCCGATTCTGCTGCTGCTGGCCGGCCTCCATTTTTTCAGCAGCCGTTCGGCCCGGGCGGTGCTTCCCATCGCCGTCGGCGGATTGCTGCTGCTCGTCACCAGCGGCAGCCTCCTGGCGCTTCAAAAGGATTATTACGAGCTGCTGGGCGCCCGCTTTTCGGCCGGCGGCATCGTGGGCCTGCCGTTCAAGGCGTTCCTGCTGCGCATGGCCAATCCGACCGGCGGCGTGATCATTTTGAGCCTCACCTGGCTGATCGGCTTCATTCTGGCGACCGGCTTCTCATTGGTGGCGTTTTATCAGCGGGCGCGGGTCGCGCTTTCCCGCTTGTACGGTCGCCTGAGCATGCTGATGGTGAAATGGAGCGAACGGCGCCAGAAGGCGGCCAAGCGCCGGCGCAAAGTGCAAGCCAGAGCCGCCGAACCGCCTGCGGAAATCGAGATCAAAGCCCCGGTGGCCCCGCCGCCGCCCAAACCCAAACCGCCGGCTCAGCAGAAGCTTTTCGACTTCATGCGCGTGGAAGGCGCTTTCCAGCTTCCAGAGGTCAATTTTCTGGACGACCCCGAAGAGCGGCCGGTTTCGGTCAGCAACGACAACCTGCGCGCGCAGTCCAAGCTCCTCGAAAAGAAACTCGAGGATTTCGGGGTGTTCGGCCAAGTCGTGGCGGTTACCCCCGGACCGGTCATCACGACCTACGAATATGCTCCGGCCCCGGGCATCAAGATCAACAAAGTGGTCAATCTGCAGGATGACCTCGCCCTGGCTTTGCGCGCCGTTTCCATCCGCATCGTGGCGCCGATCCCCGGAAAAGCCGCCATCGGCATCGAGGTGCCCAACGCCGACCGCGAAACCGTGCGCTTCAAAGAGATCGTGGCCGCTCCGGTTTTCGAGAAAAGCAAATCCAAGCTTACCCTCTGCCTTGGCAAGGACATCGTGGGCAACCCGGTGGTGGCCGCCCTGGACAAGATGCCGCATCTGCTCATTGCCGGCGCCACCGGCGCAGGCAAGAGCGTCGCGCTCAACACCATGATCTGCAGCTTTTTGTATAAAGCCACGCCCGATGAGGTCAAAATGATCATGGTCGATCCGAAGCGCATCGAGTTGTCGGCCTACGACGGCATTCCGCACCTGATCACGCCCGTTGTGACGGACGCGAAGAAAGCCACCAATGCGCTCTTCTGGGCCGTCAAAGAGATGGAACGCCGCTATGAACTGCTCTCTGCAAAAAAGGCGCGCAACATCGTGCAGTACAATCAGAAGATCGAACGCGAACCCGAGGCCAAAGCAAATTCCGAGACGCCCGAGGGCGAGGCCCCGGAACTCCCGCGGTCGTTGCCGTTCATCGTGATCATCATCGACGAACTGGCCGACCTGATGATGGTGGCCTCGCGCGACGTCGAAGTGGCCTTGACCCGCCTGGCCCAAATGGCCCGCGCCGCCGGAATTCACCTGATCCTGGCCACCCAGCGCCCCTCGGTGGACGTGCTGACCGGCATCATCAAGGCCAATTTCCCCACACGTCTCACCTTTCAAGTCTCCTCCAAGACCGACTCGCGAACCATCATCGACGCCAACGGAGCCGAGAATCTGCTCGGCATGGGTGATATGCTCTTCCTGCCGCCCGGCACCGGGCGCCTGCAGCGCATTCACGGCGCCTACATTTCGGAAGCCGAGTTTACGCGCATCATCGATTTCCTCAAACAGCAGAAAGTGCCCGATTACGACCAGAGCGTGGTCGAAGCGCCGCAGGAAGAAGCGCGCAGCGCGGAGGATAAAGAGTACGACGAGCGATACGACGATGCCGTGGCCCTGGTGACCCAGACCGGACAGGCCTCCATCTCCATGATCCAGCGCCATCTGCGCATCGGCTACAACCGCGCGGCGCGTATCGTCGAAATGATGGAGCAGGAGGGCATCGTAGGGCCTTCGGACGGCGTCAAGCAGCGGGAGGTGCTGGTGCGCAATTACAACGACATTCCCTGAAGCAACGTCTCCCGGATAGAGCGGCACGATGACGAAACCCGAGTGGAAAATTGCCGAGGATACAAGAGGTTTTCTCGCGCACGAGGAAGGCCTGAGGTTGTATGAACTGGCGCGTGCGGCGGTGCTGCTGGGCCCGTGCCTGGAGATCGGAAGCTACTGCGGCAAATCGGCGGTCTACATCGGAACGGCCTGCCGCGAGCAGGGGAGTGTACTCTTCTCCATCGATCACCACCGTGGATCCGAAGAGCAACAACCCGGAGAGGAGTACTTCGACCCGGGCCTTTTCGATGCGGCTTCCTGGTCGATCGATACATTCGCCCGTTTCCGGGAAACGCTGCGGCGCGCGGGGCTCGAAGAGGCCGTCGTTCCGCTGGTGACCGCCTCGCAGCCTGCGGCGCGGGCCTGGGCCGCCCCGCTCGGGATGGTCTTCATCGACGGCGGCCACGCCCATGAAACGGTGCTCGCCGATTATCGGGCCTGGGCCGAACATCTCCTTCCGGGAGGCTACCTGGTCTTCCATGACATCTACATGGACCCGGCGCAGGGGGGCCAGGCGCCGCGGCAGGTGTACCAATCGGCGCTCGAAAGCGGAGCGTTCAGCGCCTTGCCCATGACGCAAAGCCTGGGCGTCCTTCGGAAAATCGAAAAGCAAGTCCCGGCGTGAGCGCCCTGGAGTGGCTGCATCGGCAGACGGATCGTCCCGCCCGTCAGGCGGTGGGTTTCCTTACGAAATAGAGTACCGCGCTTTTCCCCAGCAGGGGATCCAGCCAGCGCTCCAGGCGGCGGAGCCAGCGCGGTCGATGAAACAGCTCCCAGGTCAGAAAACGGTGGTACAGGCGCACGGGCCAGAGGCGGTCGCGTTCGAGGCCGAGCAGACATTTGAGCCACCAGTAGGGGGTGTGCAGACTGTGGGCATGATGGGTGTGCCGATGGAGCAGGCCGTGCTGTTCCACGAGCGCGATCAGCTCCGAAACTGTGTAAATGCGCACATGGCCGCCCGGCGCATGGCGATACGCGCGGGACAGCTTCCAGCACCAGCATTCCGGAGCGCGGCGCGGCACGCTCACCACCAGCTCCGCACCGGGTTTGAGCACGCGCGCCATCTCGAAAACCGCCCGTCGATGATCGGGGACATGTTCCAGGACTTCGGAACACAGCAGCAGATCGAACGTGCAGTCGGCAAACGGCAGGCGGGTGATATCCGCGGCCGCAGGGCAAAAGGTGCCACCCGGCCCTGCGCGCAGCCCGGCATGGAAATCGAGCCGTATCCGTGCCGCCTGAAGATCGCTGCACGCTTTGTCCGCGCCCACCACCAGACAGCGGCTCCGATCGCAGACCGCCGCACTGTGCCGCCCGCTCCCGCAACCGATATCCAGGACACGGCTACCCTCGCGAAGCCGTATGCGTTTGAAATCGACGGTAATCATCAATCGCCCGGCGATAGACGGCTGCGGTTTTACGGGCCGCTTCCGCCCAGGTGAAATGGTTGATGACGCGTTCATATCCGGAGCGGCCCAGTTCTGAGGCCAGCTCGGGGTTTGCGCAAATTCGGTCGATTGCGCCTGCCAGGGCGGCTGCGTCGCCGGGCGGCACGAGCAGACCGGCACTGCCCACCACTTCGGGCAGTGCACCGGCTGTGGTGCTGATCACCGGTACGCCGCACGCCATGGCTTCGCCGGCCGGCAGGCCGAAACCCTCATACAGGGAGGGCACCACGGCGGCCCAGGCGCGCGCATAAAGGCGCACATACTCCCGATCATCGATCGGACCGGTGAAGCGCACCCGCCCGCCCAAACCAAATTCGGCGAGCAGCCGGACAATCGGACTGTCTTTTTTAAGCGCGCCGACGACGACAAGTCGAAGGGCGGGGCGCCTGGTTTTCACGGCGGCCAGCGCGTGCAGCAGGGTGGCCAGGCCCTTCAACGGGGTGTCGGCACTGGCGGTGGCGATCAGGCATTCCGGAAGGCGCCGGACCCCGGGCAGGGGTTTGAAGCGTTGCGTGTCGATGCCGTTCGGCACCACGCTCAAGCGGTTCGCGGCGATATTGTATTCGCGGCAGATATCGTCGCGTGCCGCCTGCGAAACCGTAATCGAATGCCTGAGCGCGGCAGCCACCCGCTTTTGCATACCGATGAAGCCGTACCAGCGCCACTGCTGGGCTTTGCGCCAAAACCACCGTTCGGCACGGATCGCCAGGCGGCGGTCCATGGTCATCGGGTGATGGATCGTGGCCACCGTCGGCAAGCGGCGTGAAAGCGCCCATACGCCGTAAGAAAGGCTCTGGTTGTCGTGAACGATATCGTACTGGTGAAGACGGTTTGATAGAAAACGGCCGGCACGCAGTCCGAAGGTCAGCGGCTCGGGAAATCCCATGCTGGAAACGCCCAGCCATTCGATAAGGTTGATCGGATCGCGCAGTTCGGTCAGCGAAGGCGTTCTGAACAGCGCCGCCGGGTTGTACAGGTCAAGACTCGGCAGGCGGTGCAGCCGGCTGCCGTTTGATAATTCGGGAAAAGGCGGGCCGGATATTACATCCACACGGTGGCCCAGTTCACACAGGGCGTGGCTCAGGTGGCGCACATAGACCCCCTGGCCTCCGCAGTACGGATGACTGCGGTAGCTTAACAGACAGACGCGCAAGGGGGTATCGCAGTGCACCACAATGCTCCGATTCGAATGGGCCGAACGCGAAAATGCCTCTGATAGCGGGATGCGATGGCAAGGTCAATCGAAAACCTTCGAAGATGTCCTGTGGCACAAGGTTGACAAAAACCGGGAGGAATGGGAAACAAACGTCCTGTTTGCAGATAACCGCGTTCCGTTTTGTACCCGTTCACCGAACGGGATCGAATCGACCGAGAGAATGGGCATGCTCCACGTCACGGCCAGGGCGACCAAGTTGATGGCCGACCATTTCAAAAACAAAAAAAAGCGCGCGCTGCGGCTGTACGTCAAGCTGGGAGGATGCGGCATCCGCACCTTCGGGGTGGCCTTCGAGAAGCCGAAAGCCTCGGACCAGGTATTTGAAATCGACGGGTTTCAGTATGTGATCGACAAGGTGCTGCTCGAGCACGTCGAACCGGTCAAGGTGGACTCCGACGGATTCGGCTTTCGGATTTCCGGCAGCGGCATCCCCGCGCCGCACGGCTGCGGAAATTGCGGCTTCATGTGCAGCGACGGCAGCCGCTGCTCGGGTGACTGCGCCGCCTGTCCGCACAAATGCGCGTACGGTCTGCGCCGGCTTAGAAAAATGAAAAACACACCGGGTTGAGCCGCTGCTGCCCGGAAACCGCATTTCGTACTCCTTGCCCCCGCTGTTGACATCTGGAGGCGGGCCATCACTCAGGCGCCGGCTTTCGAGCATTTCGCATACGCGTCAGAATGCGTGACATTTCGATGCGGGGCGGCACGGCGGCTCTTTCGAATTGATTCGACTACTGCACAGGCCGCACATTCCAGATGTTTTCGGCATATTCCATGATCGCCCGATCGCTGGAGAATCTGCCCATGCGCGCCGTATTGAGAATCGAACTGCGGGCCCACGCCTCCTTGTCCCGATAGTGCCGATCGACCGCCGCCTGGGCTTGGGCATAGGCCGCATAGTCCGAAAGCACCATGTAAAAATCGCCTTTGTGCAGCAACGCATCGATGATCGGCGCAAACAGCGACGGATGCTCCGGCGAAAAGAATCCCGCCCCGATCATATCCAGGGCCGCCTTCAGTTCGCCGCCGGCTTCGTAGCAGGCGAGCGGATTGTATTCGCCGCCGCGCCGGGCGGCCACCTGCGCTGCGTTCAACCCGAAGATGAAAATGTTCTCGCGCCCGACTTCTTCCAGGATTTCGATGTTGGCGCCGTCCAGCGTGCCTATGGTCAGGGCCCCGTTGAGGGCCAGCTTCATATTCCCCGTACCCGATGCCTCCATGCCGGCCGTTGAGATCTGTTCGGAAAGGTCGGCGGCTGGAATGATCTTCTCGGCCTGGGAGACGCAATAGTTCGGCAGGAAGACCACCCGCAAGCGGCCTTCCATATCCGGGTCGTGATTCACCACATCGGCAACGCAATTGATCAGTTTGATGATCAGTTTGGCGCGGTGGTAGGCTGGCGCCGCTTTGCCTGCGAAGATCACGCTGCGCGGCACCGCCGCACTGCGCGGATCGTTTTTGATGCGGCGGTACTGCGCGATCACATGCAGGATGTTCAGCAGCTGGCGTTTGTATTCGTGGATGCGTTTGACCTGCACGTCGAAGAGCGTCTGCGGATCGAGTTCCAGCCCCACTTTGCGCATGGCGTAGCGCGCCAGGCGTATCTTGTTGTTCAACTTGATGCGCATCCAGGCCGTACGGAAATCGGCGTCTTCGGTCAGCGGGACGAGTTCGGCCAGGCGGGTGAGATCTTCGAGCCAGGCCGGCCCGATGGCCGAGGTGATCAGGCGCGAAAGCGAAGGATTGGCCTGATGCAGCCAGCGCCGGGGGGTGATGCCGTTGGTGATGTTGCGGAAGCGTCCCGGAAAGAGCGTATCGAAGTCCTTGAACAACGACTCCCGCAAAATACGGCTGTGCAGTTCGGCCACGCCGTTGACGCTGTGGCTGCCCACGATCGCCAGGTGGGCCATGCGGATGCGTTTGACTTCACCTTCCTGAATGAGCGAAAGGCGCGCCGGCAGGTGCGGGTCGTCCTGGCGTTCGCGCCGGACTTTTTCGAGGAAACGATGATTGATTTCATAGATGATGTCGAGATGGCGCGGCAGAATGCGGCCGAAAAGATCCACCGGCCAGGTCTCCAGGGCTTCAGGAAGCACCGTGTGGTTGGTATAGCCGAATGTCTTCGTACAAACGCTCCAGGCGGCATCCCATTCCAGTCCTTCCAGGTCGAGCAGGATGCGCATCAGTTCGGCCACCGCGATCGAGGGATGGGTGTCGTTCAGCTGGACGGCCACCCAGTCGGGCAGTTCGGCGAAATCCCTTTTCTGCTTGCGAAAGCGCCGCAGGATATCATCCAGGGTGGCGGCGACGAAGAAGTATTGCTGCTTGAGCCGCAGTTCGCGTCCGGCTGCCTGCTCGTCGCTGGGATAGAGCACCTTGGAGATGTTTTCGCTCAGCACCTTGGATTCCATGGCACGTATGTAGTCGCCCTGGTTGAAATACTCCAGGTTGATTTCGCGGCTGGATTGGGCGGTCCACAAGCGCATGTTGGTGACGTAGTGGTCGGCCATGCCGGGCACCAGAATGTCGCACGCCATGGCCATCACCACTTCGCCCTCCACCCAGCGGAAGCGCCGGCGCCCCAGTGCATCCACATACGCCTGCGAGCGGCCGAAGAATCGGATTGGCACCAGATGGTTGGAGCGCTGAATCTCCCAGGGATTCCCGCGGCGCATCCAGTTGTCGCTCTGTTCCCGCTGCCAGCCGTCTTCCAGGACCTGGTGGAAAATGCCGAAGTCGTACCGTATGCCGTATCCGTAACCGGGCAGGCGGCGGCAGGCCATCGAATCCATGTAACATGAAGCCAGTCGTCCCAGGCCGCCGTTGCCCAGTCCGGCGTCCCACTCCTCTTCTTCCAGTTCGTCCAGATCGAATCCCATCTGCTCCAGGGTTTCGCGGGCCACTTGTTCCATACCCAGGCTGATCAGGTAGTTCTTCAGAAAACGGCCGGGGAGAAATTCCATGGACAGAAAATAGACTCTTTTTGCGGATGTGTCGTAGAGCGAACGCTGCGTCTCGATCCAGCGATCGATCAGCCGGTCGCGCACGCTGTGGGCCAGCCCCATGAACACGGCGAACTTGTCCGGCTTCCCGGGATCGCTGCCCAGGGAAAAGCGGATGTGGCGCAGGATATCTTTTTTCAGCGCGCTGTGGGTGACGGGGATGGAGAACCGTTTCCGGACAGGGCGGAGTTTTTTGCGATCCATATCTTCCTCGTCGCAGGAATGGTGAAGTGATGGTGCACCCGATGATAGATACCATAGACGAGCCCCGGATTCACCTGCAATAAAAAAGGTTGCCGGCGGCCTCCTGCCGCGGCCGCACGGAAAATCGGACCGGCGCCGGTTGACATCGCCACTGCAGGCATGAATTTAGTTTAATCGTTTCGGTTGCTGACCCCATCCCTCGCCAATACCTGCTCACGCTCACCTAGACCGCGCGTTCGCTTGAAAATCATCCGTGACGCAAGTCGAACCGGTACCGGTGGGGCTGATGCCGGCCGTCCCTGCCGCATGACCCGGCCCGGAAGGCATGATGCCGAACTGAACGATCAAGGAGGTACGATATGGCTGCCTGGACGCCGCCGGGCGGAAGAGAGCCCTCGTGGGAGGACATGGCCGAGCAGTTCCGCAGGCGCTGGCGGGGAACGAAATTCGGTCCCCTGTGGGTCATGATCGCCATTGCGGTTTTGCTGGTTCTATTTTTCGGCACCTGGTTTACGGTTCAACCCGAGGAGACCGGGATTGTACAACGTTTCGGCCGCGTGGTGCGCACCGCTTCGCCGGGGCTGCATTTCAAGTGGCCGCTGGGCATCGAGAAGGTCCGCCTGGTGCCGACCGCGCGCGTGCTCAAGGAAGAATTCGGTTTCCGGACCTTGTCCGCCGCGCCCGGAGACCGCAGCCGTTATGAGGAGGACGGGGAGCTCAAAGGCGAATCGCTGATGCTCACCGGCGATCTCAACGTGATCGACGTCCAATGGGTAATTCAATACCGCATCGAGGACCCGATCAGTTTTCTGTTCAGGGTGCGCGAAACCCCGAAGACCATCCGCGACACCAGCGAGGCGGTTATGCGGCGGGTGGTGGGCAACCGGCTGGGCAGCGATGTTTTGACCACCGCCCGCGTGGAGATAGCCACCGAAGCCAGGGAGGAAATTCAGGAGATATTGAACTCCTACCAGGCGGGTGTGCGGCTGGTCACCGTGGAACTGCAGGATGTGACCCCTCCGGACAGCGTGAAACCCGCTTTCAATGAAGTCAATGAAGCGCGCCAGGATCGTGAGCGGACCATCAACCAGGCCCAGGAGCAGGCCAACCGGGAAATCCCCCGGGCGCGCGGTGTCGCCGCTCAGAATATCAGTCAGGCGGAAGGTTATGCCCTGGAGCGGATCAACCGTGCCAACGGTGAGGCGGTCCGCTTCGAGGCCATCTTGAACGAGTATCAGGGCGCGCCGGAGGTGACCCGCCGGCGTTTCTACCTGGAAGCGATGGCCGATTTTTTAAACCACCTCAAAGGATTGTACATCGTGGACCAGGACCAGAAAGCGATGGTGCCGTGGCTCCCGCTTGCCTCGGACTCCCAACCGCGGGCGGCCGGAACCCAGCCCAGGGCGGACGGCACCCAGAGAGCGCCGGCGGAGAATCAACCATGAACAACAGCGTCAAAATCCTGATCGCGGCTGCCGTACTCGTCGCCATCGTGATGTACAGTGCGCTTTACACCATCGAAGAGGGGCAGCAGGCGGTCATCGTCCAGTTCGGCCGGCCGGTCGGCGAGACCGTTACCGAGGCCGGATTGCACGTGAAACTGCCCTTTATCCAGGATGTCAAGCGTTTTGAACAACGCCTGCTGATCTGGGACGGCGACCCCAATCAGATTCCCACCAAAGGCCGCGAGTTCATCTGGGTCGACACCACCGCCCGCTGGCGCATTGCCGATGCCCGCAAATTTCTCGAGAATGTGGCCTCGGAAGAGGGGGCTCAGTCGCGTCTGAACGACATCCTCGACTCGGTGGTGCGCGATCAGGTCTCGAGCAGCGAACTGGTCGAACTGGTCCGCAGTGCCAGTTGGGAAGCCCCCGAACAGGAGCAGCTGGAAGAAGTGCCCGAGGAGCGCGAGGAAGAACTCAAAAGGGAAATCACCCGCGGGCGCGAGGAGATCACCCGGACCATCTTGAGCGAAGCGCGGCGGATCATCCCCCAATACGGCATCGAGCTGGTCGATGTCCGCATCAAGCGCCTCGACTACGTCGAGAGCGTTCGCGAAAGAGTCTATGCGCGCATGATATCCGAACGCAAACGGATTGCGGCACAGTTCCGTTCGGAAGGAGAAGGCCGCAGTGCCGAAATTCTGGGCGAAATGGAAAAGGAACTGCGCCGGATTCAGTCGACCGCGTATCGCCGGGTTCAGGAAATACAGGGCCAGGCGGACGCCGAGGCCACACGCATCTATGGCCAGGCCTACAACCGGGATCCGGAATTCTACGCCTTTTTGCGGACGCTGGAGGTCTATCGCGAGCGCAACCAGACCAACTCCACGCTGGTGATGACGACGGAAAGCGATTTCTACCGCTATCTGAAGGAGATCGCACCCGCAACGCCGGCACGCCAACCGACCGGCGGCAGCCCCGCTCCTTGATCAAGGCCGCAGCGACGGTGAAACAGACGGCGAAGCAGTCCCTGCGATAGACGGCGAAGCAGTCCCTGCGATAGACGGCGAAGCAGTCCCTGCGATAGACGGCGAAGCAGTCCCTGCGCTAGCAGGCGTAGCCCCGCTACATCGCAAAAAACGAATGGCTACTCCATTATTTCACCAGAGCTGGAGCGCAGAGCTGGGCCGTAAGATGCCGTTTATGGATGGACACTATTTATAGTTTTCGTCCCTCGGCTCCAAGGTCAGAAACCCGTCCGGCATGGGCAGTTCGAAGTGCAGCGGGCGGCCGTCGCCGGGATGGGGCAGGGCGAGGGAATAGGCATGCAGGCGGATCCGGCGCTTGACCGCCGCATCGGCGCCATAGCGCCGGTCGCCCACAACCGGATAACCCGCTTCGGCCAGGTGCACCCGAATCTGGTTCTTGCGACCGGTCTCAAGCTCGATTTCCATGAGCGTGTGCGCGGCAAGGCGCTGCAAAACCCGGAAATGGGTGACCGCCCACTTCGACTGCGCAGCCTGCTCCCCCGAGCGCATTCTGCGGTCGGCGCCTTCGGTGAGCCAGCTCCGGATCGTTCCCCGGGGTTCGGGGCACAGACCTTCAATCAAGGCATAGTACAGCTTGCGCGTTTTCGACCAGTTGGATTTGAGTTGTTCCTGGATCGATTGCTGTCTGGCGAAGAGAACGAGCCCCGATACCTCTCGGTCCAGCCGGTGGACCACGAAGAGCTGCGGCTTTTCGCGCGCCTGCAAGGCCAGGTGCCGTTTGAGCATCTGGTAGAGCGAGGTCCCGGCGGCGCCGCGTTCGCCATAGGTCAGCAGGCCCGGCGGCTTGTCGGCGACCATTATACAATGGTCCGCATACACGATCGGAACCGGGGGCGGAACGGCTTCAAACGCGGTTTTACGGTATACAATGGATTGTCCTGCCGCGACCATGAAATCGGGCCGAGTGACGCGGCGGCCGTCGACGGTAATCATGCCGTTCTTGATCATTTTGCGGATGCGGGTCGTGGTCGCCGGCGCAAACGCGTTGCGAAGCAGATCCAGAAGCGAATCTTTTTTCGGGGCGATCAATTTCATACGCCTGATCCTTGACGGCGCCGTCGGTTCGGAACTTTTTACGAAGTGTTCATTATTGGATTATTGAACGCTTCTACTGTCGATCGCTTGCTTTTGCAACCTCGGCTTCGGTTGCGGACGGCAAACCGGGTTCGGGCATGCATCATGCAGAAAACTCGACAGAGGCGACCGAATTCTTAATTTGCTTGTGTGCGTCACGGACGCAGACAATGAAAATGAACCGATCGAGGAAATCGTTCAATGCTTCCTGAACGGGTCCATATCACCGAGGTGGGGCCTCGCGACGGCCTCCAGTCTGAAGGAAAAATCGTTCCCACCGAACTCAAGGCCGAGCTCGTCAAAGGACTGGCCGCCGCCGGTTTGCAGGCGATCCAGGTGGCGGCGTTCGTCCATCCGAAAAAAGTCCCCCAGATGGCCGATGCCGAGGCGCTCATCGCAAGCCTGACACCGACCGAAGGTGTGCAGTTCAGCGCACTGACCTTGAACCGGCGCGGTGTCGAGCGCGCCTGCGGCACATCGATCCCATGGATCGAGGTGTCCCTTTCAGTCAGCGAACGCCAGAGCCTCGACAACAGCGGCATGAGCGTCGACCAGGCCAGGAAGGAGGCCGCCGCAATGATTGACATGGTGCGCGCCGCGGGCCGCAAAGTGCGCGGCAGCATCCAGTGCAGCTTCGGTTGCCTCAACGAATGTGAGGTCACGCCGCAAAATGTACTGAAAACCGCCGGGCTGCTGCTGGAAAAGGGCGTGGATCATCTGGTGCTGGCCGATACGACCGGCATGGCGACTCCGGTGACAATACGACGGCTGCTCTCCCAAATCCTGCCCCTGTCCGGAGCCGTTCCGGTCGGCCTGCATCTGCATGATACGCGCGGGCTCGGTCTGGTAAACGTCATGGCCGGTTTGGAGATGGGCATCGTCTATTTCGACAGCGCCCTGGGCGGACTGGGCGGCTGCCCCTTCGTCAAGGGCGCAGCCGGGAACATCGCCACGGAAGATACCCTTCACCTGATGCGCAGCCTGGACGTCGCAACCGGTGTGGACATCCACCGCGTAGCGCACTGGGCACGTCGACTGGGCGTTTTTTTCAATCGTGAATTGACAGGCAGGATGCACCGCCTCACCGATACGGGCTACTGCCCCGCCGACCCTGAAGCGGATCTTATTTCATCTTCGGCAGGTTCAAGTTTCCCGCCCGCTGGCCGATAAAAATCCTGTAGCGGCCGGTTCCCTCGGTATTCCCCTACAACTGGCTATATACAAACACAATCCTTTGTCTTGGCAGTTTGAAGACAGCCGAAAAGGTGAGGTGCCCACCAGGATGAATATGGGAAAAGACTGCAAGGGGACCCTTCTTTTTGTGGATGACGAGGCCTGCATCCTGGATATCTCCCGGAGTTTCTTCACCACCCGCGGCTACGAGGTCCTGACGGCCGGCAATGGGCGCGAGGCCACCGAATTGCTTTGGAGCCACCGCGTCGACTGCTGCTTCACGGACATCAACATGCCGTATATGGATGGTTTGGAATTCGCCGAATACATGCGGCAATACGACAATACGGTGCCCGTGGTGATCATGACCGGCTACCCGTCGCTGGATAGTACGATCCAGACGCTGAAAAACGGGGTGGTCGACTATCTGATCAAACCGGTCAACCTTCAGCAGATGGAGCTGTGCGTCCAGCGGGTGCTGCGCGAACGCAAGCTGTTCATCGAAAACCTGATGCTGGCCAAGGAGGTCGAGAGCAAGGATCGAATCGAACGGCTCAATACCGAACTCGTTTCCAAGATCGAGGAACTCAACATCTTCAATCGCATACTGGCTGATTTTTCAGCCCTGCGCGAGAGTACGGACGTATTCCGCCAACTGGTGGATCTGGCCATCGAGATACTCGATGCCGACGCCGCCTCTTTTTACCTGGTCGGTGAGACGCAGGGCAAACCCACCCTGATCGCTTCCGCGCAGGGCGCCGCCGCGCCGATCGACGCCGAAACAGGGTCGGCGCCATATCTGGAAACCCTGATCGGCGAGGTGGTCAAAGATGACCGCCCGCTGTTGGTTCCCAAAAACGTGAACGGCCACGCCCGTCTCCCGGAGCGGGTGCTCTCCTGCATGCTGTCGCCCTTGAAGATACGGTCCCGCATTTTCGGCGTGCTCGGCGCGTCCATTTATCGCGATGACAAGTACTTCAACGAAAAGGATCTCTATTACCTCTCGTTCATGACCTCCAAGGCTGCTGCAGCGATCGAGAACCTGGCGCTGTATGAAAACATCTACCATAACCTTCTGGCGACCCTGTACGCCTTCGTGAAGGCGATCGAGGCGCGCGATCCTTACACCAAGGAGCACTCCAGCCGCGTGACGCGCCTTGCGATCGCCATCTCTCAGGCCATGAGCTGCACGGCCGAAGATCAGGAGATCCTCAAAGTGGCCGGTTTGCTTCACGACATCGGTAAAATCGGCATCCGCGACGAGATCCTGCTCAAACCCGGCCGGCTGACCCCTGAAGAGTTCCGGATCATCCAACAGCACCCGGTGATCGGCGCCGATATCATGGGGCATCTGGGATTGTGGACACGTGAAAAGCAGATCGTGCGCAGCCACCACGAGCGGTTCGACGGAACCGGCTATCCCGACCGGCTGGCAGGCGCTCAAATCCCCCTTCTGGCGCGTATTCTGAGTGTGGCCGATGTCTACGACGCCGTAGCCTCGGACCGTGCCTACCGTCGCAGGATGGAAGAAGAGAGTATCCTGGACATCATGTACCGAGGCTCCGGGAGCCAATTCGACCCTGAGATCATTGCCGTATTCCGCCTGCTGCATGAATCCGGGGAAGTGGACCATCTCTCGCGGGAACACCAAGAGTCCACCTGAGCCCGATTTTCTTCCTCCATCCCTGACGGCCGCTCCCCGACCCTCCTTGCGCTTTGACCTTTGGCGCCTTTTCGTTTATACCTGAAGCCGCTTTCAGACGTGAGGCTTCGCAGGCCCTACAACGGTCGCATCAGAACGGCTGCGCTCCAAAGGTGTTGTTCAGCATGAGTTCCTGGTATCAACCCGTCGACATGGAAACATGGCTCCGCCGCCTCGTGGCGCCGCGTTCGCTGATCCTGGTGCTGATCCTGCTGGCGATCGCGGTGACCGAGGCGCGCCTGAACTGGCTCGAAAATATCGCGGGTGCTTATCTGGTCAAGACCAACCCGCTGCGCCCCGAATCGGGCGCCATCTGGGATCAAGGCCACAAGAGCAGCCAGGCCCGGCAGACCCTGGAGAGTTATATCAACCAGCGCAGGAGCGCCCAGGACGAGGCACGGCGGGCGACATCGCTGGGGCAGCTTACGACCGCCGTGGAAAGCTCGGGCAACGCCATGATTTCGTCCGAGCAGTTTGTCGAATTGTATATGAAATTGCCGCCGCTGCTCTCTCAAGAATTGATTTCGCCGTTCACCATGCTCTCCTATATCTCCAGCGGCCGCTGGCAGCGCACCTATTTCGAACGCCAGGATTCACAGATGCAGGTCTATCTTCTGGATGCGGAAAATCAGGTCCTGCATCGACTCGTCGTCAGCCAGGGTTTATTGGCCCTGATCCAGCGCGGCGAGGTGGCGATTAGCACCGGGCTGGATCAACTCGCCGACTTCGCTGGGCATGTCTATGCCGCCGAACGGTTTTTCAATGTTTTGAATTCATTCCCCGCGGCCGTGCGCCGGGCGATTATCGCCCATCCCGAGGATCTGCTGCGCGTTTCGGGCCGGATGATGCGCGTGGGGATCGCCGACAGCGCCATGGGCGACACGGTCGATCTGGGGTTTGAGATTCAGGGGGCCGACGGTCTGAAGGTGATCCTGATGCAGGGCGCCGCCGAAGAGGTGCGCACGCTGCAGCGCCTTCTGGAGGGTTGGACATCTTACATGGGGCCGCCGGGCGGCGGGTTCCCTCCAAGGAGGGAGCCGTGAGCACCGGAATGCGCGTGCTGCGCTGGATGGCTGGGCTGGGTGCCCTCCTGCTGGCTTTTTCGGGAGTGCTGGCGGTCGGCGCGGCGCTTTTATTTTTCGTGACGGTACGGGAGTTGCCCCGCATTCCCGAACCCTTGAGGCGCATCATCGAAACGCCGCCCACGGAAATTTTCGCGGCCAACGGTGAGCCCATCCTGCAGATCGGCGGCCGCGAGTATGTGCCGCTGGAGCAGATTTCGCTGCCCTTCGTGCAGGCCATCCTGGCCACCGAGGATCACCTGTTCTGGGAACACCACGGCATCAATAAACTTCGGCTGCTCAAGGCGCTGGGATTGGTGCTGTTCAGTGAAGGCCGCCCGCAGGGGGCCTCGACCATCACGCAGCAGCTGGCCAAGAACCTGTTTTTCAGCTTCGAACAAACCTACACGCGCAAGTTCAGGGAAATGATGGTGGCCTTGCAGATCGAATCGCGGTTCAGCAAGCAGGAGATCCTGGAGGCCTACCTGAACCAGATCTATTTCGGTCCCAATGCCCAGGGGGTCGGGGCTGCCGCGCAAAGCCTGTTCAACAAGAAAGCATCTCAGCTCAATCTGTCGGAAGCGGCCTTGCTGGCTGGACTGCCAAAATCCCCGACCCGCTACAACCCTTTGCGCTATCCGGAGCGCGCCAGGGCCCGCCAACAGGTGGTGCTCAGGCGTATGGTGGCTGCCGGCTTTATTTCGGATGCTGAAGCGCAGGAGGCCGGGAAAGCCGCGCTGGATTTTGCGGAGCGCCATGCGGCCGGCCGCAGCGGCGGCTATTTCGTGGATTGGGTGTTGAAGTCGCTGGAGGAGCGGTACGGTCCTCAAGTCGTCTTTCACGGAGGTTTGAAAGTAACGACCACCATGGACCCTCAGCTGCAGTACTGGGCCGAACAGGCGGTGCAGGAGGGGTTGGCCGACCTGGAAAAGATCATGGGGGATCGCGCCGCCGCCTCTGTTGAGAAGCTTCAGGCCGCTCTGGCTGCAGTGCAGGTGAACTCCGGCGCGGTAAAGGCGCTGGTGGGTGGCCGCGATTACGCCGAAACCGAGTTCAACCGGGCGATCGAAAACAATCGCCAGCCGGGGTCCGCATTCAAGCCCTTCCTGTATTACACGGCCTTGGACCGGCTCGGGGTGACGCCCGCCAGCGTGGTGGTCGACCAGCCGGTCGTCGTCCCGGTGGCCGGCGCCGACGACTGGATGCCGCGCAATTTCGAGCGCGAATTCCTGGGTCCGGTGATTCTCAAAAAAGCATTCACCAAATCGATCAATACGGTGGCCGCCCAACTGGTGGTCCAGACCGGTCCTCAAGCGGTTATCGAAACCGCCCGCCGGTGCGGCATTGTCAGCCCGCTGGCCGCCGTCTATTCCGTCGCTCTGGGCACTTCCGGCGTCAGCCCCCTGGAATTGGCCGCGGCTTTCGGGACCTTTGCAGGCGCCGGGGTGCGCTATGCGCCCTTCGGCATCTGGCGGGTCGAGGATGCCTACGGACAGGTCCTGGAGGAGCATATCGTGAGCGGTTCCCGGGAACTGGACCCGCAGCTCGCCTATCAGATGGTCGATATGATGAAAGGCGTTGTCGAATACGGTACCGCAACGGGTGTGCGTAAACTGGGATTCAACAAACCGGCGGCGGGCAAGACGGGCACGACCAACGGCTACCAGGACGCCTGGTTCACCGGATTTACACCCGTCTTGAGCGCTTCGGTGTGGGTCGGCTACGACCGAAAAGGCGAGCTGCGGGATGCGCACCGAGTCGGGATCACCGGCGGCCGGGGGGCCGTGCCCATCTGGACCAGATTCATGCTCAAGGCGACCGAAGGGGATCCTGCCAAACCGTTCAATCCGCCGGTGGGCCTGCGGGCGATCGCCTGCGACCCGACGACCGGCCGCCAGTTGAGCGACAGCGACCCCGATGCCATGCACGTGGTGGTGCGCGAAACCGAAAACCAGCCGCTCTTCAGGGAAAGCAGAGCCCTCCCATGAATGCCGTGCTGCGCCATTTCGCCGTGCGTTTATGGCTGGCTGCGACGTTGGGCAGCCTGACGGGTATTTTATGGCTGCCGGCCTGGCAGCGGTTCTTGGGCGTAGAATGGCTGTGGCTTGCGGCCGCAGCGACGCTTGCGATCACTTTTGCAGTCGTGGGCTGGTGCATGAACCGCCTGGGGCTCTTCTTACTCCGGCGCCAGATCCGCGAAGCGGCGGTTTTCGAGCGGGCCGGAATGGATCGACAAGCCCGCGCTTCCTACGATCGCGTCGCCGCCCTTTTCGACAGCTTCTGGCTCTCACCGCTTCAGCGGCGCCGGAGCGATCGCCTGGCCGCCGGGCAAATGATCCGGTATCACCTGGCCCAGGCGGAGCTCTCGCCTGTGGGCCGCCGGATTCTGGCGGCTTATTTCCAACGCAACCCCCGGGATGCGGCCGCGGCTGAAAGGTGGCTCGAACACTTGCTCGAACAGGGGCACCACCTTCCCGACGAGCATGATGCCGCCACGCGGGTCGGCGACAGCCTTCCCAATCTTGAGCCTGTCCAGCGCCTGTTGATGCGTTTTTATCTCGCCTCCGGGCGCACCGACTTCAGCGCCCTGCAGACGTATCGACGGATATGGCGGGTTTCGCCGGAACCGTCGGCAGAGGAAACCATCCGCCTGGCGCGCCTTCTGCTGACCGAGTCGCTGCTTAATGATTGGGCACTCGAGGTGTATCTGAAGGCGTATGCCGCGGGCGCCACGGAGTGTCTCGAGGGCATCCGGGCCGCCGTGCGGATGCTGCGCCCGGGCAGCGCCAACCGCACCGCACTTGCCCAGGCCCGCGCCGTATGCGCCGCGGCAGGAACTGCGGCGCCATCCTTGAAGCCGTACCAACGGGCTGCCGTCTCGGGCGGCGGCCCGGCCCTCGAACACCACCACACCTCCGAGCCGGTTCGGTTGGAACAACCCGAGGCGCCGCGAACTTCACCCGCCCAGCATGCGTTTCAATCGGACCTGCGGGGCACGCGACCGGACGATGCCGACGAGGCGCTCGAACCTGAATCAAAATGGCGGTTTCAAGTCGGACCACCGGACGATGCGCCGGAGGTCGAGGAATCCCCGGAGTCTCCGCATGCCGCCCGGTTCGCCGCCTACCCGCTGATTCTGGGCCGCGCGGCCCTGGGCCTGGGGAGGCGCCTGGCTTCCGGCCTGCGGCGATCGTCAGACGGCCTCGCGCGGGCGGCGGCCCGGTCTAATTTCGGGTTCCCGGCGGCGGCCGCGGTTCGCAGAGCGGCGATCGCCGCCACCGTGACGGCCGCGGTTGTGGTGATCGCCGTTGCCGGTTGGCGCTATCTGGGCAGGCAGTCGGGCACCGTGGCCGAATCACCCGCCGCGGAAAGCGCACCGCCGGCCGTGACCGATCCATTTACGATACAGGTGGCCGCCTATGTGCGCGCCGAGGATGCGCTTCGTTTCACCGAACGACTTAGAAAGAACGGCCTGGATGCCTTTCACTCCATGGCCACCAGCGCCAATCGCAAGTGGTACCAGGTAAAGGTTTCTCATTTCGCGACCCGCGCGCAGGCGCGCGAATTCGGCGAACAGCTCAAAGCCAAAGGGCTCATCGACGATTTTTATGTCGCCAATTACCAACCCGGCGATGCCCTGCCGACACCCTGAAAAGGTGGTCTGCGCGGAAGGGCGCACCGTCCTGTGCCGATCGTCGCACCGGTCTTGATTACAGGAGGAAATCATGGAGAAAGAGGATATTGTGGCGATCGCCGAAGGACTGCGGCTGATCGAAAGCGGGGTCATGAAAATTCAAGGCGTCATGCGTTCAAGGAACATCAAGTCGCTTCAGGAGGTGGCCGCCGAGTTGATTCCCCTGTTCAAGCAGGATGACGATGCGCTGAGCGAAACGGTGGTCAAACACCTGGATGCCGGCCAGCCCCGTAAAAAGGCCAAAACCGCAGCTGGGAAGAAAACCCGCTAGCGCGCCGCGGCGGAATCCGATTCCTTCGGATTCGAAATGGCCGGCGCCGAACTAAAAACGGCCCGTGAATCCCATGAACTGATCGTACTTGGGATCCATGCGGTTGCCGTCCGCATCCAGTCCCTTGAACGCGAACTCGATGTGCGCCGGATCGATCGTGCCGTTGGCGGTTTCATTCTGAGCGATGGTGAAGCGTACGGTAGCCGTCAGTTTGGTTTCGTCCCAATAAATATCGGTGGGCACGGGCGAGATGCGTACCTCGGTCGTGGGGATGCTCAGGCCGAAATTGTAATCCTGGCCGGGACCGTTGCCGGACGAGCGGCTGATCGTCCAGTTCATCGGATTTTCGACCGATTCGCGATCCATGTCCTTGTTGAATTGGAACACCATGGTGAAACTCCGGCTGGCGTTTGCAGTGGCGAGATAGTCGTTCAAGGCCGCGACCTGGGTTTTGCGCGGCAGCAGGTATTTGAAGGTGCTGGTCGCCCAGGCGAACATGATTTTGGGGTGCGTGGCCTTTTCGATATACTCCCCGAGCGTTGCAGCCAGGGACGTATCCTTGTACTCGAGATCCTCCTGAATCTCCTTGGCTTTGTCCACCTGCCCGGCGTCCGCGTAGGTAAAGCCCATTTCGGCATAGGCATCCCAGAAATCTTTTTTCTTCTGCAAGGCCCGCTCGAATTCCTGAATCGCCTCGGTGTACTTTTTTTGGGCGCTGTACGTCTGTCCCAGGCCGAAGTAGCCATTGGCGCTGTCGGGGCTCCATTGAACGACCTTTTTAAATTGCCTTTCGGCATCGTCGTAGCGCCCGGCCTTCAAATACCCCTGGCCCAGTGCGAAACGGTTGTTGGTGTCGTCGTAAATCCGCACTGCCTCCTCATACGCTGTGACCGCCTCGCCCACGCGGTTTTCAGCCAGGTACAGATTGCCCAGGGCGGTATGAACCTCGTCCAGGGCCGGGTTGACCTTCAAAAAATCTTTATACGCCCTGATCGCTTTCTCGGTGTCGTCCAGGCGCAGGTAGCTCTGGGCCAGATATTTGACCGTATCGACCGCGTTTGCCGAATTGGGCGCCAGGCCGAGGGCGCGCTTGAAATCCTGGGCCGCTCCCTTGAAGTCCTTTTTTTGATATTTATCGATTCCGCTGCTCAGCGCCTGGTTGGCCAGCGTTTCGAACTGGGCGGAGCTGCCGGAGAGCGCCGAGAACAGCGTGTCGGTCAGTACAGAATCCATGGCGTCCATACGCAACCCTTTCACTTCAAACCGCCTTCATACGCGATAAATATCGGCCGGATGGGATCGCCACTTTAACGCAGCAGGTACACGAGTGAGTTCAATGTCCAGATTTGATGGACTCGTAGAAAAGGCCGAATGACCACAGAGAACACAGCGCGGGTAACTCATTATCATCCAGATCATTCCTCTGTGACCTCTGTGGTCTCTGTGGTTTAAAGAACACTTTTTTCGATTTGATCAGATTTGTTGGACTCCTAAAAACCGGCATTTGATCAAACATCAACGGTTAGGCTGAAAGCAATACCGGATCGATTTTTAAAAAAAGACAGCAGCCCTTCCGTTAAACATTCAGCCCGCTGCCTCAGCAACATCTGACTTTTTTCGAGTACATCATTTTTTACGTTGGATATAATCCTGTTTGGCGGGCATTTTTTCATCGACCAGGCGTCCGGCGTGAACGGCGGCAATCGATTTGACCAGCATCAGGCCGCCCGCCGGAAGCAACACGGCCGTCATCGCCTGCACATCGGCGGTAAATGGGCGCCAGGCCAAGGCGGTGATGACGGCCAGCACCACCTCGGCCAGCCCCACGATTGCACCGGCCAGCAGGTGGCGGCTGAAAAAATATCCGCCGCCCGGTATCACCAAAGCCCACCACAGCGCCTGCGCCGCGGTCTTGAAGCGCAGATTGCAGGCTGAACATCGCCGGTCTGCGGGTTTCAAGGGGTTTGCGCAGCTGGGGCAAAGATGAACCCGGCCCGCCGAATGGGTATCATCCTTGGTCAAGCGCATTTCATCCAGCATGTTTCTGATTTTTTTGCGCTCCGCACGTCCGAGATATGTAAATGCTTCCTGCCGCCCGTTTTTATAACGGACCCTGAGCGTGCGTCCTTTAAGATCGACGCCGGCCAGCCCGCTGAAAGCGATTTGGGACACCGCGCTGTGCGGGCTGCGATTGAAGCGGGTGGGGATATGCAGGATGCGTTGGTCGGTGAAAATCAGCAAGGATCTCCTGAAGAACAGAAAGGCCGGCCCGGTGAGAAGCTTCTCGAGCGTGTCGGCGGGCGTGACCGCCGTGGTCAGGCAGCGCAGGCGTTCCCCGGCGTGCAGGAAGAATTTGATGAGGGCCGACTTGGCGATCAGTTTGCGTTGACGTTTCTCGATGCGAGCTTTCGGAATCCCGCGATGGTCGCTGAAGATGGTATCCCGGTCCGCCGGCATTCCGAAAATGTTCAACGGTTGCGCCACTGCCGCGGACCGGCTGCGCGTTTCGGTTCGTCGAGCTCTGGCAGGTCTCATCCGGATACCTCCTCCATGGACTGCGATGAAATCGGCTTTTCGGCGGGTTTATGCCGAGGAATCCAGTGAATGCAAGCAAGCCCGATGCCAAGCTACGCATAAATCAACTCATTGATTTTAATGCATATCTCGAATCAAGAGCTTGAAGATGTGCATACATGCGTATACAGGTGGATTGGTGCGTGTTCGCATCTGAAAATAGGGTCAACCCGTCGTTCCGATCTCGATTTCCCAAACAGCCGTTCCGATCCGGCGCAGGCAAATGGGCGTTTCGAAAAACTGCCGTGCAACCGCCAGGTTGGTCCGGGTATGACGGGTGGGCGGTCCCGTGCGGTATATGCCCCGGCCGGCCATGGCGGAGGGTATCAGCAGCTGATCGGCCAGATAAGGGCCGACGGGGGCTGCGCTCAGCAGATAGGCATTGACTTGATCGGCCGCTTGCCGCCCGACTTTCTCCGCCGGCACGCCCCGCCGGCCGAATGCGCTGAAAAGCTCGGTGACGTGCGTGCTCTCGATTTCGGCCAGGAGGACGTTTCCCGGCCCCGCGGATGCAGATAATTCTTCTACGGAGCAATCGAAGCGCCGGGTCGCTGCAGCGTCGAAGGCCTGGCATTCCCGCTGGGCGATATGCCGGGGAAGGCCGCAGACAACCGCCCGCAGCCGGCCGTCGAGAGGCTCGCCCCGCTCCGTGAGATTCAAAGGCGAAAGCTGCGCGACAGGTGAGATGTCGATCGACATGCGCCCGCCGCCGACCGGGTAAAACCCCCAGGCCTGCAGTCCGGCCTGCAGACGCGGACCCATGCGCCCGATCAGCGGCAGAAAGACCCGTTCGAGGAAATGAAAAGGCGGTGCAAAGGGATTGTGGGTTCCGCCGATCAAATCGAGGCGCGATGGACGATCGGCCGTGATCAGTGGCGGCAGGATGGTCTGCGCCACCAGTCCGCAGCTTCCGGCGCTGCCGACGTCGAACGTATAATGACCGGCAAATACACCTTCCGGATGAAACTCAAGTTCACAGGACCCAAGCGCATCGCCGGTGACGCGCGCCCGGCCGACGGCGGCAGCGGCCCGCACTGCTGCGAGGTGCTGTTTGCGCAACCCCGGTCTGGAGCGCCCCGCGCGGATGTGCTCGATCCGGAACGGCCTGCCGGTCACCAGCGACAAGGCCAGCGACGATCTCAGGATCTGGCCGCCGCCCTCGCCGAATGCCCCGTCGATGTGGATTGGCTTAGTCATTGCCGCATCTCTCCGGTCTTCATGCTTACAATAGGGCAGCCCTGTCCAAAAGGGAACCGAGTACCGGATCGTACCGCCGGGGATATTCGACCCGAACCGGGTGAGTCCGGCGCATCCGTCAGGCACGCCAATAATCCGGCGAGAGCACGTTTCCCATACCGAATTGCCATCCGCCCCCGGCGACTTATACTCCCCGCAAATGACTTCGAAAATCTTCAGGATTTGAGGATCTCGAAAAAAAGGCCGAATGACCACAGAGGTCACAGGGAACACAGAGGTAATGGCTAAAAATACAGATCATTCCTCCGTGACCTCTGTGATCTAAAACTATTTCATACGATTTTGTCAGGATTTGAGGTTCGCCGGTGAACCATTCGCCTCTGCTTCAGGCCCGGTCAGCCGGGCTGTATTGCCCCGCCGGCGATTTTTACATCGATCCCGTGGCGCCGGTGGCGCATGCCGTCATCACGCACGGTCATGCCGATCATGCCCGGCCGGGGCACCGCCATTATCTCGCGGCCAGGGACTGCCTGCCCATTCTCCGAAGCCGCCTGGGAAACCGGATCTCGGCCCAGGGGGTCGCGTACGGGGAGCCCGTCACGCGCAACGGAGTCCGCATCTCGCTGCATCCATCCGGCCATCTGCTGGGTGCGGCCCAGGTACGTGTCGAACAGGCAGGCCGGGTCTGGGTGGTCACGGGCGATTTCAAGCAGCAGGCCGATCCGACCTGTCCCTCCTTCGAACCCTTGGACTGCCACGGCCTGGTGATGGAATCGACATTCGGCCTTCCGATCTTCCGCTGGCCGCCCGCCGATCGCGTCCTGGCTCAAATCAACCACTGGTGGGGCCTGAACCGCCGCGAACACAAAACGAGCCTTCTTTTCGTCTATGCCCTGGGCAAGGCGCAGCGCGTGCTGGCCGGACTGGAATCGATCGGGCCGATATACCTGCATGGCGCGGTTGCGACGGTCACCGAGGTTTATCAAGACTCCGGTATTGCGTTGCCTGAGACCCGCCGGGTGAGTGCGGTGTCCGATCCGCGCCAATTCGAAGGCGCCCTGGTCCTGGCGCCGCCCTCGGCCGATCATGCCTTGTGGACGAGGCGTTTCAGGCGCGCCGAACGGGCCTATGCTTCCGGCTGGATGCAGATCCGCGGCAACCGGCGGCGACGAAGCCTGGCGCGCGGTTTCGTGCTTTCCGATCACGCCGATTGGGAGGGCCTGTTGGCCGCCGTCGACCAAAGCGGGGCCGAAACGGTCCTGGTGACGCACGGCTTCGCCCTCGAGTTGGCGCGGTACCTGAATGAAGGCGGCCGGCGGGCCAGTGCACTCGACATGCCCGATCCGGGAGAAGACGAAGCGTGATCGATGCGGGCCTTTGCAGATTTGTATGCTGAATTGGACAGCACCACGCGCACCAACCGCAAATTGCGCGCTATTATGGAATATCTGCACCGGGCCCCACCGGCCGATGCGGCCTGGGCGGTTTACTTCCTGATCGGCCGCCGGCCCAAGCGCGCCATGTCCGCGCGCCAGCTGGCCCAATGGGCGGCCGAGACGGCGGGCGTGCCGGACTGGCTGTTCGAGGCATGCTACCACCAGGTGGGCGATCTGGCCGAGACCATCGCCTTGCTCTTGCCCGAACCCGGGCAAAGCACCGACGAATCCCTGCATGCATGGATCGAAACATATCTGTTGTCAATGCAAACGCTCGATGAGGCGGGCCGCAAGGCCGCCATGCAGTCGGCCTGGGTCCGGATGGACAGAACCCAGCGCCTGGTCTGGAACAAGCTGATCACCGGTGAATTTCGCATCGGTGTGTCACAGCGCCTGACGACCCGCGCTCTGGCCCAATTTTCGGGTGCCGAGGCCGCTTTGATCGCCCATCGCCTGATGGGTGATTGGACGCCCTCACCGGAATTTTTTGAGCAACTCGTCGCCCGCGAGGCGGGTGCCGGTGCACTCAGCCACCCGTATCCTTTTTTCCTCGCCTATCCCCTGGATCAGTCTGCGGAAAACCTGGGAGACCCGCGGGCGTGGCTGGCGGAATGGAAGTGGGACGGCATCCGCGCTCAGGTCATCAAGCGGCAGGGGCAGGTTTTTATCTGGTCGCGGGGCGAGGAACTGGTCACTCAGGCGTTTCCGGAACTGGCCACAGCCGCGGCGCTGCTTCCGGACGGCTGCGTACTGGACGGTGAGGTGGTCGCCTGGCGCAAGGATGCGCCCCTTGGTTTTGCGGCCCTGCAGCGCCGCCTGGGCCGTAAACGGGTCGATGCCCGGATCATGGAGGCGGCGCCGGTGGCGCTGATCGCCTACGACCTTCTGGAACACGAAACGCGGGATATGCGCGAACGCACGCTGGATGAACGCCGCGCCCTTCTGCAGGCGCTGGTGGAGACAACGCCGGACAGGCGCATCGGCCTGTCGCCCGAGGTACACTTCAACCAATGGGACGATCTGGTCGCGGCCATTCAGGACGCGCGTTCACGCGGCGTCGAAGGATTGATGCTCAAACGCCGGGAATCCGCCTATCGTGTGGGCCGCCGGCGCGGCGACTGGTGGAAATGGAAAGTCGACCCCTTCCACATCGATGCGGTGCTGGTCTATGCCCAGCCCGGCCACGGGCGCCGCTCGGGACTGTACACCGACTACACCTTCGGCGTGTGGCAGGACGGCGTGCTTGTGCCCATCGCCAAGGCCTATTCGGGGTTGACCGATGCCGAAATCCGACAGGTGGACCGTTTCGTCCGCACCAATACCCTCGAACGGTTCGGCCCGGTGCGGGCGGTCAAGCCGGAGCTGGTTTTCGAACTGGCGTTTGAAGGCCTGCAGACCTCTTCGCGGCACAAATCGGGCATTGCCGTGCGCTTTCCACGCATTGCACGCTGGCGCCGGGACAAATCACCGTCCCAGGCCGACACCCTGGACTCAGTCAAGGCGCTGCTCGGCGGCCCCGGGAACGCGTGATCAGCGCCGGTTCGACGTGCCCGGCGCGACCTGCGCAAAGGTGCACTGCCGGGGCGGCTTGTCGGGCCGCCAGCGCAACAGGCGCGTGCCGTGACGGAAACGGCCGCCGGTGAAGTGATCCCACTGGACCTCGACCACCAGACGCGGAGCCAGAGGGTGCCATTGCCCGGAACGTTCGGTACTCCAGCGGCTCGCTCCGCCCGGTGCGCTTCCCGTGAAGCCCGGTGGTTCGATCAGCGGTTCGAGGCGATCCACCAGCGCACGCCGTTCGGTTCCGTTCAGTCCCGAGCAAAAACCCACATGATGCAGCAATCCCTGCTCATCGTACAGTCCGAGCAGGAGCGAACCGACCTCGCGGCGCTCGGCTCCCGCGAGTCCGCCGCCCGCATAGGCGGCGGTGCTGTAGCGGAAACCGCCCACAACGCAATCGGCTGTACGCCGTTTCTTGACCTTCTGCATGCCGCTGCGCTCGCCGGAACGGTAGGCCAGGTCGAGGCGTTTGGCGATGACGCCGTCCCGGTCGGCGCCGCTTGCGGCCAGCCATGCCTCGGCGGTCCGGGCATCTATTACAGCCTCGGAGATCGTAATCCGCCCGGCGGATTGAAGATAGCTTCGGGAGAAGGCTTCCAGTCGTCGGCGCCGAACGGACAGCGGCTCCCTGGTGAGATCGGTCCCCTCGGCGGTGACCAGCAGGTCGAACAGGATCAAGCGCGCCGGAGTTTCGCGGGCCAGGCGGTCGATGCGGCTGGCGGCCGGGTGAATGCGCTGCAAAAGGTCGTCGAATGAGAACACGCCTTGCACCGGCACCACGATCTCGCCGTCCAGGACAAACCGGTTCGGCGCAAGGCCTTGAAGGTCGCGGACCATTTCAGGGAAATAGCGCCCCAGCGGTTTGCCGGACTTGGACTGCAGGACGACCCGGTTTTCATCGCGGAACATCAGGCACCGAAAACCATCCCACTTGGGTTCATACAACCATCCCGCCCCGACGGGGATGCGGTCCACCAGGCGGGCTTCCATGGGGGCGAAAGGCGGCTGGATCGGCAGATTCACAGGTATGTCTCCAGCCGCACGCGGCCGTGCGCCTCGAGCAGCGGCTGCCAGAGATCCCCGTGCCGCGCCACGCGCGACGGAACGTTGTCGATGGTATGGTCGGCGATTTCGAATCCTTCGGCCACCTCCTGCCAGGTCAGCGGAACCGCCACCGGTGCGGCCGGACGCGGACGCACCGAGTAGGCCGAGGCCAGGGTGCGGCCCCAGGCGTTCTGGTTGTAGTCGGCCAGCACACGTCCCGGAGGACGTTTGGCAATACGGTATTCGGCCGTGATCAGGTCCGGATGACGTGCGGCCATCTTCTGGGAAAAAGCCTTGGCAAAGCGCCAGACCTGCTTTTGGGTCGGTCCGCGCACGATGGGGACATAGACATGGATGCCGCGCGAGCCCGAACTCTTGGGAAAACTCGGCATCCCGAGCGCATCAAGGGCGGCTTTGATGCGCAGGGCCGCCTCGCGTACGCGCTTAAAGGGCACCGCTGGGTCGCCCTCGACCGGGTCGAGGTCGAAGTGGAGATAATCAGGCCGGTTGGTATCGGCGCAGCGGCTGTACCAGGGATTCAGGTCGATGCAGCCCAGATTGATCATCCAAAGCAGTGAAGGCAGGCCCTGAACTTTGGGAAAATCGATGACATTGCCCGAGGCGTGCCGTATGGCGCAGGTTTCGACCCATTCCGGCCGCGGGCGGGGCGTTCGCTTCATGTAGAAGAAGTCGCCGGCGATGCCGTCGGGATAGCGCTTCATCACCATGGCGCGGTCACGGAGGTGCGGCAGCAACACCTGCGCGATATCGGCATAATACTGCAGCAGGTCACGCTTGGTGATCTTCAGATCGTCCCAGAACACTTTATTCAAGTGGGTGATCCGGAGCATTCGGTTTTCCGCCCGGATGGCCGTGTCGTTCTTGTCCGTTGGAATCAAAATGCGCCGGCCCGGACGGGCGGCGATGTCATCGGCCTGGTCCATGGGAGAGGTATAAGGGCGGGGGATGCCCCCGGCCAGTCCGGGCCGCCATGTATTTTATGGCGTGTACGCCGGGGGTCGGTCAAGGCAAACGCCTATCGTCCTGGACGTTGCGCGGGCGCGAACCGGCCCGGCTCAGGGGCGCTGCAGCGCCTCCTTGACCGCTTCACGGGTTTCCCGAAATGCCTTGCGGGTCGATTGTTTGGTTTCACGCGCCGCTTCCTTTACCGCCTCCTTGACCTTCCGGGCGGTCGCCTTGACCGCGGCGCCGGATTCTCGCAGATCGTTCTTGATTTCCTGCACGGGAGTGGCGGCAGGGCGGGCATTGGAGGCGCCCTCGTCGGCCGGGGCTTCGAAACAAAGCAAAGCCAAACACAAGAGCGGCAAAATAGCTCGATATGCACACCGTTTCATCGGAGGCTCCTGCACTATTTCAGCGGTTTTTCATCCGGGAGGGCGCCGGCCGTCGCGATTCTTTGTTGACCGCCGCGCAGGAGCAGGATAGCACACCTTTCGATCTTTGCACAGCAACCCGCCAACTGATGTCGCGTCGTCGCAAGGCGGCCTGGAAAGGAGTTCCCAATGCTCGATTCCACAAAGGCGCTTCAGGTCGAAGATCTCCCGCACGCCGACCTGCTGAAGCTGCTGACGGATCTGCTGCACCGGCTCATCATTCACTACGGCCTGTGGTTCACCGAAGTGCGGCACCAGATGGGCACGGAACGGGCGCTGGCGCTGCTCGACGGCGTCTTCGAAAGAAATCTGAAAATTCAAATGGCGCGCCTGGGCGAAACGTTCGGCTTCGATGTGGTCGACGGCCTGCCCGCGGCCTTGAGCAAACTGGACAAACCCGCCCTGCTCAAGGTGATTGAGGCCGTGGCCAAGAACTGGCTGGTCAGCGACGGCGTGTGGTTTCAGGCCGTGGAGTTCAGTTCGAACCTACTGGAGGCCAAGCGCTGCAACGACAGCTGCTGGGCCCATTTCAGCCCCTTCGAAGCCTGGAGCATCAAACGGCTGCTCGGACTCGGTGAAGCGCCGGGTCTGCAGGGTCTTGCACAGGCATTGAATTTCAGGCTCTATGCGCGTTTGAATACGCAGACCGCCGTGTTCGAAGACGACCGCACGCTGGTCTTCCAGATGAACCAGTGCCGGGTGCAAACCGCGCGCCGCCGGCAGGGCCTGGCCGATTATCCCTGCAAATCGGCGGGCCTTGTGGAGTACACGTACTTTGCAAGAAGTATCGACCCGCGCATCGCCACCGAGTGCATCGGCTGCCCGCCGGATTCCCATCCCGAAGAATGGTTCTGCGCCTGGCGGTTCAGGCTTGTCGAGACCGCCTGAAGCGTCTGGGCGCGGCGCGCGGCCGTGAAAAGCGAGATTTCTTCGGAACGGATAAGCCATGGCAATGCCTGGACTTATCCAGTACGGCGTAAAGAATACCAGATGTTGATGTGTTTTCACGCTTGACACACAATCCGCCATTTCATTATGGTCTTTTCGTCGTCGGGCGGATCAACATCAGAAGACATGCAGCCAATGATCGAAGAAACCCCAGCGGTGCGCTTGAAAGGCATCGGAAACAGCCTCTACGTCAGCATTGCACAGGAGAAGCCGATCGCCTGGGTGCAGGATGAGTTGGCGCGTCTCTTCGAACCCCTGAAGCTGACCCCCGAAGCACGGGTCATCGTCGACACCGGCAGCGGCGGGGAAGCCGATGCGCGCTACCGCCAGATCAGCGCACATCTGAAAGATGTCTACAGGCTCGAAACCATCACCCCTCAGCAGAATACAGCGCATGCAAAGCAGGCGCTTTCTTCCGACCGGTATAAGATGAATTCACGCCAACTGATTTCGCAGACCAGCGGCGACACGCTGGTCGTGGCCGGCCGCATCAGGTCCGGCCAGACCGTACAATCCAAGAAGCATCTCCTCATCATGGGAGATGTCAACCCCGGCTGCGAACTGATCGCCGGCGGAGACATCATCGTCCTCGGCAGCCTCTGCGGAACCGCTGCCGCAGGGCAGCCCTCTCATCCGGGAGCCGTAATTCTTGCGCTCGATTTCCGGCCGACCCAGATCAAGATCGGAGATGTCGTCGCAGCGGGTTTGCCGGCCGGCGGCCGGCCGAATCCCGAAATCGCCCATATCGAAGAAGGGGCGATTGTCGTGGATGACTATTCGTCGGCCAGTCCGTTCAAGCGCATTCCATGGCCCGTGATTCGATGAGCATTTCGATCACGCAGACTCATCGTTCAAAAGAATCCGAGGTGAACCATGCAGGGTAAAATCATTGTGATATCTTCCGGAAAAGGCGGCGTGGGGAAAACCACGGCGACGGCATCCATCGGGGCGGCCCTCGCTATGGAAGGCAAAAAGGTCGCGGTCGTGGACATGGACATCGGGCTGCGCAATCTCGATGTCGTCATGGGGCTCGAGAACCGGATCGTCTTCAACATCGTGGATGTCGTACGGGGCAAATGCAAGCTGCAGCAGGCGGCCATCAAGGATCGGCGCATCGAGAACCTGTTTCTGATCCCGGCCTCCCAGAGCGACAACAAGGATGTGATGACGCCCAAAGATATGCTCCGGATTGCCAAGGAATTGCGTACCACCTTCGATTTCACGCTCATGGATTGCCCGGCGGGCATCGAGCGCGGCTTCGAAAACGCCGTCGCCGCAGCGGATGAAGCGGTCGTGGTGTGCACGCCGGAGGTTTCTTCGATTCGTGATGCGGACCGGGTGATCGGATTGCTGTACGCCAAGCAGATACCGGCCAAGCTGCTGGTCAACCGCATCGTGCCGGCCATGGTGGAGCGCGGGGATATGCTCAGCCACCGGGATGTGATGGATGTGCTGTCCATCGACCTCGTGGGCCTGGTGGAGGCCGACGATCAGGTGGTGGTGTCGACCAACAGCGGAATGCCCATCGTGATGCAGGCCGACTCCAGGGCCGGGCAGGCGTTCCGGCGTATCGGCAAGCGCCTCAACGGACAACCGGATCTGCCGGTTCAGGTCCCGACCGTCAACAAATCCTTCTGGAAACGCTTCGGCGCCAGAATCGGCTTCGGCAAATAGGGGAAAACCATGCTAAACGCGGTGTTCAGGAAGCTTTTCGGTGGGGACGGCGGAAGTAAAGATACCGCCAAGAAGCGCCTCCAGTTCGCACTGGTCTATGAT